>CAXUHK010000236.1:0-5267 GCA_964250775.1 uncultured Acetobacteraceae bacterium | reverse complement strand
GGAGGTGATGGCGCGCAGCTAGGTGAACGCGCCCGACCTGCCGGGCGTGCTGATCGACCGCGCCAGCACGCGGCAGTATCCGAGCGGGGCCACGCTTGCGCATGTCGTGGGCTACGTCGCGGCCCCGAACGACGACGACGTGGCCGATGACCCGGTGCTGGCGTTGCCCGGCATCCGCATCGGCCGCGCCGGCGTCGAGAAGTTCCATGACGTCGCGTTGCGCGGCGAGGCCGGCGCGGTGAAGCTCGAGGTCAACGCGGCGGGCCGGGTGATCCGCGAGATGGACCGCGAGGACGGCGCCGCCGGGCAGGACGTGGCGCTCACCATCGACGCTGCGCTGCAGGCGCGGGTGGTGGCGCGGCTGGGCGGGCAGAGCGCCAGCGCCGTGGTGCTGGACTGCGCCAACGGCGAGGTGCTGGCGATGGCCAGCAACCCGTCGTTCGATCCCGGCCTGTTCGACGCCGGCGTGTCGCAGGCGCAATGGGCGGAGTGGACCGGCGACCGCCTGGCGCCGCTGGCCGACAAGGCCTCGGCCGGGCTGTACGCGCCGGGCTCGACATTCAAGATGGTGGTGGCGCTGGCCGGGCTGCGGGCGCAGGCGCTGTCCACGCATGACCGCATCGAGTGCCGCGGCTTCCTCGACCTTGGCAACGCGCGGTTCCACTGCTGGCGCAAGGGCGGCCATGGCGCGCTCGACCTGCATGGCGGGCTGAAGCACAGCTGCGACGTGTTCTTCTACGAGACCGCGCGGCGCACCGGCATCGACGCCATCGCCGCGATGGCCCGCCGCTTCGGCCTCGGCGTGCCGCTCGACATCGAGCTGCCGGGGGCGCGCGCCGGCCTGGTGCCGACGCGCGCCTGGCGACTGCGGCAGGGCCACGCGTGGAACCTCGGCGACACGCTGGTGCATGGCATCGGCCAGGGCTTCCTGCAGTTGACGCCGCTGGCGCTGGCGACCATGGCCGCGCGCATCGCCACCGGCCGGCAGGTGCAGCCGCACCTCACTCGCGGCGTGGGCACAGAGCTGCGACCGGGCAGCCAGGCACTCGACTGGCCCGAGATGGGCATCCCCGAGCGCGACCTGCTCGCGGTGCGCGAGGGGATGTACGCGGTGGTCAACGAGCCTGGCGGCACCGCGCCGCTGGGCCGGCTCGCCCTGCCGGGCGTGGCGTTGGCCGGCAAGACCGGCTCGACCCAGGTGCGGCGGGTGTCGCGCGAGCAGCGCGAGCATGGCTTCAACTCGGAGGACCTGCCCTGGGAGTTGCGGCCACACGCGCTGTTCGTGGCGTTCGCGCCGTACGACGCGCCGCGCTACGCGCTGTCGGTGGTGGTCGAGCACGGCAACGCCGGGGCGCAGGCGGCGGCGCCGCTCGCGCGTGACATCATGACCGAGGCGCTGGCCACGGCTCCCGCCGGCCGCGCGGCGCCGCTGAAGGCGTGAGTGGCCTGCAACGCCGGCTGGTCCGCGAGGCGTCGTTCGGCCTCGCCGTCAAGCTCGGGCGGATCAACTGGGCGTTCGTGCTGCTGCTGTGCGCGCTGGCGGCGATCGGCACCGCGGCGCTGTACTCGGCGGCCGGCGGATCGGCCGAGCCGTACGCCTCGCGCCACCTGTCGCGCTTCCTGGTCGGCTTGGCGCTGATGGTCGGCATCGCCCTGGTCGACATCCGCCTCATCCTGCGCCTGGCGTGGCCGACCTACGCGGTGGCGCTGGGCCTGCTGGTGCTGGTGGCCCGCATGGGCCATGTCGGCAAGGGGGCGCAGCGCTGGATCGAGCTGGGCGGGATGCAGTGGCAGCCTAGCGAGTTCATGAAGATCGCCCTCGTGCTGGCGCTGGCCGCCTGGTTCCACCGGGCGAGCTGGGAGCGCATGGGCAACCCCCTGTTCCTGCTGCCCGCGACCCTCACGGTGCTGGCGCCGGTGGCATTGATCCTGAAGGAGCCGAACCTGGGCACCGCGGTCATCACCGCCGCCGTGGGCTTCACCGTGTTCTGGGCCGCCGGGCTGCGCTGGTGGATGGTGGCGCTGCTGCTGGCCGGCATCGGCGTCGCGGCGCCGCTGGCCTACGGCCACCTGCACGACTACCAGCGCGCCCGGATCGTGACCTTCCTGCACCCGGAGCAAGACCGGCTGGGCGCCGGCTACAACATCATCCAGAGCAAGATCGCGCTGGGCTCCGGCGGGCTGTGGGGCGAGGGCTACCTGCGCGGCACCCAGGAGCACCTCGACTTCCTGCCGGAGAAGCAGACCGACTTCATCTTCACCACGCTGGGCGAGGAGTTCGGGCTGGCGGGCGGGCTGGCGGTCATGGCACTGCTGCTGCTGATCGTGCTGGCCGGCATGGCGATGGCGGTGCGCTGCCGCCACCGCTTCGGCCGGCTGCTGGCGTTGGGCGTGTCGACGAACTTCTTCTGCTACGTGTTCGTCAACCTGGCAATGGTGATGGGCGCCATCCCGGTCGGCGGCGTGCCGCTGCCGCTGGTGTCGTACGGCGGCTCGGCGATGGTGACGGTGATGGCGGGCTTCGGCCTGCTGCTGTCGGCGCACGTCCACCGCGACGCCGAGTTCGGCGACGACCGCGACGGGTGAGCCGGCGCATCCGCGCGGTCAGGTTCGCGACAGGCCCACCTGCTACCAGTGTCGCTTCGATCCGACAGGAGCAACACCATGAGTCGCATTTCGAGCCTTGAGACGGGCGCTGGCCTTGGCGGCCAGCTTTTGGGTGGCCTGGGCGGGGGCCAAGCACCGGGGGCCGCGTTCACCCAGCTCCTGACCGGCCCACAGGGCGGCGGCGCCCCGCCAAAGCAAGACACTAGCCCGGCCGCGCCAAGCGCTCCGCCGGCTGGCGATCCGGGTGCGCCACCCAAGCTGTCCGCCGACGACAAGCGGCCCCCGGGCGACACGCGCAGCGCCCGGGACATCGTGGACAGCGACCCGACCCTGAAGAACCTCGGCAACCAGAGCGGGGTCAAGGACGCGCTGAAGAAGCAGGTCGGGGATTTCGACAAGGATCCCGACGCGGCGTACCGGGCCAGCCAGGTCCTACAGCACATCAAGCAATCCAAGGCCAGCGACGGCAAGGATCGTTCCGATAAGGTCACGGACGATGGCAAGATCGAGGGCTTCACCAAGGACGGCGATGCCCGCCATGGCACCGAGGCCGGCTTGCTGCAGGATTTCGGGAAGAACGGCTATTCAGCCCTGCAGGACAACCAGAAGCTCGACACGACGAACGACAGGCACGTCAAGCAGGACGGCACCAACATGGACAACACGACTTTCGCGGGTCACGAGATTGCGCATGGCATCGCCAGCGTGGCAGGCAAGTTCAGCCAGGCGCTCGACAACCTGCCCGGCCCGCTGAAGTCGCTTCTCGGGCCGCTGCACATGGTCGCCTCCGGCGTCTCCGGCGGGATGAATGTCGCCGACGCCGCCATGACCGGCGGCGACGTCAAGCAAGCCGGCAAGGACATGGCCAGCGGCATGATGCGGACCGGCTCCAACATCGCCAGCGGCATCGGCGAGCTCGCCGCCGACACGGCGGGCAAGATACCTGGCGTCGGAAAGCTCGTTTCCGCCGGCGTGGAGATCGGGGCCTCGAACATCTCCGGTGCCCTGAACACGGCCAGCACCGCCGTTCAGGGTGGCGACGTGAAGCAGGCCGGCAAGGATTGGGGAGCCAATGTCGCCGGCACCGCGGCGGGCGCGACCGTGGGCCTCGCGGACCCGACCGGGATCGCTTCGGCCGCGGCGAAGAACGCGGTCATCAGCGCCATCGATCCCTCGATGCGAACGGCATAGGCTGCCGTCGGCGCGCCCGCTCCGGGAGCGCGTCATTGATAGCGCGACAGCTCCTGGCGCAGCGCGTCCGGCCAGGGCTGCGGGCGCATCTCGGCCAGCGCCGCGCAGACCATGGTGGCTTGGAACGTCACCCGCGCCACCCCGTCCGGCCCGGCCAGCCGGACCACGACGCGGCATGATGTCCGGCCAATCCGCTCGACGTCCAAGGCTGCGGCCAGCGTCTCGCCGAGCCGGCTCGGCTTGTGGAACTGCACGTCGAGCGCCGCCATCGGCGCGGCCAGTCCCTGCCCCAGCAGCTTGCCGAACGACAGGTCCATGGCGGCGAACCAGTCCTCGACCACGTCGTTCAGCAGTTCGACGTAGCGCGGGTAGAACACGATCCCGGCCAGGTCGCAGTGCCGGAAGCGGATAAGGAGTTCGCTGCGGAAGGATGCCATGGCGCGATCCTATCCGAATGGGCGCGGCACGCCATCCGGATCAGGCCGAGCCGAGCGCCAGGCCGGCCGTCCCCACCGCCGCCTGGTCGGAGCGGGCCGGCGGCATCGGCACCCCCAGGATGCGGCCGCGCAGCGCCGTCCAGGCCGGGTTCGCGGCGCCGCCGCCGACGCTGCGCACGCTGGCCAGGGCCGGCGCGCCGAGGTCGGCCAGGCGCCGGTAGCCCAGCGCCTCGATCCGGGCAACGCCTTCGAGCAGCCCGTGCAGGAACAGCGCGTCGCCAGGCGGCCGGGGCGTCTCGCGCGAGGCCAGATGCGGGTCGGCGATGGGGAACCGCTCGCCCAGCGACGGCAGCGGGTAGTAGTCGAGGCCGCTGTCGCGCGTGGGGTCGAGCGCCGCGCTGAGCCGCGTCAGCGTCGGCACGTCGAAATGCCGCAGCAGCGCCGCGCCGCCCCTGTTGGACGCCCCGCCCGCCACCCCGCCGGAGCCGAAACGGTGGCGGTAGCCGCCGAACTCGGGCGCCGATAGCGGCGCCGCGCACAGCAGCTTCAGGGTCATCGTGGTACCAAGCGACGTGACCGCCTCGCCCACCCGCGCCGCGCCGGTGGCGAGGAACGCGGCGCAGCCGTCGGTGGTCCCGGCGACCATCGACAGGTCGCCCGGCAGGCCGAAACGCGCCGCCATCCCCGGCGCGATCCGACCGATCGGCGTGCCGGGCGCCACCACGCGCGGCAGCAAGCCCTTGACGATCCCCAGGCCGCGCATCCAGTCGGGCCAGGCGCCGAGCAGCGGGTCGTAGCCGGTCTTGAGCGCGTTGTTGGCGTCGCTCACATCGAAGCGCCCGCATAGCCGGCCCATGACCCAGTCCGCCTGGTGCAGGACGGCGCGCAGGCCGGGCCTGTGGCGCAGGCCGAGCAGTCGCGCCAGCGGCGAGGTGGTGCCGCGGGCGGCGCTGCCCGCCGACGCCCCCGCCGCGCCCCCCGCGCCCGCGGCGGGGGCGGCGATCAACCAGGCGGTCGGCGCCGACCGCCCCG
>CAXUHK010000235.1:0-5303 GCA_964250775.1 uncultured Acetobacteraceae bacterium | reverse complement strand
CGGAAGCGGCGCGGCAGGGCGTCGAGGGCGCGGTCGAGGCGGGATCGGGTCATGGCCGGCATCTTCGCCGATCCGGGCCGGCCGGCAAAGCGCGGCGGTCCCGGTCCTGCCCGGGTGCGGCCATCGCGGGCGCGGGCATCGAGCGCAGGGAGGCGAGGCCCAATCCTGAAGTAAGGTTTCCTACAGGCAGGCTCGCCGCCATGGTATTGATGGCCGACAGGCCAACCCAGGCCAGATCAAACCAAACCCTTTGTAGGTTTGGCCGCGCTGCCCGATGGCAAGTGCAACTTATCCTGATGGTTCCCACTGGCATCCGCCGCGCGGAGCCGGCGTTGGGCCGGGATTGCAACTGGAGTTTACCATGAGCGGCACCAACGCGGCGATGGACGTCTATCTTACCGGGCTACGCAACCAGCACGCCGTCGAGACCCAGGCGATCGGCACCGTCAAGAACGAGCTCGGCCGGATGCAGCCCTATCCCGAGCTGCACGCCAGGATGCGGCGGGAGATGGAGCGCTCGACCGCCCAGGCGGCCCGGCTCGACGACCTGCTGGCCAAGCACGGCACCAGCAAGTCGGTGGCCAAGGAGGCCGTCACCGGCGCCGTCGCCACCGTGGCCGGCTTCGCCCATGTCGGCGCGGGCGACGAGGTGCTGAAGAACGTCCTCGCGGCCATAGGCTTCAAGGCCTACGAGATCGGCTCCTACAGGGTGCTGCTCACCCTGGCGGAGGCGGCGGGCGCCACCGGGGACCAGGCGGCGCTGCGGCAGTCGATGGACGAGGAGCAGGAGATGGGCGACTGGCTCGGCAGCCACCTGCCGGCGTTCGTGCACGCCTTCCTGCAGCAACGCGCGGCGTAGCTCCGGGCGGGCGACCGGCCGCTAGCCGGCGCGCCGGCTCGCCCCGAGCGGGTCAGTTCCCGCAGCGCGTCGCCGTCATCGACCAGCCTCGGCGTGGCCAGCCTCGGCGCGATCAGCCTTGTCGGCGATTGCGTCCAGCTCGCGCATCACGTCGTCTGGCAGCGCCAGTCGGGCGGCGGCGAGGTTCTCCCGCAGGTGCGCGACTGACGACGTGCCGGGGATCAGCAGGATGTTGGGCGAACGGCGCAGCAACCATGCGAGGGCGACCTGCATCGGCGTGGCGCCGAGGCGGGCAGCGACGTCAGACAGGGTGGACGACTGCAGCGGGGCGAACCCGCCGAGCGGAAAGAACGGCACATAGGCGATGCCGTCGCGCGCAAGGTCGTCGATCAGCGCGTCGTCGGCCCGGTTGGCCACGTTGTACAGGTTCTGCACGCAGACGATGTCGCAGATGCGGCGTCCGTCGGCGACCTGCGTGGGGGTCACGTTGCTCAGCCCGACATGGCGCACCAGGCCCTGACGCTGCAATTCCGCCAGGACGGCAAGCGGCGCCTCGAGCGATCCCTCGACCGGGTGGTGCGGGTTCAACATGCTGCGCAGGTTGACCACTTCGAGCACGTCGAGGCCCAGGTTGCGCAGGTTGTCGTGGACGGCCTGCGTCAGTTCCTCGGGCGAGAACGCGGGGAGCCACGAGCCGTCCGCGCCGCGCCGGGCGCTGATCTTGGTGACGATGACGAGGTCGTCGGGATACGGGTGCAGCGCTTCGCGGATGATCTGGTTGGTCACATGCGGGCCATAGAAATCGCTGGTGTCGATGTGGTCGACGCCGCTCGCGACCGCCTCGCGCAACACGGCCAACGCCGCGTCGCGGTCCTTGGGCGGCCCGAACACGCCGGGTCCCGCAAGCTGCATGGCGCCGTAGCCGAGCCGTTTCACGGTGCGGTCGCCGAGGGTGGAAACACCGGACTGGTTGATGTTGGGCATGATCGATCTCTCCTGAAGGCAGCGTACAACTGGGCGTTGCCAATATGCGCAATAATGGGTGATAGTCCATACAGGCTGTGCGGAGTGGCGAACAGTGAAGGTCGACCTGGGTGACCTGAACGCCTTCGTGGCGGTGGCGCGCGCCCGCGGCTTTCGCGACGGCGCGCGCGCCAGCGGCGGCAGCGCGTCCGGTCTCAGCGAGGCGGTGCGGCGGCTGGAGACGCGGCTCGGCGTCAGGCTGTTCAACCGGACCACGCGCAGCATCGCGCCCACCGAGGCCGGCCAGCGCCTGCTGGAGCGGCTCGGCCCGGCATTGGGCGAGGTGGAGGCGGCGCTCGACGCCCTGAACGGTTTTCGCGACCGTCCGGCGGGCGCGTTGCGCCTCAACGTGCCGGTCAGCGCGGCGCGGCTGGTGCTGCCCGGCATCGTCCCGCCGTTCCTCGCCGCCTACCCCGACATCCGGCTGGAGGTGATCGCCGAAGACAGTTTCGTGGACGTGCTCGCGGCCGGGTGCGACGCCGGCATCCGCTACGACGAACGGCTGGAACAGGACATGATCGCGGTGCCGATCGGGCCGCGCGTGCAGCGCTTCGCCGCCGCCGCCGCTCCGGCGTACCTCGATCGTCGCGGCCGGCCGAACCACCCAAGCGAGCTGCTTGGCCATGCCTGTCTGACTGGCCGCTTCGCCAGCGGCGCGATGGTGGTGTGGGAATTCGAGCGTGACGGCGAGGTGGTGCAGGTCGATCCCAAGGGGCCGCTGCTGGTGCGGATCGGCCCGGCGGCCGATCTCGCCGTCGATGCGTCGATCGCCGGCACCGGCATCGTCTACCTATTCGAGGACTGGCTGCGCCCGCACCTCGACAGCGGCGCCCTCGAGCCCGTCCTGGAACCCTGGTGGCAGCGCTTCCCGGGACCGTTCCTCTACTACCCCGGACGCCGCCTCATGCCCGCGCCGCTGCGGGCGTTCGTCGACTTCATTAAGGTGCGGCCGGCTTAGGCGCCGTGCGGCGGGCGTTGAGCTCGACCGGGCGGGCACTGGATCCCCGCCCGGTCGGCCATGGCGTCAGGCGGTGAGCGTGGAGCGTGCGGTCTGGGCGATCACCGCCTGGCCCAGGGCGGTCGGGTCGAAATACGGGTCGAGGAACAGCGAGCCGTGCTCGACCTGCGGATCCTGGCCCACGATGGCCGGGTTGTAGGTGGGCGCGGTGCCGGCCCCCGGCGTGGAGACGAGCACCGGCTGGGTGATGTTGGTGAAGCCGTAGTCGGACGGGTTGGCGGCGATGCCCTTGAACAGGGTGGCAAGGTCGAGCGTCTTCACGTCGAGGCCGGTCTGCTGCTGGAAGCTGGCGAGGCCGGTCGCGAGCTGGGTGTTGAAATCCGACACCAGGCCTTGGAACTGCGCCTGCGTGGCCCCGGTGGCGGCCAGGAACGCCGGTTGGCTGAACAGCGGTGCCAGCGTGATGTCGGGCAGGTTGGAAACCAGGAAGTGCTTGGCGCCGAGGCCGGCCGCCTGCTGCAGGCCGCCGATGATGGCGTTGACGCTGTCGGTGACGCCCTGCTGCGGGCTCTCGGTGCTGGGCAGCGAGATGTCGTTGCCGCCGAAGGTGACGGACACCACGTCGTTGGCGGAGAACGTGCCGTCCTGCTTGGCGAACTGCCCGATCTGGCCGGCGAAGGTGTCGAGCGGCGTCTTGGCCGCGTTCGGGTCGAACGGGTTGGGCACGCCGAGGTCGCGCGCGGTGGCGCTCTCGTAGGCGAAGTTCTCCTGCTGCGAGGGCGCCGTGGCGCCCAGCATCTGCGCCAGGTCGGTGGTCCATTTCGGGCCGTCGGAGAAGTCCCCGGTGGCCGAGTACGGCGCCGTGGTCTGGCCCGGAGCCTGGCCCAGTGACTGCTCCAACGCCGCGGTGTTGCCGTTGTCGGCCAGGCGGTCGCCGAACACCACCAGCTTGGCGGCGGTGTACTGGCCGCCGTTGCCGGCCGGCAGCGCCAGCGGGGTCGACGGCGCCGGCGCGTAGTTGCCGAAGAAGGCGTCGAAGTAGGGCGCGTAGATGTTGTTGGCCAGCACCGGCGGGCTGGTCGGGTCGACCGGGCCGGGCAGCACGCTGGGGCCGGTCGGCGCGGTGGGCACGGTCGGCAGCGCGGTGCTGGACGAGCCGGTGGTGGGCGCAGCGCCGGTGGTCGAGGGCACGGTGGGCAGTGTCGTGCTGGACGAGCCACTGCTGGCGGCCATGGTGGTGTTGGTGACGCCGGAGCCCTGGGTGTCCTCGCCATGCGGCGGCGTCGTGGTGGCGGTGCCCGAAGTGTCGCTCGTGGCGGGCGCCGTGGTGGCCGATGCGGTAGTGGCCGGGGCGGTGCTGCCCGAGCTGTCGGTGGTGGGCGAGGTGCTGGCGCCGGCGCTGGCCGAGGTGTCGGCGGCGCTGGTGGCGTTGGTGGGGGTGGCGGCGGCCACCGGCACGTTGCCGGGCACGTTGGGCAGGCTGTTGGCGTTCTTATAGGTGACGTTGGCGATCTCGGCCTGGTACTGCTCGGTCGGGTCGCCGCCGGCGGCGACCTCGGCGGCGTATTGCGGCGGCGTCAGCACCGGCGGCTGCTTCTGCAGCACCGTGGCGCTCTCCAGCGTCGAGCCGTCGGCCGACAGGCCGTAGACCACGTTGCGCGCCGCGTCGACGGTGTACAGCTTGCCGTCCGACCCTTGCGCGATGTCGTACAGGTTGCTCTCGGTGTTGAACAGCGTGGTGGCGCCGTCGGTGCCGTTGGCGGCGGCGTAGCTCAGCGCGTTGAACTCGGGCGTGTAAGTGGCCTGCGACGGATCGGGCCCGAACAGCCCGGTCAGCTTCAGCACGCCCTGCAAATCGTTGCCGATGGCGCCGACCGCGACTGCGGTCTGCGGCGCCAGGCCGCCGCCGGAGGCGATGTAGACGGTGCCGTCCGGGGTGATGGTCATGGCGTTGGGGCCGATGGAGTTGACCCGGTCCTGACCGGTGGTCGGGTTGAACTCCTGGAACGAGGGCAAGCCGGTGTAGACGCGGTCCTGGCCGCCGGCGGGGCTGGTGATGTCGAGCTTGGTGATCGAGCCGGTGTAGCCGCCGCGCTCGCTGACCAGGCCGGGGATGAACGGGATCACCGGGGCCGCGGCGGCGTTGGGGTCGCCGGCCGGGGTGCCCTGGCCCTGCTCCAGCACGTAGAGGTTGCCGTCGGGGCCGAACGCCATGCCGCGCGGGTCGTTAAGGCCGCTCGCGACCACGGAGTTGGTCACGGCGCCGCTGGCGTCGGTGTGGTACTTGATCACCTCGCCGGTGCCGGGGCCGTCGTTGTTGACCGCGGCGTAGACGTCGCCGGTCTTCTGGTCGACCAGCACGTAGTTGGCGAGGTGCAGCTCGGGCCCCGAGATGGTGGTGCGGGTGCCGTCCGGGTCGACCTTGATGAGCTGGTCGGCGGGCAGGGGGGCGGGGTTCAGGGT
>CAXUHK010000234.1:0-5312 GCA_964250775.1 uncultured Acetobacteraceae bacterium | reverse complement strand
AGGCGCTGGAACTTCTGCGGGTCCTTCAGGAACTCGACGATCTCCTGCAGCTCGGACTTGGCCTCGTCGATGCCGGCCACGTCCTCGAACGTGACCCGGCCCTGCTTCTCGGTCAGCATCCGGGCGCGCGACTTGCCGAAGCCCATGGCGCGGCCGCCGCCGGACTGCATCTGGCGCATGAAGAACACCCACACGCCGATCAGCAGCAGCATCGGGAACCAGTTCAGCAGGATCTGCAGCAGCGGGCTGCGGTCGTCGGCTGGCTTGGCGATGACGCGCACGCCCTTGTCGGTCAGCCGGCTGACGAGCGAGGGGTCGTCCGGGGTGTAGGTCTCGAACGAACGGCTGTCGTTGGTCTGGCCGGTGATGCCGCGGCCCTGGATCACCACGTCGCGCACCCGCCCGGCGTTCACGTCCGTGATGAAGTCGGAATACGGGATCTGCGCTGCCGCCGGTCGTCCGGTCCCGGGTTGGAACAGGTTGAACAGCACCACCAGGAGAAGGGCGATGATTACCCAAAGCGCCAAGTTTCGGCCGAAATTGCTCATATCGTTCCCAAGGCCCGCAGGCCGCCTTCTCCGTCGTCGACCCAGCTTGCGCTAAGACTGCCCGTATTGCCGGATGGTGGCATCCGAAAAATCGGCCGGCGCTGCATCGTCGCTCATGCAGGTGTCAAGATAGGTGGCCGCGAAGCCTTGTGCATCCCCGCCGCCGGGCGGTTCCGCTCGGAGCGCCAAAACACTTGCGACAACGAAGCCGCCGGACTGAAGACGCTGCGGATTTCCGGATCGCCGAGGCCGAGCTGCGGCACCGCGACGATGCTGCCCGCGACCCGGACCGCCGGCAATGTTCGCAGCACGATCAGTGGGATGTCCGCCGGATGCCGGACCTCGCGGGCCTGCTCGCCCAGCGCCCCGCAGGTGCCGGCCACGCCGCCGCGCAGGCGGAACCGCCCGTCCCACCAGGTCTGCGCCATCAGCGCGACGGGCGGGGCAACGGCCGCCGGCTCACGGGCGAACAGCCAGTCCCCCTCCTGTCGGCCGCCGGCGGGCCGGATCTGCGTGCCGCCCAGGGTCGCGGCGCGCGGCTTGGCCAGCCAGGACGCGGCCCGCGCCAGCGGCGGTGGCCGCGATGCCCCGGAGACCGCCTGCACCACCGCCGCGATGGAAGCGGGATCGAGCCGGTCGCACCGGACCAGGGCGTAGCCGAGCGGGTCCAGGCAGACCGACGCGGCCAGCGACCGGGCGACCTCCCAATCACGGTCATGGCGGTGTCGCCCGCGCCGCGTGGCCGCATCGAGCGCCGCCGCCACCATCGGGCCAGCACCCGAGCGGTCCCGGCGCAGCGCCCGCAGGCGCGGCCGCAACTGCCTGGCGTCGGCATTGCTCGGATCCTCCAGCCAGGTGGACCCCGCCGCCGCCAGCGTGTCGCGCAGCCGCTGCGGCGGGACGGGCAGCAATGGCCGGAGCAGCCTGACATGCCTGCCCTCGGTCACGGCGGCCATGCCGCTCAGGCCGGCCGGGCCGCTGCCCGCCAGCAGCCGCATCGCGACCGTCTCGGCCTGGTCGGCGGCGTGATGCCCGACCAGTAGGTGCAACACGCCGCGACCCGCGCACGCCCGCTCCAGCGCCGCGTAGCGCGCCGCCCGCGCCCGACGCGCCACGCCGGGACCGGGCGGCACCGCCAACGTCAGGATTTTGACGGTCACTCCGCTACGCCGCAGCCCGACGGCCACCAGGCTCGCTTCGTCGCCGGAGCCGTGGCGGAGCCCATGGTCGCAGGTCAGCGCCAGCACCTGCCCGTCACGGGCCGCCGCCCAGCGGCGCGCCAGCAGGCACAGCGCCAGGCTGTCGGCGCCGCCCGAGACCGCGACGGCCAGGCAGGGCCGCGGCTCGAACGGCCCCAGTGGGTCGAGCAGGGCAGCGAACTCGGCATCGCTGAGCGGACCGTGCGACGGCTGCACAGCCGTTCAGGCGCCGCAGCCGGCACGCTGCCGAGCCGCCGCGACGGACGGGCGCAGGTCGGCGCGCAGCTTGGGGAACTCGACGCGCAACTGGTCCAGCGTGGCGCAGGTTTCCGGCTTCTGGTTCAGCGCCGCGAACGAGGTCGCGAGGCCGAGCAGGCTGTCCGGCGCCCGGCTGCCGCGCGGGTTGCGCTTGTAGGAATCGTCGTACGCCACCGCGGCGCCCTGGAAGTCGCGGCGTCCGGCCAACGCCTGCGCCAGCAGGTACTGCCCTTCGGCTTGGCGCGGGCCGTGCCCGGCGACGATCTCGCGCGCGATGGCCTCGGCGGCGGCGTAGTCGTGGCGCGCCAGCGCGGCGTTGCCCTGCTGCAGCGCCGTCTCCGGGGTCCGGTGCGGCTGCTCGCCAGACGCGGGCGCCGGAGCGGCCGCCGCGCCACGCGGGCCAGCGTTGTCCAGACGGAAGTTCAGGTCGCCGACTTGCTTGGCGAGGTCGTCGCCCTGCCGCTGGCGCGCGTTGTCCACCTCGTCGAGCCTGCCGCGCAGCCGCCGCACCTCGTCCTCCAGCTGCGTCACCCGATCCAGCAGCCTGGCGTTGAGATCGCCGATCCCGGCCGGCGGCGGCGCCTCGACCGGCGGCGGCGAGACGTAGCCGCCGGCCTGGCCGCCTTGCGACTGCAGCCGCTGGACGTCACGGCGAAGCTCGAGGATCTGGTTCTGCAACGCGATGCCCTCGCGCGACTCGACCTGCGCGAAGGCCGGCGGCGCCACGCCGCCTACGGTGCAGGCCAGGACAGCGCACACCAGGACAGCCAGGGATCGCAAGGACCGCATTCGAGGCTCCCTCCAAAGTCAGCCAGCGCGGAGGACGCCACGACGCGGGCGCATCGGCAACCGCCAACCCACCCGCGCCCCGCCGTCAGCGGACCGAGGTGATGGCGTTGCGGTTCTGCGTCCAGGCCTGCTCGTCGGACCCGGTCGCGGTCGGGCGGTCCTTGCCGTAGCTGATGGTCGAGATGCGCGAGCCGTCGATGCCGCGCGCGACCAGGTAGTCGCGGTCCGCGTTGGCGCGGCGCTGGCCCAGCGCGATGTTGTACTCCTCGGTGCCGCGCTCGTCGCAGTTGCCGGCGATCTGCACGCTGTCCTGCGGGTACTTGGTAAGGAAGCTGGCCTGCCGGTCGATCACCGATTGCGCGTCGGGGGCGAGCGTCGAGCGGTCGGTCGCGAACAACACCCGGTCGCCGGCGTTGGCCACGAGGTCCTCCTGGCTGCCCGGCGACGGCCCGGCCGTGGCGGCGCCGGAGCCGCTGGCGGAGCCGGTATTGGTCGCCTGCGGGCCACCGCACGCGGCCAGCGTCGCCACGGCCGCAAGCGCCGCGAACAGTTTCAACGTCATGTGTCGATGTCCCCCGATCCCTTTGCCCACGATCCTGCCCGAACGCGAATATTCCTCGTAACGAATTCGGTCAACGATTTTGCTTTGGCATCCCGTCCTGGCATCCCGTCTTGGCATCGCGTGTCAGGCCGACAGCGGCGACCAGGCGGGGTCGGACGCGTCGGTCGGGGTCGCCACCTGCCGCTCGTTGAAGCCGGCGATGTCGATCGAGACCAGGCGCGCCGAGGCATTGGCGCCGGCGCTGCCGCGCCAGAACATGACGACCCGGCCATTGGGGCAGAACGTCGGCCCCTCGACGTCGTAGCTCTCCGAGAGGATGCGCTCGCCGGTGCCGTCCGGGTGCATGACGCCGATGGCGAAGCTGCCGCCGGCCAGGCGGGTGAACGCGATCAGGTCGCCGCGCGGCGACCAGACCGGGGTCGCGTAGCGCCCCGAGCCGTAGCTGCTGCGGCGCACGCCGTCGCCGCCGCTGCCCAGAACGTAGAGCTGCAGGTCCCCGCCGCGGTCGGAGTTGAACACGATCTGCGACCCGTCCGGGCTGTAGCAGGGCGAGACGTCGATGGCGCCGCCGCTGGTGAGCTGCCGGCTGGCGCGGCTCGCGAGGTCGACGACGTGGATGTTGCTGCCGCCGCCATGGGTCTGTGCCAACGCCAGGCTGCCGCCGTCCGGGCTGAAACGCGGCGACAGGGTGATGCCGCTGAACTCGCCCAGGCTCTGCTGCCGGCCGCTGGTCAGGTCGAACAGGGTGACGCGCGGCCGGTTGTTTGCGTAGCTCATGAAGGCGATCTCGTCGCGGGTCGGATGGAAGCGCGGCGTCAGCACCAGCACGCTGCCGTCGGTCAGGAAGTGGTTGGCCGCACTGTCCTGGTCCATGATGGCGAGCCGCTTGACGCGGCGGTCCTTGGGGCCGGTCTGCGCCACGTAGACGATGCGGGTGTCGAAATAGCCGCGCTCGCCAACCAGCCGCTGGTACACCACGTCGGCGATCTTGTGCGCGATGCGGCGCCAACCGGCGGTGCTGGTGGTGAACGAGGTGCCCTGGAGCTGCGTGCCGGGGAGCACGTCCCACAGCCGGAACTCGACCCGCACCGAGCCGCCGGCGTCGCTGACGGCGCCGGCCACCAGCGCCTGCGCGCCCAGCGCCCGCCAGTTCTGCAGGTCCGGGATGGCGCCGCCGGCGGCGACGCCCTCACCGGCCACCGGGCGGAACAAGCCGCTGTTCTGCAGGTCGGCGGTCACCACCTCGGCGATCTGGGCACCAAGCGGCCCGCCGGCGAAGGGTGGCACGGCGACCGGAATCGGGGCGCTCCTGGCGCGGTCGACATCGATCACCGCCGAGCGACCGGCCGGCTGCGCCCACGCGGTGAAGGGAACCGCGGCGAGCCCGGCGGCGGCGATCAGGCCACGACGGCCCAGCATCGGATCGGTCATTGCGTTCACCTCGAAATCAGGGCCGGGAAATCAGGGCCGGAAGCGGAAGGTCAATTTCATCACGCGCCCGAGCTGCGCCTTCGGCAGTTCGTCGCTGAGGTTGGAGCAGCGCGAGTCGAGGTTGGCGCGTCGGGCGCGCTCGGCGAAGGCGCGGAAGCGCGGGTCGGCCAGCTTGCCGCGATCGGCGTCGCCCACCACGGCGTCGCGCACGATGCCGGCGGCGTCCAGCGTCACGGTCATCATCACCGACATCCTGTCCAGGTCGAGCGCCGATTCGTCCTTGGTCCAGCACTCGCGCACCTTGTCGCCGATGGCGCCGCGCTGCTCGCCGGTCAGCGTGGCGGTGACGTCGCCGGAGGGGCTGCCACCGGCGCGCGACGCGCTCCCGGGGGCCGGCCCCGGCCGCGTCGTGGCAGGCCGCGATTGCTGCTGCGCCAGGCGGAACCGCGCCAGCGTGTTGTCGACCGCGCGCATGTCCGGCGCGGGCGCCTTGGCCGGACTTGGCTGGCTCGCGGGTGCCGGGGG
>CAXUHK010000233.1:0-5340 GCA_964250775.1 uncultured Acetobacteraceae bacterium | reverse complement strand
GGGGGGGGGGGGGGGGGGGGGTGGGGGGGGGGGGGGGGGGGGGGGGGGGGGGGGGCGGCCCCGGGGGGGGGGGGGCGGGGGGGGGGGGGCCCCCACGTCGTCATCACAACCATCATGTTCAACTTCATCGCCTACGCGCTGATGGTCTACCTGCTGGTCAACGTGCTGATCGCGCCCGGCCAGATGTCGCCGGAGACGCGGGTGTTCGTGCCCGCGGCGGCGCTGCCCCCGATGCGGGCGCTGGTCGCCGCGCTGCCGGCGACACCGCTCAACGCGGCCTTCCTGCTGGCGCTCGCCGCCCTGGCGCTGGTCTGGGTCGTGGTCTGGCACACGCGCTGGGGCTACGCGGTGCGCGTGGTCGGCGCCAGCCCGCGCGCGGCGCTCTACGCCGGAATCGACCCGGGACGGCAGGTGGTGCTGGCGATGCTGTTCTCGGGGGCACTTGCCGGAGGCGTCGCGGTCAACGAGGTGCTGGGCGCGCAGCACAAGCTGCAGGTCGGCTTCACCGCCGGCTACGGCTTCACCGGCATCGCGGTGGCGCTGATGGGGCGCAACCACCCGGTTGGCATCTTGTTGGCGGCGATCCTGTTCGGGGCGCTCTACCAGGGCGGCGCCGAGATGGCGTTCGACCTGCCGAAAGTCTCCAGCGACCTGGTGGTGGCGATCCAGGGATTGGTGATCCTGACCACCGGCGGCCTGGCCCTGCTGCTGCGCCCGCTGCTGGTGCGCGCCATCTTGGGCCGCGTCCAATGAACGAGGCGCTGCCGCTGCTGGCCGCGACGCTGCGGGTCTCGGTGCCGCTGGTGGTGGCGGCGCTGGCCGGGCTGTTCAGCGAGCGCTCCGGCATCGTCGACATCGGGCTGGAGGGCAAGATGCTGACCGGCGCGTTCGCCGCCGCCGCCGTCGCGGCGATCAGCGGCAGCGCCTGGCTGGGCCTGCTCGCGGCGGTGCTGGCGGCGGGGTTGCTCGGGCTGCTGCACGGATTCGTCTGCATCAGCCAGCGCGGCAACCAGGTGGTGTCCGGCATGGCCATCAACATCCTGGCGCAGGGGCTGACGGCGACGCTGGGCCTCGCCTGGTTCGCGCAGGGCGGCAACACCCCGGCGCTGCCGCAATCGGCGCGGTTCGCCACGCTGGGCGGCCTCAGCGTGCTGACGCTCCCGGCGCTACTGCTGGTGCCGCTGGCGTGGTGGGCGCTGTACCGCACCCGCTTCGGCCTGCGGCTGCGCGCGGTGGGCGAGAACCCGGCCGCGGTCGACACCGCCGGCGTCGGCGTCGGTGGCCTGCGCTACCGGGCGGTGCTGATCGTGGGCGTCCTGTGCGGCGTCGCCGGCGCCTACATCGCGACCGCGCAGTCGGCCGGGTTCGTGCGCGACATGACCGGCGGGCGCGGCTACCTGGCGCTGGCCGCGGTGATCCTGGGTAGGTGGAGGCCGTTCCCCACGCTCGCCGCCTGCCTGCTGTTCGCCTTCCTCGACGCGGCGGCGATCCGCCTGCAGGGCGCCGTCGTGCCGGGGATCGGCGTGTTGCCGGTGCAACTGGTGCAGGCGATCCCGTATATGCTGACCGTGGTGCTGCTGGCCGGCTTCTTCGGCCGCGCCATCCCGCCGCGCGCCAGCGGCATCCCCTACGTGAAGGAGCGTTGAGCGCAGCCGGCCTGCGACACGCTTGGTCGGTCCCGTGGTTCTAGCCTATCCTCACCATGAGGATCGGAGACGGCGGATGGCGATGCAGTTGGGCGCTTTGCGGGACGCGCTGATGAGCCCAGGCGATGCCGCGCTGGCGAGCAAGGCGGCCGAGGAAGTCGCCGCCTACGAAAGCCAGTTCACCGCTATCAAGGTCGACCTCGCCACCATCAAGGGCGACGTGGCGCTCGTCAAATGGATGTTGGCGCTTCTGGTGGCCGGCGTCGCCTCGCTGGTCATTAAGACCTTCCTCTGAATAGCCCATAAGCAGTTACGCGCTTGCCTGGCGGCGGCTCGCTGCCACAACGGTGTTGGAGAGCGGCATGGACGACGAGTTGATCGCGGCGGCGGTGGCGATGCGGCAGCTTGCCTACGTTCCGTACTCGAAATTCGCCGTGGGCGCCGCGTTGCGCTGCGAGGACGGCAACGTCCATGCCGGCTGCAACGTCGAGAACGCGGCCTACCCGCAAGGCACCTGCGCCGAGGCCGGCGCCATCGCCGCGATGGTGGCCGCCGGGCAGCGGCGCATCGTGGCGGCCGTGATCGCCGGCGGCGGCACGATGCCCTGCACGCCCTGCGGCGGCTGCCGGCAGAAGCTGCGCGAGTTCGCCACCCCCGACATGGCGGTGTGCATGGTCGACGCCGACGGGCGCGTGCTGCTCACCCGCACCCTGGCCGAACTGCTACCCGACAGCTTCGGGCCGGACCACCTCGCCTGATGCTGCTGCCACAGGAGATCGTCCGGCGCAAACGCGACGGCCATCCTCTCGCCGATGCCGAGATCGCGGCCTTCGTCGCCGGGCTGTGCGACGGCCGCGTGACCGAGGGCCAGGCGGCGGCGTTCGCCATGGCGGTGCTGTGGCGCGGCATGGCGACCGAGGAGACGGTGGCGCTCACGCTGGCGATGCGCGATTCCGGCACAACCCTGGCCTGGCCCGGCCTCGACGGGCCGGTGGTCGACAAGCACTCGACGGGCGGCGTCGGCGACAAGGTGAGCCTGGTGCTGGCGCCGCTGCTGGCGGCGTGCGGCTGCTATGTGCCGATGCTGTCCGGGCGCGGCCTCGGCCACACCGGCGGCACGCTGGACAAGATGGACGCGATCCCCGGCTATCGGAGCCAGCCATCCCAGGCGCTGTTCGAGCGCACGGTGCGTGAGACCGGTTGCGCCATCGTGGGTGCCACCGCCGACCTCGCCCCGGCCGACCGGCACCTCTACGCGATCCGCGACGTGACCGCGACCGTCGAGAGCCTGCCGCTGATCGTGGCCTCGATCCTCTCGAAGAAGCTGGCAGAGGGCACCCGGCATCTGGTGCTCGACGTGAAGGCGGGCTCCGGCGCGTTCATGACCGAACTGGACGACGCGCGGGCGCTGGCGCACGAGCTGGTGTCGGTGGCGGTCGGGGCCGGCCTGCCCACGACGGCGCTGCTGACCGACATGAACCAGGCGCTCGGCGGCAGCGTCGGCAACGCGCTGGAGGTGCGCGAGGCCGTGAACATGCTGACCGGCCAGGCCGGTGACCCGAGGTTGCGCGAGGTGACGCTGGCGCTGGCCGCCGAGGCGCTGGCGCTGTGCGGCGTCGCGGGCGGGCGGGCGTTGGCGGAGCGCCGGCTCGCGGACGGCTCGGCCGCCGAGCGCCTGGCGCGCAGCGTCGCGGCGCTGGGTGGCCCGCATGACCTGCTGGAGACGCCCGAGCGCTCGCTGTCCCGCGCCGCTTGCGTGCGGTCGGTGTTCGGCCCCGAGCCGGGCCACGTGGCCGCTATAGATGCCCGCGCGCTGGGCGTGGCGGTAATCGCGTTGGGCGGCGGGCGCACCCGGCCGGAGGACGGCATCGACCATGCGGTCGGCTTGTCGGAAGTCGCCGGGCTGGGCGAGCGCGTCGATGGCGAGCGGCCATTATGCCTGGTCCACGCCGCCGACCCCACGCACGCCGAGTCAGCCGCGGCTTCCATCACGGGCGCGTTCCGGATCGGCGGCGCAACCGTCGCCGGGCCGGTGGTGCTCGGCCGCGTCTAGCGCCCGAACAGCCGCCCGGCCGCGCCGCGGACGCTAATCTGGTACGATTGGTTCAACGCCGGCGTGTGCGAATGGTAGTCGCCCACCGCCTGCATCAGGTCGCCCTTGGTCTCGATCAGGTAGGTCCGCATGATCGCCCCGGCGGCGGCGATGCTGAAGCAGGGCTCGTCCACCAGCCGCGCGCGCACCACCGGCACCGGCAGCCGGCTCGCCTGCGACAGCGCCGGCAGCCAGAGCGTGTTGACTTGCATCACGCCGAGGTCGTCGCTGCCGTCTCGGTTGTGGCTGACGCTGCCGACCCGCCCGCTCTCGACCACCTGGATCGCCGGCAGCACGCGCGGCGGCAATTGGTAGAACGCCGCCGTCGCCGCCATGCACACGAGGAACGGGATCGCCATGGCGCGACGCTATCCCGGCCGCGCGAGCGACGCCACACGGTTTCGCGGCTTGCGGGGCCGGTGTAGAAGGCGGCGCATGAACCAGACGCCGCCCAAACTTCGTGTGCCGCGCGGCCAACGCGGCTTCACGCTGCTGGAAATCCTCGTGGTCATCGCGATCCTGGGCCTGCTGATCGCCTTGGTGGCGCCCAACGTGCTGCGCCAGTTGGGCGGCGCCCGCGTCTCCACCACCCGGCTCAACATCGCCGGTATCGCCTCCAACCTCGACCTCTACAAGCTCGACGTCGGCAGCTACCCGAGCACCGAGCAGGGCCTGCAGGCGCTGGTCGAGAAGCCGGGCGACGCCGCGACTTGGAGCGGCCCATACGTGCAGGGCGGCAAGCTGCCGCTCGATGCCTGGAACCATCCGTACAGCTACCGCAACCCGTCGAACCGCCCCGACCACCCGTTCGACATCTGCTCTGGCGGTCCGAACAACGTGTCGGGAGACGCCGGGACCGAGGGCACGATCTGCAACAATTAGTTCAGTTGACCTCCTCGCCCGCCGACCACGCCAGCACCTCGAACGCCCGCCGCGACACGCCGCCCAGGCCGCCGACGCCGCCGAGCCGGATCACCGCCCGGCGCTCGAAACGGCCGCCGCCGGCGCTGGCCGCCAGCGCCACGATGCGGAACACGCCGGCCTCGCGGAACGCCAGCGGCGCGATGCCGCCTGCGGCCACTTCCGCCATCGCCGCCCGCACCAACGGGTCCGCCTCGTCCGCAGTGGGCGAGGATTCGGTGTAGGCCGAGACGTGCGGAGCCAGCCGCGCCAACATCTCCGGCGTCATGCCGAGCACCAGCCGTAGCTCGGAGAGCGAGCGGATGCTGCGGTTGGGCGGCCCGAACATGCGGCCGGCGGCGACATATTGCGGCGTCTTGGCGCCGAGCTTCAGCGGGAACGGCGCCGGGCTGCGCCAATCGGCGATCTGGCTCGCGAGCACGTCGGCGGCGTGCGGCTCGGCCCCCGCCAGCCGGATGACCGCGGCCAGCACCGGCACCGGCGCGGTGTTGAGCGGCAACCGCCGCGCCTCGTTGCCGATCGTCACCTGCACGTTCGCCTGCGGCATCCGCACCAGGTAGGAGGGACCGTCCGCGACCCAACGGTCGCGCGAGGTGTCGAGCAAATGCAACGCCGCCTCGTCCACCGCCGCCGGCGGCCCCCCCCCCGCCGGGCGGCGCCCGCCCCGCGGCGGGGGGCGCC
>CAXUHK010000232.1:3594-5344 GCA_964250775.1 uncultured Acetobacteraceae bacterium | reverse complement strand
CCCGACGCCGGCAAGACCACGCTGACCGAGCGGCTGCTGCGCGCCGGCGGCGCCATCCAGCTCGCCGGCAACGTGCGCGCCAAGGGTGAGCGGCGGCGCACCCGCTCGGACTGGATGGGCATCGAGCGCGAGCGCGGCATCTCGGTCGTGACCTCGGTGATGACGTTCGAGTACGGCGGCTGCGTGTTCAACCTGCTCGACACGCCGGGCCACGAGGACTTCTCCGAGGACACCTACCGCACGCTCACCGCCGTCGACGCCGCCGTCATGGTGATCGACGCCGCCAAGGGCATCGAGGCGCGCACCCGCAAGCTGTTCGAGATCTGCCGGCTGCGCGACATCCCGATCCTCACCTTCGTCAACAAGATGGACCGCGAGGCGCAGGACCCGTTCGCGCTGCTCGACGAGGTCTCGCAGGCGCTCGCCCTCGACACCGCGCCCGTAACCTGGCCGATCGGGCGCGCCGCCGAGTTCGCCGGCACCTACGACATCCTGGCGCGCGAAATCCGCACGCTGGCGCCGCTGGGCCAGTCCGACCCGCGCATGATCGCCATGGGCGAGGAGCTCGACCTGGTGCGCGCGGCGCTGCCTGAGTTCGAAGTCGGGGCGTTCGCGCAGGGCCACCTGACGCCGGTGTTCTTCGGTAGCGCGATCCGCGAGATCGGCGTCGCCGACCTGCTCGATGGCCTGGTGTCGTACGGTCCGCGCCCGCGCGCGCAGCCGGCCGACACCCGGATCGTGGAGGCGGACGAGGCCAGCCTCACCGCGCTGGTGTTCAAGATCCAGGCCAACATGGACCCCAACCACCGCGACCGCATCGCCTTCGCGCGGGTCTGTTCCGGTCGCCTGGTGCGCGGGATGCGGCTGAAGCAGGTGCGCACCGGCAAGCTGATCCCGCTGCACGCGCCGCAGTTCTTCTTCGCCCGCGACCGCGCGCTGGCCGAGGAGGCGTTCGCCGGCGACGTGGTGGGCATCCCCAACCACGGCACGCTGCGCATCGGCGACACGCTGAGCGAGAGCGAGGACATCAATTTCGTCGGCGTGCCGTACTTCGCGCCGGAAATCCTGCGCCGGGTGCGGCTCGACGACGCCATGAAGGCGAAGAAGCTGCGCCAGGCGCTGCAGGAGCTGGCCGAGGAGGGCGTGGTGCAACTGTTCCGCCCGCAGGACGGCAGCCCACCGATGGTCGGCGTGATCGGCACCTTGCAGCTCGACGTGCTGCAGGCGCGGCTGCGGGGTGAGTACGGTGTGGCGATCGGTTTCGAGACGCCGCCGTTCCAGTTGGCGCGCTGGGTCTCGGGTGAGAAGGGGGCATTGGCGCGGTTCGTGGCCGAGCAGGGCCACGGCATGGCCGACGACGTGGACGGCGACCCGGTGTTCCTCGCCAGCAGCGCGTTCATGATGCGCCGCACGACCGAGCTGCACCCGGCGCTGACGTTCCGCGACATCAAGGATTTCCGCGCCGTCAAAACCGCCGCATGATCGCGCCCGGCGGGGAGGGCGCGCATGGCGGGACTGGCGGTGATCGTGGGCTACGGCTCCGGCATGGGCGCGGCGGTGGCGCGGGTGTTCGGACGCGAGGGCATGGCGCTGGCGCTGCTGGCGCGCGCCGGCGCCACGGTGGCCGCCGCCGCGCCGGATCACCGGGGGGGCTGCGCGCCTGGGGGCTAGGCCGCCGATGCCGGAGAGGGGAAGCGCGGCGGCCGGATCGGCCGAGACCTGCTGGACCATGTTGAGCGCGATGGGCTTG
>CAXUHK010000232.1:0-3584 GCA_964250775.1 uncultured Acetobacteraceae bacterium | reverse complement strand
GGCCGGCGATCCCGCCTCGGGGGAGGCGGCGCTGGCGGCCGCCGTGGGGCGGTTCGGGCCGGTCGACGTGCTGGTCTACAACGCCGCCACTTGGCGCGACGGCCCGGTGCTGGCGCTGACGCCGGAGCAATTGGTCGAGGATTTCCGGGTCTGCGCGGTGAGCGCCCTGGTCTCGGCGCGCGCCGTGGCGCCAGCGATGCGCGCGCGCGGGCAGGGCACCATCATCTTCACCGGCGGCGGCTTCGCGCTATTCCCGTCCGCCGTGGCGCCGTCGCTGTCGATCGGCAAGGGGGCGATCCGCGCGCTGGCGCTGATGCTGGCGGCCGAGCTGGCGCCGTCCGGCGTGCGCGTCGGCACGGTGACGATCATGGGCGTGGTGGCGCCGGGCACCAAGTTCGACCCCGACGCCATCGCGCGGCGCTATCTCGACATCCATCGCGGCGCCGCCGGCGCCACGGTGGCGGAGCTGCAATTCATCTGATCGGTCGGGCAAGCACGGGGAGGCCACATGCGCATCGGGATCATCGGCGCGGGCAGGATCGGCGCCACCGTCGGCACGCTCTGGGTCGGGGCCGGGCACGAGGTCTGCTTCGGCTCGCGCACGCCCGAGCGGCTGGCGTCGCTGGTGGCCGGGTTGGGCGCCGGCGCCTCGGCCGGCAGCCTCGCCGAGGCGGCGCGGTTCGGCGAGGCCGTGTTCGCGGCCGCCCCCTATGGCGCGTGGCCGGACATGGCCGTCGAGCTTGGCCCGTTGCTGCACGGCAAGCCACTGCTCGATGCCGCGAACCCGTATCCCGAGCGCGACGGCGCGTTCGCGACCGCGGCGCTGGCGGGTGGCGAGGGGGCCGGGGTGCCGGTGGCGAGGCTGCTCCCAGGCGTGTTGCTGGTGCGCGCGTTCAACGCCGTCCACTGGGAGACGCTCCGCCACGAGGCGCACCGGCCGGGCGCGCGCCTGGCGATCGCGCTCGCGGGCGACACCCCGGCGGCGGTCGGGCTGGCGGCGCGACTGGTGCGCGACGCCGGGTTCGACCCGGTGATCGCCGGACCGCTGGTGCAGGCGGCGGAGTTCGACGTCGGTACGCCGTCGTACAACAACCCGCAGACGGCGGAAGCGCTGGAGAGAATGCTGGCGCTGCAACCGCCTGGTTAGGGCCGCGTTTGCCGAAGCCGCCTGGCGATTGCAGTGCTGTCGCTTTCACGCGGGCATCGGCTGATTTCGGTGGCAGGCGGAATGGCGGCTCTCGAGTCCATGCGATCGGAAAGCCGACGGCTGCTGTTAGCGCAAAAGCTGATTCTCGATTGAGGCCTTGTCGATGACCGACCAGACCGACGCTATCTTACAGCCCTTGAACTCGTACAAGACATTCTCCGCGAAGGAAACCACACGCCCGTTGATGCTTAAGCCGAGGAACTCCGTCTTCGGGGAGCATTCGAAGGCCAAGCGGGCTGCGACACATGGGGGGTCGCTGATCAGAAGCTGAATGTTGAAGCGAAGATTAGGGATATCCTCAAAGTCCTTCACGAGCATGTTACGGTAGCCGGACAGTTTGAGCGGTCGACCGTTGTGCTCAACTTCGTCATCAACGAAGCGTCCGAGCTGAGCAAAATCCTGCCGGTTAAGGCAATTAATATAGGCACGGTATAGATCGGAAAGAGACGTGGAGGGCGAGACGCGATTCTCCTTGGACCTACGTCCGCTTCAGAGAATGCCACAGAGCGTCGCGACCGGCGAGACTGGATCGGAGGCCGTCAGCGCCTAGCAGGCTGGATCAAGTCCCAATGGTTGCCATAGACGTCTTCGAACACGGCCACGGTTCCGTATGGTTCATGCCGTGGCGCTTCGATGAACCGGACGCCGCGCTCCCTGTATGCGATATGGTCGCGAGCGAAATCGTCTGTCTCTAGAAATAGGAAAACCCTGCCGCCGCTTTGATCGCCTATGGCCCGGTGCTGCCGATCTCCGACGGCACGCGCGAGCAGAAGGCCGCTGGCGGCGCTAGGTGGGGCTACCACAACCCAGCGTTTCTCAGCCGCGAGGAGCGTATCTTCGCGCAGTTCGAACCCGAGCGTGCCGACGTAGAAGGCAATGGCTTCGTCATAATCGCCGACGAGCAGCGTGGTAAGGCTCAATGTCTGCGGCACCAGCGCGTGCTCCATTCTAAAGTCACGGATCAGGCACCGGCGACGTGACACGCGACGTGCCGCGCCCCGATCGTCCGTAACACCGGCGGCTCGGCGCATCGGGCGACCGCGCGGGGGCACGACGCGGCGTACACGCACCCCTCCGGCACGTCCAAGCCCACGACCGCCGGCGCCGGCGGTCGTTGCGCGCCGAAGCGTGGCACCGCCGCCGCGAGCGCCGCCGTATAAGGGTGCAACGGCTGCTCGAACACCTCCGCCGTCGGCCCCCGCTCGACCACCCGGCCCCGGTACAGCACCGCGACCTCGGCGGCGACGCAGCGCACCACCGCGAGGTCGTGGCTGATGAACACCCAGCCCAAGCCGAGCCGCGCCCGCAGCTCCAGCATCAGGTTCAGCACCTGCGCCTGCACCGACACGTCGAGCGCCGAGACCGGCTCGTCCGCCACCACCAGCGCCGGCTCCGTCACCAGCCCCCGCGCGATCGCGATCCGCTGGCGCTGGCCGCCGGAGAACTGGTGCGGCGCCCGCGACAGCGACGCGGCGGGCAAGCCCACCGCATCGATCGCCGCCGCCACCCGGCGCGCACGCTCCAGGCGCGGCATCCCCAGCAGCGGCTCGCCCACGATGCGGGCGACGCTCATGCGCGGGTCCAGCGAGCCGTACGGATCCTGGAACACCGCCTGCATCCGCTGCCGCGCCGCGCGCAGCCGCCTCGGCGAGAGCGTGAACAGGTCCTCGCCCAGCAGCCGCACCGTGCCCGCCTGCGGCCGGTCGAGCGCCAGGATGGTGCGCGCCAGGGTCGACTTGCCGCTGCCGCTCTCGCCCACGATGCCGAGCGAACCGCCGCGCGCCAGCGTCAGGCTGACGCCATGCAGCACCGGCTTGCCGCGATAGGCGCGCACCACGCCGTCGACCTCCAGCAACGGCGCGCTCACGCCCACGGATGCCAGCACGCCACGAGATGCTCCGCCGTCCCGTCCAGGCGGGGCGCATGGACCACGCAATCGCCCTGCGCGCGCGGGCAGCGCGGCGCGAACACGCAGCCTTCGGGCATCGCGCCAAGGTCGGGCGCCTGCCCCGGCATCGGTGTCAGCGCCCCGTCGCGCGCGAGGTGCGGCGAGGCGGCGAACAGCCCGCGCGTGTACGGATGCGCCAGCCGGGCGAACACCGCCTCCGTCGACCCCCGCTCGACCACCCGGCCCGCGTACATCACCAGCAGCCGCGTCGTGGCCTGGCCCACCACGCCGAGGTCGTGGCTGATGAGCAGCAGCGCCATCCGCCGCTCCTGGCGCAGGTCGGCCAGCAGGTCGAGGACCTGCGCCTGCACGGTCGCGTCCAGCGCCGTGGTCGGCTCGTCGGCGATCAGCAACTCCGGCCCGCAGGCGAGGGCGGCGGCGATCATCACCCGCTGCCGCTGCCCGCCCGAGAGCTGGTGCGGGTAGGCG
>CAXUHK010000231.1:0-5373 GCA_964250775.1 uncultured Acetobacteraceae bacterium | reverse complement strand
GCTGGTGACGCACAGCCCGCAGGTGGCCGCGCGTGGTGCCGCGCACCTGCGGGTTGCCAAACGCGACCGCGCCGGCGGCGCCGAGACGCTGGTCGAGGCGCTGGACGGCCCGGCGCGGCGCGAGGAGATCGCGCGCATGTTGGCCGGCGAGTCCGTGACCGCCGCGGCGCGGGCGGCGGCCGAGAGCCTGCTCGCATGATCGCCGTCGGCAAGCTCGACCCCGAGCAGGCGGCCGACGAGTTGCGCCAGCTCGCGGAAACGCTGGCCCGCTACGACCGCGCCTACCACGAGCAGGACGCCCCGGAAGTCACCGACGCCGAGTACGACGCGCTGCGCCGGCGCAACGCTGCGATCGAGGCGCGTTTCCCGGACCTGGCGCGGCCGGATTCGCCGTCCGCCCGGGTGGGTGCGGCGCCGGCGGGCGGCTTCCGCAAGCGCCGTCATGGCGTGCCGATGCTCTCGCTCGACAACGTGTTCGAGCAGGCTGGCTTCGCCGAGTTCCGTGCCAGGGTGCATCGCTTCCTGGGCAGCCCGCCACCGCTGGCCTGGGTCGCCGAGCCGAAGATCGATGGGTTGTCGATCTCGCTGCTGTACGAGGACGGCGCGTTCGTGGCCGGGACCACGCGCGGCGACGGCGCCGAGGGCGAGGACGTGACCGCCAACCTCGCCACCATGGACGCGGTGCCGCGCCGGCTCGGCCCCGAGGCAACGAACGACGCGCCGGCGCGGATCGAGGTGCGCGGCGAGGTGTTCATGACCAAGGCCGACTTCCTGGCGCTGAACGCGGCGCAGCTCGCGGCGGGGGCGCGGCAGTTCGCCAACCCGCGCAACGCCGCCGCCGGCAGCCTGCGCCAGCTCGACGCAGGCATCACCGCCGGCCGCCGCCTGTCGCTGTTCGCCTATGCCATGGGCGAGGCCAGCGGCGCCGTCGCGACATCGCATTGGGAGTACCTGCAGCGGCTGCGCGACTGGGGCTTCAGCGTCAACCCGCTGTCGCGGCGGCTCGACGGCGAGGCCGAGGCGGCGGCGTTTCAGGCCGAGCTGGCCGCCCAGCGGGCCGCCCTGCCCTACGACATCGACGGCGTGGTGTACAAGGTCGACGACCTGGCGCTGCAGCGGCGGCTCGGCTTCTCCGGCCGCGAGCCGCGCTGGGCCGTGGCCTGGAAGTTCCCGGCCGAGCGCGCGACCACGGTGCTGCGGGACATCCTGATCCAGGTCGGGCGCACCGGCGCGCTGACCCCGGTGGCGGCGCTGCTGCCGGTCAACGTCGGCGGCGTGCTGGTGACACGCGCCACGCTGCACAACGAGGAAGAGATCGCGCGCAAGGGTGTCCGGATCGGCGACACCGTGCTGCTGCAGCGCGCCGGCGACGTCATCCCGCAGATCGTCGAGGTGCTGCCGGCGTTGCGGCCCGCCGGCTCGGTGCCGTACGTGTTCCCCGACCACTGCCCGGTCTGCGGCAGCCTCGCGGTGCGCACCGCCGGCGAGGTGGTGCGCCGCTGCACCGGGGGCCTGACCTGCAGCGCCCAGATGGAGGAGAGGCTGGTGCATTTCGCCTCCCGCCCGGCGTTCGACATCGAGGGGCTGGGCGAGCGCACCATCCGCGAGTTCTACCGCGACGGCCTGATCGCCGCGCCCGCCGACATCTTCCGCCTCGCTGGCCGTGTCGACGGCATCGCCGAGCGTCCCGGCTGGGGCAGCGCCAGCGCCGCCAAGCTGATGCAGGCGATCGAGGCGCGGCGGCGGATCGAGCTGCCGCGCTTCATCTTCTCGCTCGGCATCAGGCGCATCGGCGAGGCCAACGCCCGCCTGCTGGCGCGCCATTACGGCAGCTTCCCGGCCTGGCGGGCGCAGATGCAGGCGGCCGTCACCGTGGGTTCGGAGGAGCGCCGCGACCTCGGCGGCATCGTCGGCATCGGCCCGGCGATCGCCGAGGAACTCGCGGCGTTCTTCGCCGAGCCGCGCAACGTGGGGGCACTGGACGACCTGGCCGGGCAGTTGACCCTGGCGGACGCCGTGGCCGGCGGTGAGGCCGGGCCGCTGTCCGGCAAGACGGTCGTGTTCACCGGCGCGCTGCCGACGCTGACCCGGCCGGAGGCCAAGGCGCTGGCGCAGCAGCTCGGCGCGCGCGTCACCGACAGCGTCACGCGCAAGACCGACTACCTGGTCGCGGGCGAGGACGCCGGCAGCAAGGCGCGCAAGGCCGCCGAACTGGGTGTCACGGTGCTGACCGAGGCGGAGTGGCGGGCGCTGACCGGCGCCTGAGCCAATTCGTTGCGTTTTGGTCTTTATCGCGTGGCTGGCTTCGACTAAGAATGCGGTCCATGGAACGACACCTCGCCGTCGAGCGGGAATCCCGGCAGGTCGCCGCCGAGCAGCGCCCGCTGCGCGTCCTGGTGGTCGAGGATACGGTCGCCGTGAGCAACCTGATCGCGGCGGCCTTGCGCGCCGAGGCGATGGTGGTCGAGGAGGCCGCGACCGGCGTCCGCGCGGTCGCCCGCAAGCCGGCGTTCTGTCCGGACATCGTGCTGGTCGACCTCGGCCTGCCGGACATGGACGGGATCGAGCTGGTCGAGCGCTTCGCGCACGACGGCGATTGCGGCGTGATCGTCGTTACCGCGCGCGACTCCGAGGCGACCCGGATCGCCGGCCTGGAGCACGGCGCCGACGACTACGTGGTGAAGCCGGCGCTGCTGAAGGAGCTGGCGGCGCGGGTGCGCGCGGTGCATCGCCGCCTGGCGCGGTTGGAGCAGGCGGCGCGCTCGTACGCCGGGCCGCGCACGCTGCTCGACGCGGCGCGCCGCCGGCTGATCGGGCCGGGGACCATCAGCACCGCGCTGACCGAGGCGGAGTTCTCGGCGCTGGAGACGCTGGTCGAGGCCGAGGGCGTCTCGGTGTCGCGCGAGTGGCTCGGCCGCGTGGCGCTGAAGCGGCCGATCAGCCCCGAAGACCGCAGCATCGACCAGCTGGTGCTGAAGCTGCGGCGCAAGCTCGCGATGCACGGGTTGCCCGAGCGGGCGATCATGTCGTCGCGCGGGTTGGGCTACATCGTACCGGAGCCCGGCCGCTTCATCGTGAGCCACGACAAGGCCGGCCAGCCGGTCAAGGCGCGCCAGGACGGCTGAGCCGCTAGGCCGCCAGCTTCCGGCAGGCGTGGTCGAGCCAGGCGCGTTCCTCGCCCGGGAGCCGCGGACCGACGCTCGCCGCCACGCGGGCGTGATAGGCGTCGAGCCACGCCGCCTCATGCGCCAGCAGCAGCTCGCGCGCGATCATCCGACGGTCGAACGGCGCCAGGGTCAGCGTCTCGAACTCCAGGAAGGCGCGGCCGGGCGCCGCGAACGGGCGCACCAGCAACAGGTTCTCCAGGCGGATGCCGAACTCGCCGGGGGCGTAGAAGCCGGGCTCGTTGGACAGGATCATGCCTTCCCCCAGCGGCACCGGCCGCGCCAGCCGGCTGAGACTGACCGGGCCTTCGTGCACGGAGAGGTAGCTGCCGACGCCGTGCCCGGTGCCGTGGTCGAAGTCGAGCCCGGCCTGCCATAGCGACTGCCGGGCGAAGCCGTCGATGTGCGCGCCGTGCGTGCCCTGCGGGAAACGGAGCTGGGCGATGGCGATGTGCCCCTTGAGCACGCGGGTGTAGCGGTCGCGCAGCGTATCGGGGGGCGTGCCCGGCCCGGTCCAGACCGTCCTGGTCACGTCGGTCGTCCCGCACGGGAACTGCGCGCCGGAATCGATCAGGTATAACTCGTCGGCCTCGATGCGCCGGTCGGACTCGGCATCGACGCGGTAGTGCATGATGGCGCCGTGCTCGCCCGCGGCGGAGATCGCGGGGAAGCTCTCGCCACGGAACTCGGGCAGCGCCGCGCGCAGCGCCAGCAGCCGCTCGGCGGCCGATCGCTCGGTCTGGCCGACCGCATGGGCCTCGACCCAGCACAGGAAGCGGCACACCGCCTCGGCGTCCCGCGCCTGCGCCGTCCGCGCACCTTCCTGCTCGATGGGATTCTTGCGCGCCTTGGGCAGCAGGCAGGGGTCCATGCCGGCGACGACCGTGGCGCCGGCCGCGCGCAAGGTCTGCGCGAACCAGGCCGCCGAGTTCGCCGGGTCGACACGCACGGTACGGCCGGCAAGGGCGTGGAGCGCGTCTGGCAGCCGCGCGCGCGGGGCCACCGCCACCGCGTTGCCGAGCCAGGCCCGGACGTCCGGCGACAGGCGTGAGGGCTCCATGAACAGTTCCGCCTGGGCGTCGCTGCGCAGGATCGCGAAGCCAAGCGCGAACGGCGTGAACGGCACGTCGTCGCCCCTGATGTCGAACAGCCAGGCCACCGAGGCCGGATCGGTGACGATGGCCGCGTCCTGCTTGGCGTCCCGCAGGCTCTGGGCGATCTCGCCGCGCTTGTCCGCCGAGCTCTTGCCCGAGTGCGACAACGGCTGGATCGCCACCGGCGTGGCCGGCGGCGCCGGGCGGTCATGCCACACCGCATCGAGCGGGTTGCGGTCGAGCGCCACCAGGCGGCAGCCCGCCGCGGTGAAGCGGCCGAGCTGCTCCTCGCCGATCAGCCAGGGGTCGTAGCCGATCGGCTGCCCCGGCGCCGCCTGAGCCAGCCACTCCGCCGGCGGCTGCTCGGTGATGTGGCGGTGCTCCCACGCGCCATCGACCTGGACCGCCGCCTGCTGGGTGTAGCGGCCGTCGACGAACAGGCAGGCACGGTCCGGCAGCACGATCGCGAGGCCGGCGCTGCCGGTGAACCCGGTGAGGAACGCCAGCCGCTCGGCCGATGCCGGCACATACTCGCCGAGGTGCTCGTCCGCTCGCGGCACCAGGAAGCCGTAAACCCCCGCTGCTTGCAGTTCACCGCGTAGATCAGCGAGTTGCAGCCTTTTCATCACTTTGCACCTTCGCTCTAGGGTGACGTTTTCGTCATGGCTAATCGGAGAGATATGCACTGTAGGCGTATCTGCCGCGGCAATCGGGCACTGCGTAAAGCGACCATAAAGCCCATATTGCGCTGCACAAGAACCCCGCAGCCAACTGAATTCCGGCACGGTGCGGTGTTCCGAGAGGAACTAAGACCATGAACGCGCATGTATCGAACAGCGACCTGACCTACGTGGTGCCGAGCGCAATCTCGACCTCCGCTCCAACCTCCTACCCGAGCCGCGGCGTCGTTGCCCGGTTGGCCGGCCTCGGCCAGTGGCTCGCCGAGATCCCGCGTCGGCGCGCGGTGTTGGGTGAGCTGGCGGCGCTGTCCGACCACGAGCTCGCCGACATCGGGCTGGCGCGCGGGGCCCGGCCCCGGGGGTTGGCCCCGGCGTTGGCGCCGGGCCGCCGCGCCGCCGAAAGCCCCCCCAGGCGAAGCACCCGGGGTGGCCCGG
>CAXUHK010000230.1:0-5490 GCA_964250775.1 uncultured Acetobacteraceae bacterium | reverse complement strand
CCCGGCCCGAGGCGTCAGCGGCGGTCCAGGCGAGCACCCCGGCCGTGGCGGCCCCCGCCCCGGCGATCCCCGCCGCGGGGACTGGCGCGGCAGTGGCCGAGAGGCTGAACCGGGAGGATTTCCAATGGCTCTAGACGTGGACAAGGCCGCGACCTTGTCGGGACTTTCGGAACCGGAGGCGAAGGAGTTCCACCGTATCTTCGTCACCAGTTTCCTGGCCTTCACCGCGGTCGCCGTCGTGGCCCACATCCTGGTGTGGCAGTGGCGGCCGTGGCTGCCGGGTCCGAACGGCTACAAGACCTCGCTGCTCGACGCGGCCCACGCCGCCGTGCCGCACCTCGCAACCCTGCTGACGTAGGAGGCCGGCCATGTGGCGCGTATGGCTGCTGTTCGATCCGCGCCGGGTGCTGGTCGCACTCGGCATCTTCCTGTTCGTGCTGGCGCTGCTGATCCACTTCATCCTGCTCAGCACGCAACGCTTCAACTGGTTGGAAGGCCCGCGCCCTGGCTACAGCGCGGCGTCGCAGTTCTCGCCGCTACCGGCGCCGGCGGCGCCGAAATAACACCGACGATGGCGAGGCCGGGATACCGAACCCGGCCTCGCCCGCAGCACAGACGGGAGGCGTGCCATGGCTATGCTGAGTTACGAGCCGAAATACCGGGTGCGCGGCGGCACGCTGGTCGGCGGCGACCTGTTCGATTTCTGGGTCGGACCGTTCTATGTCGGCTTCTTCGGCGTCGCCGCCGCGTTCTTCAGCGTCCTCGGCACGCTGCTGATCCTGTACGGCGCCTCGCTCGGCGGCACCTGGAACGTCTGGCGCATCAACATCGCCCCGCCCGACATCAGCTACGGCCTCGGCTTCGCGCCGATGAAGGAGGGCGGGCTGTGGCAGGTCATCACCATCTGCGCCGTGGGCGCGTTCGTCTCCTGGGCGCTGCGCCAGGTCGAGATCGCGCGCAAGCTCGGCATGGGGCTGCACATCCCGTTCGCCTTCAGCGTCGCGATCTTCGCTTACGTGACGCTGGTGGTGATCCGCCCGCTGCTGATGGGCGCCTGGGGCTTCGGCTTCCCGTACGGCATATTGAGCCACCTCGATTGGGTGTCCAACACCGGCTACCAATACCTGCACTTCCACTACAACCCGGCGCACATGCTGGCGGTGACGTTCTTCTTCACCACTACCCTGGCGCTGTCGCTGCACGCCTCGCTGGTGCTGTCGGCGGTCAACCCGAAGCGCGGCGACGTGGTGAAGTCGTCCGAGCACGAGGACACCTTCTTCCGCGACACCATCGGCTGGTCGATCGGCACGTTGGGGATCCACCGGCTCGGGCTGTTCCTGGCCCTTTCCGCCGGCTTCTGGAGCGCCATCTGCATCCTCATCAGCGGCCCGTTCTGGACGCGCGGCTGGCCGGAGTGGTGGACCTGGTGGCTCGACCTGCCGATCTGGCGCTAAGCACGCGATAAAGGGGGACCGTCATGGCCGAGTACCAGAACATCTTCACCCGCGTGCAGGTGCGCGGCCCGGTCTACGCCGGCGTGCCGGCGATCGGCCCGGGTTGGGAACGGGTGGGCAAGCCGTTCTACCTGCATCCGTTCGGCATCATCGGCAACGCCCAGGTCGGCCCGATCTACCTCGGCGCGACCGGCATCGCGGCACTGATCTGCGGCTTCATCGCCTTCGAGATCATCGGCCTCAACATGTGGGCCTCGGTCGGCTGGGACCCGGTGCAGTTCCTGCGGCAACTGCCGTGGCTGGCGCTGGAGCCGCCGGCGCCGGGCAACGGCCTGCGCTTCCCGCCGCTGGCGCAGGGCGGCTGGTGGCTGCTGGCCGGGTTCTTCCTCACCGCCTCGATGCTGCTGTGGTGGACCAAGATCTACCGCCGCGCCCGCTCGCTGGGGCTCGGCACCCACACCGCCTGGGCGTTCGCCGCCGCGATCTGGCTGTACCTGGTGCTGGGCTTCATCCGCCCGATCCTGATGGGGAGCTGGGGCGAGGCGGTGCCGTTCGGCATCTTCCCGCACCTCGACTGGACGGCGGCGTTCTCGATCCGCTACGGCAACCTGTTCTACAACCCCTTCCACATGCTCTCGATCGTGTTCCTCTACGGCTCGGCGTTGCTGTTCGCGATGCATGGGGGGACTATCCTGGCAGTGAGCCGCTTCGGCGGCGAGCGCGAGGTCGAGCAGATCGTCGACCGCGGCACCGCGGCCGAACGGGCCGGCCTGTTCTGGCGCTGGACCATGGGCTTCAACGCCTCGTTCGAGTCGTTCCACCGCTGGGCCTGGTGGTTCGCGGTGCTGTGCCCGCTGACCGGCGGCATCGGCATCCTGTTGACCGGCACGGTAGTCGACAATTGGTATCTGTGGGGCGTGAAGCATGGTATTGCTGCCGCGTACCCGCCGGTGTTCGGCAACATGATCGACCCGTCAACCTTGCCCGGAGCGCCCAAGTGATCGTCCTGCGCAGCATCGCCGCCGTAACCGTCGTGGCCGCGGTCGGCCTGCTGTTCACCTTCCAGAGACCGCCCTTGGCGTCGGTGCAGCACGGCTTCCGCGGCACCGGCATGGACATCGTGTACAACCCGACGCAGGTGGAGAAGCAGGTCGCCGCCAACCAGATCCCGGCGTCACTGCCGCAACTGCCGCAGGTCGGGCCGTACGCCTATCAGGTGTACAAGAACGTGCAGGTGGTGGGGAACATCCATGTCGGCGAGTTCACCCGGCTGATGGCCTCGATGACCACCTGGGTCTCGCCGCAGCAGGGCTGCGGCTACTGCCACAACCTGAAGAACATGGCGTCCGACGAGAAATACACCAAGGTGGTGGCGCGGCGTATGCTGCAGATGACGCGGCACATCAACGTCGACTGGCAGAGCCACGTGCAGAACGTGGGCGTCACCTGCTACACCTGCCATCGCGGGATGCCGGTTCCGGCCAACATCTGGTTCAACTCCGGCCCGTCCGGCAGCTTCGAGGGCATGGCGGAAACCGACATGGGTAAGAACCGCGCCGCGGGCGCGGCCGGCCAGGCCTCGCTGCCCGGCGACCCGTTCAGCCCCTACTTGCAGCACGATGCCAGCATCCGCGTCAACTCCACCACGGCGCTGCCCGACAGCGACCGCCAGTCGATCAAGCAGGCCGAGTGGACCTACGCGCTGATGATGCACTTCTCGAACTCGCTCGGCGTGAACTGCACCTACTGCCACAACAGCCGCGCCTTCGCCGATTGGAGCCAGAGTTCGCCGCAGCGCGTACTGGCCTGGTACGCGATCCGCATGGCGCGCGACCTCAACAACGAGTACCTGGCCAGCCTCGACAAGGTGTTTCCCGACTACCGCCATGGGCAGTTCGGCGACGTCGCGAAGGTGAATTGCGCAACCTGCCACCAGGGCGTGTTCAAGCCGCTCTATGGCGTGGCGATGGCCCCGAAATACCCCGAGCTGCTGACGACGGATTCGTCGCATCCGGCGCTGGCGTCGGTGACGGTGCCGGCGGCGCCGGCGCCCTCCGCGTCCGGCGGCACGGCTCCTGCCCCGAATGCCCCCGTGGTGCCCGCGCCGGCGAAATGACGCGACGGCCGGGTCGGCAGCGAGCCGGCCCGGCGCGTCAGGCGAGCCCGAGACACAACGCCAATGCCCGGTTGGCCAGCAACATGGTCGTGTCGCCCAGGTGCCAAAGTATCGCGCCCACCTGCGAGCGCCTGGCTCGCGAGGCTTGGCCGAGCCGATGCAAGGCGCGCATCAGGCGTTGCCGAAGCTGGCATTGATCGTCGCGCTTTGGCTGCCACTCATCGGATTCTGACCTTTGGCAAGCTGGTCGTCGTTCGGATGCAGGTATGCGCCCGCTGTGCCAAGCTGGCCCTGCATGAACGCGCCGCCGGCCTGCATCTGGGATGTCGAGCCGTCGTACCAGCCGGCGACCGTCTTGTTGCCGGCGGAGTCGGCCGTGACGATGCTTGGATCGGCGCTGCCCGCGATGCTCTTGTTGTCGCCCTTGTTGAGGCCGGCGCCGTCGGTAATCGAGATCGCGGAGTTGCGCCCGTCGATGTAGCTCACATCGGGGTATTTCATCTTGCCATCCTTGTCGGCCTCATATTCCAGGCGACTGGCGTTCGGCTGGAACTTGCCGCTGGCATCGGCCTGGGCTGCGTAGCCGCCCTCGCCGTTCTCGTATTTCAGCGTGCCGCTCTGATGCGGCTGTAGGGTGATCTTGGCCGATGAGTCGGTGGTCGATTCGCCGTTCTTGAACTTGCCCACGGTGATGGCGTGGTCCTGGTTGTTGGTGATGTTGAGCAAGTTCGGCCCGGTCCCGGCCGACGTGCTCGGCGCCGTCCCGCTATCTGCCGTAGCGGGAGCCTTGCCAAGGTGCGACGGGAAGCCCGCTGGCGTCGCGGACTGCGCCGTGCCGGCGGGCGTAGCCGGTGCGGAAGGGCTCCCGCTGCCTGGGTTCGCGCCGGCTTGGCCGTGCTGGGCAAGCTGGATGAGTTGGCTGAGCACCTGGCCGAACTCCCTGGCGAGGGACATCAGCGTCGGGTCTGAACCCTGACTGTGCGGCGCTGCTCCGGCGACCCCCGGCCCATTCACGCTCGACTGCGGCATGGTTTGCCCCATGGTCGACATAGGCGTCATCGACTGCTCCTGTCCTGTATGGCCGAGCACCGATACCATCTGGACCTGACGTGAAGCTGACGCTGGCCTTGGCAGTCAGGCGCGTGCTTGGGCGACTGCCTGCGAGATCGTGGCCGAATCGGCATAGGGCAGCGGCAGGTAGGTGCCACCCAGCTCGATCGCCAGGGCACGCGCCTGCGGCTGCGGCTTGGGCGAGGTGTCGATCAGCAACATTGTGAACGCGGCGGTGCGAAACAGGCGCGCGGCTTGCGCGGCTTCCTCGGCGGCGCGGGCGCGTCCGGGACTGCCGTCGCGGGCGATGTTGGCCCGGCCATCGGTCAACAGGATCACCAGCGGCGTCGGCCCGCGCCGGCGCACAGCGTCGGCCAGCGCCCCGGCGGCGGCGGCGGCCGCCGCGAGCGGGGTGCCGCCGCCACCCGCCAAGCCGGCCAGGCTGCGCTTGGCGCGCACCAGCGAACTGGTCGGCGGTAGCAGCAGCGAAGCGGCGGCGCCACGGAACGCCAGCAGCGCCACCTGGTCGCGCCGCGCGTAGCAATCGGCTAACAGCAGTTCGACTGCGCCCTTGGCCTCCGCCAGCCGGTTCAGCGCCGAGGAGCCGGACGCGTCGACCACGAAGATCACCGTGGTCTCGGAGCGCTGCTGCGTGCGCACGACGCGGAAATCGTCGGAGCGGATCTCAAGCCGTCGCGGCCCACTTGGTCCCGACAGCCGGCGGATCGCCTGCCACGGCGCCGCCGCGCGCAGCGTCGCCACAACGTCCAGCCGCGCGCCGGAGCGGGGATCGCCGCGCCGGGTGCCGACCGCGAGCACGACGTCGCCGGTGCCCTTTCCGAGGTCGTCGCCCTCGACGCAGCCGCGGTA
>CAXUHK010000229.1:0-5510 GCA_964250775.1 uncultured Acetobacteraceae bacterium | reverse complement strand
GGCGGAGTGGCTGGATGCGCTGACCGCGCTGGCCCAATCCCCTGTCCTGCGGCGGCGAATCGGGTCGGCGGCGCGCGACCGGGTGCTGTCGCGCTACGCGCCGGACGCCATGGCGCGGACCCAGGTGGCGCCGCTGGTGCGCGGCCTCGACCAGCGCCGCCGCAGGAAGCTGCGGGTGCTCGCGGTAAACGTGTACTTCTGGCCGCAGAGCTTCGGCGGCGCCACCATCGTGGCCGAGGAGCTGGCGCGGCGGCTGCACGGCAGGCCCGATACCGAAGTGTTCGTGTTCGCCTCGCATGGCCAGGTCACGGACCCGCCGCACACGCTGCTGCGCTACGCCGATCCAGCCGAGGGCGGCGACATGACGGTGTTCGGCATCCGGCTGCCGAACGACGCCCAGGACAGCGTGGTGAGCTTCGACAATCCAGAGATGCTGGAGCGCTTCCGCGACGTGCTGCGCGCGGTCGAGCCGGACGTGGCGCACTTCCATTGCGTGCAAGGCATCAGCTCGTCGATCCTGCAAGCCTGTCGCGACGCCGGCGTGCCGTTCGTGGTCACGGTCCACGACGCCTGGTGGCTGTGCCAGCGGCAGTTCATGGTGCGCGGCGACGGCCGGTATTGCTGGCAGACCCGCATCGACCTGCGCATCTGCGAGGCCTGCATCCCCGAGGCGGTGCATCTGCGCCAGCGCTTCGCGATGCTGCGGCAACGCCTGTCCGGCGCCGCCCGGCTGCTGTTCCCGAGCGAGTTCCACCGCAGCCTGTACCTGGCCAACGACGCGGCGCCCGAGCGGGCGCTGTTGAACCGCAACGGCGTGCGCCAGCCGGAGCGCCCGCGCGGCCCGCGCGCGCCCGGTCCGCTGCGCTTCGGCTATGTCGGCGGCAACGACCGGGTCAAGGGCATCCACCTGATCCGCGACGCGTTCGAGGCGCTGGAGCGCGCCGACTACGAACTGCACCTGGTCGACAACACGCTCAACCTCGGGTTCCGCTCGATGCGGATCGATGGCTGGAAGCTGGCCGGCAAGCTGCGCGTGGTGCCGGCCTACCAGCAGGACACGATGGACGGGTTCTTTGAGGGCATCGACGTGCTGCTGTTCCCGTCGCAATGGAAGGAAAGTTTCGGGCTCACCGTGCGCGAGGCGCTGGTGCGCGACGTGTGGGTGATCGCGACCGACGGCGGCGGCACGGTGGAGGACATCGTGGACGGCGTGAACGGCACCGTCATCCCGCTGGACGCCGACCCCGAGCCGCTGCTCGCAGCCTTGCGGGCGCTGCTCGACCGGCCGGACCGGCTGGCTGGCCACCGCAACCCGCACAAGGCGCGGATCGTCACCTACGACGCCCAGGCGGAGGAGCTGCACGCCATCCTGGCGGAGGTCGCGGCCGAAGCGCGTGGCGCACTCAAAGCCACATCGGGATGATCGGGGCGACCAGCAGCCCGCCCAGGATGACGCTGAGCGCGCGCCACTGCGCGTCGGTACGCAGCAGCCGGGCGAGCGGTTGCCCGGCCATGCACCAGACCGCCAGCGAGACCGCGGCGGCGATCGTACGCCACGACCTCGCAGTGACCGCCGGGCTGGCGTTCACGGTGCCTCCGGATCTCGAGGTCTTGCCCGCCGAGGCGGGACTGCCCGAGTTGCCGGCCCTCGCGGTCAACCTGCATTCGCCACGCCACGACACTAGCACGGCCACGTCGGAGTTGATGCGCCGTCTCCGGCGAAGCCTGGTCAGGCAGGTTCATGCCGCGTGACCGCCCCGCTATTTGACCTCGACGCGACGATGCCGGAAGGCTCGTGCCAGCCCAACAGGAGGACTGAACCCATGCAGATCGACCTCACCGGGAAGCGCGCCATCGTCACAGGGTCCACCGCCGGCATCGGCTTCGCCATCGCCGAAGGCCTGGCGCGCGCCGGGGCGCACGTGACACTCAACGGGCGCACCCAGGCGCGGGTCGACGCCGCGCTGCACGCGCTTGCCGACGTCGCGCCGGAAACCAGATTGGCCGGAGTTGCCGCCGACTTGGCCACTGCGGCCGGCGTCGGGCAGTTCGTGGAGGAGGTCGAGAGCGCCGACATCCTGGTCAACAATCTCGGCATCTTCGAGCCGAAGCCTTTCCAGGAGATAGCCGACCGCGACTGGCAACGCTTCTTCGACGCCAACGTGATGAGCGGCATCCGGCTGTCGCGGCACTATCTGCCGGCCATGGTGGCGCAGGGGTGGGGCCGGGTGGTGTTCATCTCCAGCGAGTCCGGGCTCAACATCCCGGCCGAGATGATCCATTACGGCATGACCAAGACGGCCCAACTGGCGATCTCGCGCGGCCTCGCGGAGTCGGTCGCCGGCAGCGGCGTCACCGTCAACGCGGTGCTGCCGGGACCCACCAACTCCGAGGGCGTGGGCCACTTCTTCGGCAAGATCGCCGCCGAGCAGGGCGTGCCGCGGGCACAGGTGGAGCAGGAGTTCTTCGCCACGCACCGGCCGAGTTCGGTGATCCGGCGGCTCGCCAGCAGCGAGGAGGTCGCCAACATGGTGGTCTACGTCTGTTCCTCGCAGGCGTCGGCCACCACCGGCGCCGCGTTGCGCGTCGATGGCGGGGTGCTGCGCCACCTTGGCTAAGCGCCGGGGGCTAACGCCCGGTGCTGCCGAAGCCGCCCTCGCCCCGCTCGGTCGCGTCCAGCGAGGCCGCCTCGTGCCACGCCGCGCGCGCCACCGGCGCCAGTACCGCCTGGGCGATGCGCAGGCCGCGCGTGATGGTGAATGGCTCGTCGCCGGCGTTCAGCACGATCACCTGAACCTCGCCGCGAAAGTCCTCGTCGATGGTGCCGGGGCTGTTCGGCAGCACGATGCCATGCTTGAGCGCCAGGCCGGAGCGCGGGCGGATCTGCAGTTCGTGCCCGGCCGGGAGTGCCACCCGCAACCCGGTCGGCACCAGTGCCCGTCCGCCCGGCGGCAGCACCACGGGTTCGCGCACGGCGGCCACCAGGTCCATGCCGGCCGCACCCTCCGTCGCGTAGGCCGGCAGGCTCAGCCCGGCCGCGTGCGGCAGGCGCTGCACCAGCACCGGTACGCTCACGCCAGAGCCGCCGCGATGCGTGTCGCCAGGCGCTCCGCCACGGCCTGCTTGGGAAGAAGCGGCCAGCTTTCCACTCCTGCTTCGGTCAACAAGTGGACCTGGTTCGCGTCGCCGCCCATCACGTCCCCGCTCACGTCGTTGGCCACGATCCAGTCGCACCCCTTGCGCGCCCGCTTGGCCGTGGCGTGGGCCAAAAGATCCTGCGTCTCGGCGGCGAAGCCCACCACCAGCCGGGGCCGCGCGCCGCCATAGGCCGCAAGCGTCGCCAGTATGTCCCGGCTGGGCCCCAGTTAGAGCACCGGCCGCGGGGCGTGCGCCGCCTTGGTCAATTTCTGTGCGGCCGTCGCAGCCATGCGCCAGTCGGCGACCGCCGCCGCGCACACCGCGACGTCGGCGGGCAACGCCGCCTGGCACGCGGCCAGCATCTGCGCCGCGGTCTCGACCCGCGTGACAGCGACGCCGGCGGGGTCGGGCAGCTCGACCGGGCCGCTCACCAGCGTCACCCGCGCGCCCAGCGCCGCCAGCGCGGCGGCGATGGCGTGCCCCTGGCGGCCGCTGCTGCGGTTGGCGAGGTAGCGCACCGGATCGATCGGTTCGTGCGTCGGGCCGGAGGTGACGAGGGCGTGCCTGCCGGACAGCGGGCCGCCGCCCAGCATCGCGGCAATCGCGGCCAGGATCGCCGGCGGCTCGGCCAGGCGGCCCGGCCCGAACTCGCCGCACGCCATGGCGCCCTCGTCCGGTCCCACCACCGCGACGCCGCGCGCCGCCAGCAGCGCCATGTTGGCGAGCGTCGCCGGATGCCGCCACATCCGCACGTTCATCGCCGGCGCCGCCAGCACCCGCTTGTCGGTCGCGAGCAGCACGGTCGCGGCAAGGTCGTCGGCGCGGCCGCCGGCCATGCGCGCCAGCAGGTCGGCCGAGGCCGGCGCCACCACCACGAGGTCGGCGGAGCGCGAGAGCTGGATGTGGCCCATCTCGCTTTCCTCGCCCAACGTGAACAGCTCGGTGTGGACCGCCCGCTCGCTCAGCGCCTCCAGCGACAGCGCGGTCACGAACCTCGCACCGCCCGCCGTCAGCACGCAGGTCACGGCGCAGCCTTCGCGCCGCAGCAGGCGCACCAGCTCCAACGACTTGTAGGCCGCGATGCCGCCGCTCACGATCAGCAGGATCCGGCGGCCGGCCAGGGCTGGCACGGCTACAGCCGCCAGCCGGTGTGGATCGCGGCGATGCCACCGGAGAGATTCTGCACCCGCACCCGGGCGAACCCGGCGTGGCGCAGCATCGCCGCCAGCGCCTCCTGCGGCGGGAACGTGCGGATGCTCTCGGCCAAATAGCGGTAACTGTCGGCGTCACGGGCCACGGCGCGGCCCAGTTGCGGCATGACGCGGAACGACCACGCATCGTAGAGCGGCCGCAGCGCCGCCACCTCGACGCGGCTGAACTCGAGGCAGTGGAACCGCCCGCCCGGCCGCAGCACCCGCCGCGCCTCGCGCAGCACCGCGTCCTTGTCGGTGCAGTTGCGCAGGCCGAAGGCGATCGAGACCGCATCGACGCAACGGTCCGGCAGCGGCAGCCGCTCGGCGTCGGCCACCAGCAGCGCCAAGCCGGCGACATGGCCGCGCGCCGCCGCCCGGTCGCGGCCCACGCCCAGCATCGAGGCGTTGATGTCGGACAGGAGCGCCGGCCCGCCGCCGCGCTCCAGCCAGCCGAAGCTGATGTCGCCGGTGCCGCCGGCGAGGTCTAGCAAGGCACGCTGCGGGCGCGGATCGAGGCCGGCCACGAAGGCCCGCTTCCAGGCGCGATGCACGCCCAGCGACATCAGGTCGTTCATCAGGTCGTAGCGCGGCGCCACGCTGTCGAACACCGCGCGGACCATCGGTTTCTTCTCGGCCGCCGGCACGGTGCGGAAGCCGAAGTCGGTCTCGGGATTGCTGCTCATGCGGGCAGCATATAGGTTGCCCAGCAGCGATGCCGGAACTCCCTGAAGTCGAAACCGTGATGCGCGGCCTGCGGGCGCGGCTGGACGGGCGGGTGATCCGCCGGGCGGAGGTGCGGCGTCCGGACCTGCGCTGGCCGCTGCCGGCGGATTTGGCGGAGCGGCTGACCGGCGCGCGGGTGCTGGGGTTCCGGCGCCGGGCAAAGTACATGCTGATGCGGCTGGCCCCGCGGGACGGCGAGGAGGGCGTGAGCGTGCTGCTCCACCTCGGCATGTCCGGGCGCATGCTGATCCGGCAGCGCGGCTCCAACGCGGCGGCGCTGCATGAGCATGTCGAGCTGGAAACGGACGACGGCTGGCTGGTCGGCTTCGTCGATCCCCGGCGGTTCGGCTCCATCGACCTGGTGCCGACGGCGGCGGAGGACGCGCACCGCCTGCTGGCGGCGCTCGGGCCGGAGCCGCTGGACGAGGCGTTCGACGGCGCCACGCTGTCCCGTGC
>CAXUHK010000228.1:2883-5609 GCA_964250775.1 uncultured Acetobacteraceae bacterium | reverse complement strand
CCGCCAGGGGGCCCGACCGGGGGCTCGGCCGGCCGGCGGTGAAGGCGCCCGGCAAGGCGGCTCCGGCGAAGTCCGCGCGCCTCGGCACGGCATCCGCGAAGTCTGGGGCCAAGCGCCCGCCGGCGATGTCCGCGGTGGCCAAGCTGGCGGCGGCCAAGATCGCCGCGGCGAAAGCCAGCGCCAAGCGGCAGGCGGCCCGCGCCGAGGCGGCCTCGGTCGGCAACGCGGCGGCGCCTGTCGCGCGCAAGGCCCCGAAGGCCACCACGGCGACGGCTCCGAAGAAGGCCGCGCCCGCCGCCGCAAGCGGCCGGCGCAAGCAGCCGGAGCCGGTGGTCGAGCCCGCGCCCGCGCCCGCGCCTGCGACCGAGCTGCCGCAGGCCGTCGCCGAGCTGCCGGAGATGTGACCCGCCCGCTTTAGCCATGCGCCTCAGCCGAACGCGCCGAGCAACTCGTCGACCTGCGGCGGCGTCAGCAAGCGTGGTCGCTGCTGGCGCAGCAGCAGGAACAGCTTGGCCGCCTCCTCGAGTTCCTCGGCGGCGTAGACCGCGTCGGTCAGCGTGCGGCCGCTGACCACCGGCCCGTGGTTGGCCAGCAGCACCGCCCGCGCGTCCCGTGCCGCCGCGTGGATCGCGGGCTCCATCGCCGCGTCGCCCGGCCGGCAGTACGGCACCACCGGCATCCGCCGGCCTACGCGCATGACGAAATATGGCGTGAGCGGCGGGATCGGTCGCTGCGGGTCCACGTCCGGCAGGCAGGCGACGGCGGTCGCCATGGTGGAATGCAGGTGGACCACCGCCCCGGCATCGCCGCGCGCCGAGTAGAAGGCGCAATGCATGAACACCTCCTTCGACGGTGGGTCGCCACCGACATGGGCGAACCCGGCGTCGAGCCGCGACAGGCGCGCGGGGTCGAGCCGGCCGAGGCAGGAATTGGTCGGCGTCATCAGGTAGCCGTCGTCCAGCCGCACGCTGATGTTGCCGGCGCTGCCGACCGAGAAGCCGCGCGCGAACAGGCTGGCGCCCAGTTCCGCCAGCAACCGGCGGGTCTCGTCCTCGGTCATCGCCTCAAGCCCCGTCCAGCAGTGCCAAGGATTTCATGAAGAAGTCGGGCGCGCCGAAATTGCCCGACTTCAACGCCAGCAGCATGGCGGGCGTGCTCGCGTCACGTCCCTCGGCAAACGTCCAGGGCACGCCGGGATCGATCTGGCGCCCGATGCGCAGGCGCCGCAGGCCGAGCCGCGTCACCACGGCGCCGGACGTCTCGCCGCCCGCCACCACCAGCCGCCGCACGCCTTGCGCCACCATGTGCGCGGCGATGCCGGACAGCGCCTGCTCGACCAGCGCCCCCGCCGCCTCGCGGCCGAGCCGGTCCTGCAGCGCCGCAACCCGGTCGGGCGGCTGCGACGCCGCCACCAGCACCGGCGTCGCGGCCAGCCGCCCATCCAGCCAGGCAGTCGTCTGCGCCACCAGCGCCGCCGCGTCGGGCGTCTGCAGCGGGTCCAGTTCCAGTGTCGGCATGTGCGCGCGGGCGGTCGCGATCTGCAGCAGCGTCGCGCGCGAGCACGACCCCGCCAGCACCGCCGCGTGGCCATCGACCTCGGGCAGCGCCTCGGCGTCCTCGCGCACCGGCAGACTGCCGTCGCCACGGAAGTTCCCGGCCAGGCCGATCGCGACACCCGAGCCGCCGGTGAGCAACGGGTGCGCCGCCGCCGCCGTGCCGATCGCGTGTAGGTGCGCGTCGGTCAGCGCGTCGACGATCGCGTAGCGGCGGCCCTGCTCCTTGAGCCGCGTCATCGCGTCGCGGATGGCGCCGGCGCCGCGCTCGACCGTGGCGAAATCGACCAGGCCGACCGTGCCCTCGGTCTGCCGCCCCAGCACGCGCACCAGGTTGGCGTCGGTCATCGGCGTCAGCGAATGGCGCTCCATGCCGCTCTCGTTCAGCAGCGTGGCGCCCACGAACAGGTGGCCCTGGAACACGCTGCGCCCGTTGGCCGGGAACGCCGGGCAGGCCAGGGCGAAGCCAGCCCCCAGCGCCCGCAGCAGCGCGTCGGCGACCGGCCCGATGTTGCCGGCGTCGGTGCTGTCGAACGTCGAGCAGTACTTGAAGAAGAACTGCGCGCAGCCGGCGCGTCGCAGCCAAGCCAGCGACGCGAGGCTGTCGGCCACGGCGAGCGGCGCGGGGGCCGTGCGCGACTTCAGCGCCACCACGATGGCGGCGGCGTCCGGGAGCGCGTCGGCCGCGCCCGGGACGCCGAGGAGCTGCACGCAGCGCATCCCCTGCGTCGCCAGCATCGCCGCTAGGTCGGTCGCTCCGGTGAAGTCGTCGGCAATGCAGCCCAGCAGCGCCATCGTCTGTCCCCCGTCCTATTCGAGTGCCGCCGCGAACAGCCGAGCCTGTTCCGGCCAGTCGGGCAACGCCTGTCCGGCGACCCAGGCGGCCCGCGCCATCCGCTCGCGCAGCGCCGTGTCGAACACCACCCGCCTGATGCCGTTCGCGAGCTGCGCCACGTCGCCGGGCGCGGCCACCACCCCGGCGGCCTCGGGCACCAGCGCCGCGGCGGCCCCGCCCGATGTCACCGCCACCGGCAGGCCGCGCCGCAGCGCCTCGGCGACGGCCATGCCGTAGCCTTCGTAATGCGTCGCCAGCGCGAACAGCCCGGCGCGGCTCCATTCCGCTTCCAGCGCCGCCCCGTCCAGCCCGCCCACGAAGCGGACGCGCGCCCCGAT
>CAXUHK010000228.1:0-2873 GCA_964250775.1 uncultured Acetobacteraceae bacterium | reverse complement strand
CCCCGATGCCGAGTTCCTCCGCTAGCGCCCGCAGGGCACGCGCGTGCTCCGGCAGCGGCGCGTCGCCGACGATGGCCAGCGTCCAGTCGAGGTCGGGCAGCCGCGCCAGCGCCCGGAGCAGCACGTCATGGCCCTTGCGCGGCAGCAGTGTCGCGACGCTGAGCACGGCGCACCCGGCAAGTCGCGGGCCGGGGCTGCGCGGTGCGTCCGCAGTGCCCGGCCTCACCACGCGGATGCGCTCCGGGGCGACGTCGAACTCGACCACCAGGCGAGCGGCGGTGTCGTCGCTGGTGACGACGATCCGCCGCAGCGCCGGCAACATGCGCCGCTCGACCGCGCGCAACGCCTGACGCACCGCGGCGTCCTCGCCGGTCTCGAGCGCGGTCGGATGATGCACCAGCCCGACGGCGCCCCGGCTCACGAGCGCGTCGAGCAGCGGCTCGAATGCCGCCAGGGCCTTGCCGTCGACGATCGGCAGGACGTCCGGCGCGCATTGCCGCCAGGCGTCGGCCGCGGCGGCACGGGCGTCGTCGTCGGGCAACGGGTGGTGGCCGGCCAGCTCGACCGCCAGCACGGCATGGCCGGCGAGACGCAGGTGTCCGACCATGGCGCGGTCGTAGGCGGCTGCGCCCGACCGCGCCGACCACGGGGCCGGCGCCAGCAGCGCCAACGGTCGCTTGTCATCCGCCTCGCGCGCCGGCTCACCCATGGCCTCGGACTAACACGCGCCCGGACGCTTGGGTAGGTGACGGCCGGCGTCAGGCCCGGGCGGAGAGCGTCATCGGCCCGGTGGCGCCGGCCACGATGGTGCCGCCGCCGCCGTAGCGTGGCGCCCGGGACGCTGTCGAGGCGCTGCTCTGCGCCGCCTTCACGACCAGCGCGATCACCCGCCTCTGCACCGCCATGGCGCGTTCCAGCAGGCGGCGGTTCTCGGCCGCGGCGGTGGCCAGGCGCGCCGCCAACGCGCGGGCCGCCGCCAGGTCGTGCCGCGACAACGCCTGGATGTCGCCCCCGGCAACCCCCGTCGCCGCCGCCATCGCCTGCTGCTTGGCCGCCAACGCTTCCGCCACCGCCGGGAAGTCGAGCGCCAGCAACACCCGGTTCTCCGCCTCTAGCGCGTCCGCTAACCGCGTCGCCGCCGCAAGCCAAGCGGCACCCGGCGAGGGCTGGTCAACCCTTTGGAGGACGGGGCTTGTCATGCGCCTGCTCCTGCATCTGCAGCATCTGTCGGAACACCGGCACCGCGAGGCCGAGGCCGCCATGGCTCGCCACGTGCTTGGCCATCTCCTGCGTCAGCATCGGCCGCCAGGTGTTCTCGGCCTCGCCGCCGCCGCCGAAGCTGTCGCCCGGCGAGACGGTCGCGAACATCGGGCCGAGCAACTGGCCCAGCGTGCTGGCCTCGAAATCCTGCGCCGCCTTCCACACCTTCGCGGTGCGCGGGTCGGCCAACTCGGCGGCGCTGGGCGGCGCGGCGGCGGGGATGGTCGACATCAGCGCACCACCAGGTCGGCCTGCAGCGCGCCCGCCGCCTTGATCGACTGCAGGATGCTGATCATGTCGCGCGGCCCGATGCCGAGCGCGTTGAGACTGGCGACCAGCTCGCGCAACGTCGCGCCCCCGTTCAGGATGCCGAGCTTCCTGTCGTGGCCGTCGTCGACCTGGATGCTGGTGCGCGGCACGATCGCCGTGCTGCCGCCCGAGAGCGGGCCGGGCTGGCTCACTTGCGGCGTCTCGGTGACGCGGATGGTGAGGTTGCCCTGGGCGATCGCCACCGTGCTCACCCGCACGTCCTCGCCCATGACGATGGTGCCGCTGGCCTCCTCGATCACCACCACCGCCGACGTGTCGGGCTCGACGCGCAGGTCCTCGAGGCTGGCCAGCGTGTCCACCGGGTCGCGCCCGCTGAGGTCGAGGCTCACGGTGCGCGGGGCGGTGGCGCGCGCCAGGTCGCCGCCCAGCGCGCCGTTGACGGCGGCGGCGATGCGGCGCGCGGTGGTGAGGTCGGGGTTGCGCAGGCCGAGACGCAGGCTGGGGTGCCCGGCCAACTGGTAGGCGGTCTCGCGCTCGACGATGGCGCCGTCGGCGATCTTGGCCGCCGTCGGCACGCCGCGGCTGACCGAGGCGGCGGCGCCGCGGGCGGCGATGGCGGCGGTGGTGAGCGCCCCCTGCGCCACGGCGTAGACCTCGCCGTCCGCCCCCATCAGCGGCGTCACCAGCAGCGTGCCGCCGCTGAGGTTGGAGGCGTCGCCCAGCGAGGCCACGGCGACGTCGATGCGCCCGCCGCGCCGCGCGAAGGCCGGCAGCGTCGCCGTCACCATCACCGCGGCGACGTTCTTGGTCTTGAGCCGCGTCACCTGGTCGCGGGTGTTGACGCCGAGCCGCTCCAACATGCCGACCAGCGACTCGCGGGTGAACACCGCGCTGTCGAGCTGGTCGCCGGTGCCGGGCAGGCCCACCACCAGGCCGTAGCCGACCAACTGGTTGTCGCGCACGCCCTCGACGTCGACGATGTCCTTGATCCGCACCTCGGCGCGCGCGGCGCCGATGGCCAGCGCCAGCGCCAGGACGGCGTGCAGCATGATGGCGGTGAACCTCATGCCGGCACCATGGGCGGCCGCAGTAAACGTGGCGTTAAGCCGCCGCCGCCAAGCTGGCCGGGCAGCGCAAAGGTGGCCCATGCTTCCGATCCGACCGACCACGGGCGCCACGACGCCGGTTCGCACCGCCCGCGCCACCAGCCCGCGCGCCGGTTTCAGGGTGCCGGCCCAGACCGCCGCCGCCGAGCCGGCGGCCACGGCGGAAGCGGCGGCGCTGGATGGCCTGTTGGCGGTCCAGGAGCAGTCTGGGACGCTGGCGGGCGGGCAGCTCGGGGT
>CAXUHK010000227.1:5333-5613 GCA_964250775.1 uncultured Acetobacteraceae bacterium | reverse complement strand
CGCCGGCCGGGCATCCTTGGTCCGGCCGCATCGAGGGCGACGCGGCGCTGCGGCTGTTCACCGGCAGCGTCATGCCGGCGGGTGCCGACTGCGTGGTGCTGCAGGAGGACGTGGAGCGGTGCCGCGACACCGTGGTCCTGGCCGAGGCGGCGCAACCCGGCCGCCACATCCGGCGCGCCGGCCAGGATTTCGCGGCCGGCGACCTGCTCATCGCGGCTGGACAGCGCCTGGGCGCGCGCCAGATCGGCTTGGCCGCAGCCGGCAACCATCCCTGGCTCGC
>CAXUHK010000227.1:0-5323 GCA_964250775.1 uncultured Acetobacteraceae bacterium | reverse complement strand
GGGCGGCGATCCCGGGTGGCGGGCTGGTCAGCTCCACCGCGCCGGGGGTGGCGGCGCTGGTGCCGGGCCGCGGGGGCGAGCCGACGGTGCGGCCGGTGGCCGGCGACGACCGCGCGGCACTGGCGGCGGCGGCGGCGGCGGCGCGTGGCTGCGACCTGCTGCTGACCACGGGCGGCGCCAGCGTCGGCGACCACGACCTGGTGCGGCAGGCGTTCCAGGAGCAGGGCCTGGCACTGGATTTCTGGAAGGTCGCGATGCGGCCGGGCAAGCCGCTGCTGCATGGCTGGATGCAAGGGCTGCCGCTGATCGGCCTGCCGGGCAACCCGGTTTCCGCCCTGGTCACGGCGATCCTGTTCGCGATCCCGGCGGTCGAGCGATTGAGCGGCCTGCCCGGCGATCCGCCGCCGGTCGAGCGCGCGTCGGCCGGGGTTGCCCTGGCGGCCAACGATGTCCGCGCCGACTACCTGCGCGCCCGGCTGGAGCGGCGCCCGGATGGCACGCTGGTCGCGAGCGCCCTGCCCCGCCAGGACTCGTCGATGCTGCGGGCGCTGGCGCAGGCGGACTGCCTGATCGTGCGCCCGCCGCACGCCCCGGCGGCGGCGGCCGGCGCGGCGGTTTCGATCATCCGGCTTGATCGTTCCGGATTGTAGCGTTTGCGTCCTTGACCCGGTGGCCGGAACTTTTCTAGAACATTGTAGTAGTTGCCGCTTTGTTCCGGCAGCCCTGAGCCGAGGGTGTTTTCCATGCTGACCCGCAAACAGCACGAACTGCTGGTGTTCATCGACGGCCACCTGAAATCGACCGGGTTCTCCCCCAGCTTCGAGGAGATGAAGGCGGCGCTGGACCTGAAATCCAAGTCCGGCATCCACCGGCTGATCTCGGCGTTGGAGGAACGCGGCTTCCTGGCCCGCCGCAGGCACCGCGCGCGCGCGCTCGAAGTTCTGCGCCTGCCCAGCGAGCCCACGCTAGAGGTGGCCGAGACGCCAGCGGCGCGGCAGCCGGTGGCTCCGTTCCTGCCCACCATCATCCGGGGAGACTTCACGGGACGCTTGCCGGGGGTGCGGGCCGCCAACGAGGTCGGCTCGGTCGGCCTGCCGATGTATGGCCGCATCGCCGCCGGCCTGCCGATCGAGGCGCTGCGCGAGGGCGACCTGCAGGTCGAGGTGCCGATCGCGATGGTCGCGACCGGCGAGCACTATGCTTTGGAAGTGGCCGGGGATTCTATGGTGGAGGCCGGCATCCTGGACGGCGACACCGTCATCATCCGGCGCGGCGAGATGGCGGACAACGGCCAGATCGTCGTGGCGCTGGTCGACGACAACGAGGTGACTTTGAAGCGCCTGCGCCGCCGTGGGGATTCGGTGGCGCTGGAGCCCGCCAACGCCCGGTACGAGGTGCAGATCTTCCCGTCGAACCGAGTGCGGGTGCAGGGCCGCCTGGTGGCCCTGCTGCGCCGCTATTGAGTCCCGCCGATATCCTCGAGCTGCTGCACCGCGTTCAACGCCACCTGCGGCTCGATCCTGCGGTCGATGCGGGTATGGACGTGGGCGTATTTGATACGCCCGTCCGGCGCCACCACGAACCCCGCCGGCACCGGCAGCGTCCACTCGTTGTCGCCGTTGATCTTCGGCAGCGAGTGGCCGAGCCGCTCGTAGACCGCGCGCATCTGGGCGTCGAGCTGCCACACCAGCCGGTACTCCCGCGCCACGCGGTTGCCGGGGTCGGTCAGCACCGGGAAGTTCAGCCCGTTGCGCTCGGCGGTCGCGGCGGCGTTCTTCAGCGTCTCCGGCGAGATCGCCACCAACTCGGCGCCTAGCCGGCGCAACTTGGGACGGATCGCCGCCAGTGCCCGAAGCGTCAACGCGCAGAACGGGCACCAACCGCCACGGAAGAACGTCAGCACCACCGGGCCGCGTTCGAGCAGCCCGCGCAGGGACACCGGCTTGCCGGTCTGGTCCGGCAAGGTGAAACCGGGCGCCTGGTCGCCGATCTTGAGCGCTCGCTCGACCACGCCGGCCTGTTCGAGCGCCATCGACGACTCGCGCAAGGTGGCGGCTGTCGCCGGGTCCGTGCGCTCCATGAACCCTGCCATGAACGCATCGAGCTGCTTGGTGAGACCGTCCATCGTAACCCTTTCGCCGGTGTCCCGGGGAGAAGTCCGTGGCATGAAACTACCGTTACATATCGCCCGCGCCGCCGTATAGTTTTAGAGCAATTCGATTGATGTCATTCATGTTGCGAACTTAGAAGTCGTGGATCTGCTGGCTGCTTTCCGAACATTCGTCAGGATTTCCGAAACCGGCAGCTTCTCCGCGGTGGCGCGCGAGGTCGGCGCCACGCAGCCGGCGATCTCGCGCCAGGTGGCGCAGCTCGAGGAGCACCTCGGCGCGCGCCTGTTCCAGCGCAGCACCCGCAGCCTGGCGCTGACCGAGGACGGGCGCGACCTGCTGCCGCACGCCCGGCATGTGCTGGAGGCGGTCGAGGAGACCGTGGCGGTGGTCGGCCGCCGCAAGAGTTCGCCCGCCGGCACCGTCCGGCTCGGCTGCCCGTCGGTGTTCGGGCGGCTCTACGTGGCGCCGCGGATCGGTTTGCTGCTGACGCGCCACCCCGAGCTTGCGGTCGAGATGTCGGTCTCGGACGACGTGCAGGACATGGTGCTCGCGGGCCTCGACCTGGCGATCCGGGTGGGCGACATCACCGATGCCAGCCTGGTCGCGCGCCGGATCGGCCTCACGGTGGGCCAAACCATCGCCTCGGTCGATTACCTGGAGCGGATGGGCGAACCGCAGCGACCCGAGGACCTTGCCAGGCACGAGTGCATCGTGTTCACCCGGACCAACGAGCAGGACGTCTGGACGTTCGACGGCCCGGACGGGCCGGTGAACGTGCAGGTGCAGGGCCGGATGCGCAGCAACGACATCGAGGCGGTGCTGGCGGCCGTGGTCGGCGGCCTCGGCATCTCGCGCGTGCCGGTCTGGATGATGCGCGACCAGCTCGCCGCCGGCCAGGTGCGCAAGGTGCTCACCGGCTGGAGGTCGAAAGGCCGGCCGATCTACGCGGTGTACCCTTCGCGTCGCTTCCTGGCGCCGCGGACCCGCGCCATGATCGACTTCCTGGTCGACGAATTCCGCCTCGATCCGTTGATCTCGGCCTACGGCGAGACCTAATGCGCGCTTGCCAGCCCGCACTCCGCCTTGAGATAACGGCTTGCCGAACGACGCGGCCGGCTTCAGTCAGGGATGTCATGGGGCAAGTGAACATGGGGAGCCGGCGTTGAACGTCCTGGCGCCGCCACGCGCCCGCCTCTCGGTCGAGGTGGTGCACGACCTGGTCTGTCCCTGGTGCTACCTCGGCCTGCGCCGCCTGCTGCGGACGCTGCGACGGCGCGCCGACCTGTTGTTCGACCTGACCTGGCGGCCGTTCCTGCTCAATCCGGACATGCCGCGGGCGGGGATGCCGCGCAACGATTACGTGGTGCGCAAGTTCGGCGGCGAGGACCGGGCGCGGCGGCTGTACGCCACGGTCTCCGACATCGGCCGGAGCGAAGGGCTGCTGTTCCGCTTCGACCGCATCCGCCGCACCCCGTCCTCGGTCGACGCGCACCGGCTGACGCAGTGGGCAACCAGCTACGGCGCCGGCGCCGAGCTGGTCGAGGCGCTGTTCGCGGCGCAGGCGTTCCTCGCGAGCGGCGCCGAGAGCGACGCGGTGCACGCCGAGAACCTGCGCGCGCACCGGCTCGGCATCAACGGCGTGCCCTGCTTCGTGGTCGGCGGCCGGCACGCGATCGCCGGCGCGCAGGAACCCGAGGTGATCGAGCGCCTGCTCAACGTGGCGCTGATCGAGGCGCTGGAGGACTGAGCGGCACCGCGATCCTGAACGGCTTCGGCCGCAGCCTGGGCGACGGGGTGATCGGGCTGCAGGCGCTGTCGGTGGCGCTTCGGCTGGGTGCCGTGGCGCCGCCGGTGACGCTGTTCCGCCTGGCCGGACTGTCGCCGGCGCTGTCCAAACTGTATGCGGCGGCGCGGGATTTCGCCGCCGTCGCATGGCTGCCCGACGGCGCGGAGCGGCCGGGAGTCGACGTTCCTGCGACGGTGGTGTTCGCGCGCCGCGTCGACCTGCGCGACTTCGCCTTCGACGCCGATTTCGCCGCGACGCCGATGATCGACTTCTTCCTATGCCGGTTGGGGCTCGATCCGGGCGCGGTGCCGGCCACGGCGCGGCGTAACTCCTGGCTCGCGTCGCGCGTGCGGCCGGCGGCGCCACCGCTCGCGCCCGGATACGCGCTGGTCTGCCCACGCGCCTCCATGCCGTTGCGCGACATGCCCGACCCGGTCCACGCGGCGATCGTCGGCCGGCTGCGCCAAGCCGGTTGGCGGGTCGCGACACAGGGCGGCGGCGCCTACCCCGTGCCGCGCGACGCAACGCTGGCCGGGCTGTGCGGCTGGGTGCGCGACGCGGGGCTGGTGGTGTCGACCGATACCGCGATGGTGCATCTGGCCGATGCGTTCGCCGTGCCGTGCCTGGCTTTCTTCACCACCCACCGCCCGGAATGGCGCGCGCGCGACTATCCGCGCTGCCGCGCCGTGCACCTTCCCGTGCCCGGACTGCCGGAATCGCTGGAGTTCGCCCGCGGCCCGGCCGATGTCGCCGCTGCTCGGGCGGCGTGGTTCCCCGCTGGCGACGACCTGAGCTGGCTGGATGCGGCGCTGGGGCGAGTCGCTGCGGGTTAGGCCAGCGTGGCGCCGATGTCGCCGCCGGCGGCACGGCCGACGATGTGGTGCTGGTGCCACAGCGCGTAGAACAGCAGGCTCCAGGCCGGCTGCGGCTTGTTCGCCGCGTTCGCCAACGCGGCGCGGACCACCTCGCCCGGCAGCGCCTCGGCGACCCCCGGCTGCGCCGCCACCAGTCGCGCCAGGCAGTCGCCGCGGGCGGCGATCCAAGTTCCGATCGGCGGCTTGAAGCCCTGCTTGCGAGCGTAGGCTCCAGCCTGCGGGAACGCCGTCGCCAGCCAGTCGCGCAGCAGGCGCTTGCCGAAGCGCAGCCCGGCCTTGCGCGCGTCCGGCAGCCGGAACGCGAACTCCGCCACCACCGGGTCGAGGAACGGCGTCCGCCCCTCGACGCCATGCGCCATCAGGGTGCGGTCGAGCTTGGTGAGCAGGTCGTTGGGCAGCCACTCCGCGCAGTCGACCGCCTGGGACCGCTGCATCGCCGATCGTCCCTGCCCTGCCGCCGCCTCGGCAGCCGCCAGGCCGTCGCGCCAGCCCGGCAGCTCGGCCGCGAACACGCCGGGGGGGCGGGGGGGGCGGGGGGCCCCCCCCCCCCC
>CAXUHK010000226.1:0-5621 GCA_964250775.1 uncultured Acetobacteraceae bacterium | reverse complement strand
GGGCGGGGGCGGGCGGCGGGCGGGCGGCCACGGCCGCGCCGCCCCGGCGCGCGCGCCGGCGCCGGAGCCGGCGCCCGCCGCGTTGCCGCAGCCGAGCGGGTTCCGCGACGTGGTGGCGCTGGCGGCGCAGCATCGCGAGCCGACCCTGCACTCGCACCTGCTGCATTCGGTGCATCTGGTGCGGTTCGCGCCGGGCGTGATCGAGCTGCGGCCGGAGCCGGACGCGCCGCGCGACCTGGCCGCCCGGCTGGCGCGGCTGCTGCTGCTGGCCACCGGGGCGCGCTGGACCATCGCGTTGTCGACCGCCGCCGGCGAGCCGACGCTGGGCAAGCAGGGCGAGGCCGCCGACACCCTACGCCGCGCCGCCGCCGCCGATCACCCGCTGGTGCAGGCGATCCTGGCGGCGTTCCCCGGCGCCCGCATCGAGCGGGTGCGGGACGAATCGGTCGACGCCTACGGCCTGCCGCCGATGCTGGACGGCCCCGAGTTCGCGCCGCCGGAGGCCGATGCGCTGGACGGCCCGCCGGATGACGACGATATCCCCCTAGACGACACGGAGCGGTGAGCGATGAAGAACCTAGCGGGCCTGATGAAGCAGGCCGGGCAGATGCAGAAGAAGATGGAGGAGATGCAGGCGGCGCTCGAATCCATGGTGGTCGAGGGCAGCGCCGGCGCCGGCATGGTCACGGTGACGCTGACCGGCAAGGGGGAGATGCGCGCGTTGCGGGTCGACCCCAAGCTGGTCGACCCGGCCGAGATGGAAATGCTGCAGGACCTGGTGGTGGCCGCGCACAACGACGCCAAGCGCAAGGTCGAGGCGATGGCGGCGGAGGAGATGCAGAAGGTCACGGGCGGCATGGAGCTGCCGGGCGGCATGAAGCTGCCGTTCTAGCGGCTCGGGCGGCGGTTGCGGTGCCGCCACCGACGATGACTGACGAAGAGGAAAGGGAGCTGAAAGTGGCGGTCATGCAGGCGGACCTGAAGCTGAAAGGTAGGCAGGCATTTTGGGAGACCCCGCGCAACCTGTTCCTCATCATCGGCACGATCACCGCCGCGACGGCAGCGATCGCCGGTTTCACGGGCTATAAGATAGGCCAGCGCCCACTGCCGTCGGCGCAGCCCGTGCAGATCATCTTCCAGCCCGGTTCGATCGTCGCCGCGCCCGCCTCGGTACCGCCCGCGTCGCCGGCCAGCGGGAAGTAGAGCCGCTGCGTCTTTAATGGCGACCGCGGGTCCAGAGGTCGAACGCCTGATCGCGCTGTTGGCGAAGCTGCCCGGCCTCGGCCCGCGCAGCGCCCGGCGCGCCGCGTTGCGGCTGCTGCAGTCGCCGGAGGCGCGGATGCTGCCGCTGGCGGCGGCGCTGGCGGAGGCGGCGCGGGCGGTGCGCGCCTGCGGCCTGTGCGGCAACCTCGACAGCGCCGACCCTTGCAACATCTGCGCCGACCCCGGCCGCGACCGCAGCCAGGTCTGCGTGGTCGAGGGCGTGGGCGACCTATGGGCGCTGGAGCGGGCGCATGTGCATCGCGGGCTGTATCACGTGCTCGGCGGCACGCTGTCGGCGCTGGCCGGCGTGGGACCGGACGACCTCAGCCTGGCGCCGCTGCTGGCGCGGCTGCGTGACGGCGAAGTGCGCGAGGTGATCCTGGCGCTAGGCGCCACGGTCGACGGCGCCACCACGGCGCACTGGCTGGGCGACCGGCTGCGCCCGTTGGGTGTCGCGGTCAGCCGCGTCGGCCACGGCGTGCCGATCGGCGGCTCGCTCGACGTGCTCGACGACGGCACGCTGGGAGCGGCGCTGCGCAGTCGGCGGCCGGTGGGGTGAGGCGAGATCAACTTATGATGTTGTCTGCTTCGCCCGGCGTTACCGAGATCGTGCCCCGCACACCAGGCACGCAGTCGTTTCGATTGCAGGCAAGCGTGAGCTGGTCGTCGCCTTGGCTGGGGTTCGTATCCGACCCTGAGTCGATCTCCTGTTCTCCTGTTCTTTGATCGAAGTGCATCAGCGCGTCCTGTATATTCCGTTGCTTTCGCCGCTTCCCTAATTCCCCGCACGCGATAAGTAAAATAAAGGTGGCGAAAAACGAGGCTACCGTCAACGGTTTCGCGATAACGTAGATTTTTTCCTCGCGGTCGCTAAAAATCGAGTATTTTCCTTAATGGCATGAGCGTATTGAGAGACAATATTACCAATTGTAGGCTGGTGCAGTGCAGGTGTTTCAATAAAACCAAGGATAAACGTGGACACTACAGAGACAGCCCAGCTAATCGATAGGATTTTACGGAGAGTGTCCCTCGCGCTGTCATATCATAAAAGCATGATACCTACCTTGGTGAGCACTCGTCGTGGCGGACGTTGAATGCCTGTCGTACTTCGCCTTAACGGCTTTCGACTTCTGTTCTACGCCAACGAAGGCAGCCCGTTGGAGCCGATGCACCTTCATGTGCTGCGGGACGGAATCGATGCTAAGTCCTGGCTATGGCCAGACGTCACACCAGCTCACAACGGCGGCCTCAACGCCAGGACTCTTCGGGAGCTGATCGAGATCATCGAGCCGCGCCGGGACGAGATCGCGAGGGTATGGAATGGATTCTTTGCTGACACCTAAAGAGCGTTCGCTTCGACCAGGACAGCATGTGGATAGAGCTCTCGGACGGCCGAACCCTTGGCGTTCCGTTTGCGTGGTTTCCACGTCTGCTGCACGGCTCGGCCGAGCAGCGCGGGCGGGTTTCGGTCAGCAGCCGAGGGTTGCATTGGGAAGAGCTGGATGAGGATATCTCCATCGCCGGCCTTTTGGCCGGACGAAGCTACCAGACCCGTTCCCACCCCGCCGAGACTGTTGCTTAAACCCACCTAATCCTCGTCCTCCTCCCCGTCGATCCCTTCGTCCTCGTCCTCCTCGTCGTCTTCATCCTCCTCCGCCTCCTCGCCCAGCGCCGCCGCGTTGATCTCGTCGTCGGCGATGTGCGACAGCCGCTTGTCGGCCGCCTTTTCCTCGTCGAGGATCTCCTCCAGCAACTCCGCCACGTCGGCCTCGCCGAGATCCTCGGCCAGCGTCGCCATGGTGCCGTAGCCGGCGATCTCGTAGTGCTCGAGCCGCTGTGCGGCCGCCAGCAGCACGACGTCGAGCAGCGGGCCGGGCGCGTGCTCCTGCATCTCCTCGCGCGCCTCCTCGATCAGCCCGGACATCCCGGCGCAGTGCGCGTCGCCCGGATCGCTGTCGAGCAGGCCGAGGGCGCGCTCCAGCCGGTCGACCTGGGTCTTGCTCTCGTCGGCGTGCGACTGCAGCGCGCGCCGCAGGCTGTCCGCGGTGACCGCCTCCAGCATCGCGGGATAGGCTTCGAGCGCCTGGGCCTCGGCGCTGTAGGCGGCCTGCATCTGGCGTACCAGCAGGCGCTGCACCGCGTCCGAGCCGATCACCGGCTCCGGCTTCGGCTTCGGGGGAGAAGGCTTACGGGCCATGACAGCCTCCGCGTTGTGTTGCCACCACATCGCGCGCCAGGCGTCGCGGTTCCGCCCCGGCGACGGCCTACCCGAGCAGCCGCCCGATCACCCGCGCGGTGTAGTCGACCACCGGGATGATGCGCCCGTAGTTGATCCGGGTGGGGCCGATCACCCCGATCGCGCCCACGATGCGGTTGGCGGCGTTGCGCGCCGGGGCCACCACCATCGACACGCCGGAGGCGCCGAACAGCCCGTTCTCGGCGCCGATGAAGATGCGCACCCCGTCCGACTGCTCGGCCAGCTCGATCAGCTTCAGCATCGTCTCGTGCGTCTCCAGCCGGTCGAACAGCCGCTGGATCGAGCCGAGCCGCTCGATCTGCGTGACATCCGACAGCAGCCGCGCCTGGCCGCGCACGAACAGGCTGCCGCCGCGGCCCTCGCCGGTCCAGGTCGCGAGGCCGGCCTCGACCACCTGCGTCGAGATGGCGTCGAGCTGGGTGCGGTCGGCCGCCATGTCCTCGCTCACGATGCGGCGCAGCTCGGCCAGCGGGCGGCCGGACAGCCGCGCGTTCAGGTAGTTGCCGGCCTGCTGCAACGCCGAGGGCGGCAGGCCCGCCGGGATGTCGATGATGCGGTTCTCGACCTGGCCCTCGGCGTTGACCAGGATCACCATGGCGCGCCCGGAGCCCAGCGGCACGAACTCGATGTGCTTCAACGCGCTGTCCGACTTTGGCGCCAGCACCAGCCCGGCCGCCGAGGACAGGCCGGAGAGCATGGTCGACGCCTCGGCCAGCGTGTCCTCCAGGCTGCGGCCCGACGCCGCCAGCGCGCCGCCGATCGCATCGCGGTCCTCCTCGGCCAACTCGCCGAACTGCAGCAGGCCGTCGACGAACAGCCGCAGCCCCTGGTCGGTCGGCAGCCTCCCGGCGGAGGTGTGCGGCGCGAACAGCAGGCCGGCGTCGGTCAGGTCGGCCATGACGTTGCGGATGGTGGCGGGCGACAGCGCCATCGGCAGCCGGCGCGACAAGGTGCGGCTGCCGACCGGCTCGCCGGTCTCGACGTACTGCTCCACGATCTCGCGCAGCACGGAGGAGGCGCGGGTATCGAGGCTCGGCGGCGGCGGCATAGCCATGCGCCGAGCATGTCAGGTCGGCCGTGGCATTGCCAGCGGCGGCGGGGTTGGCCAGAACGGCACTCCAAAAACCGACGGAACATGACAATGCGCCCATCCGGCCGCTCGCCCGACGCCCTGCGCGAGGTGTCCATCGTCACCGGCTTCGCGCGCCACGCCGAGGGCTCCTGCCTGATCCGCATGGGCGGCACCGAGGTGCTGTGCGCGGCAAGCGTCGAGAGCCGGGTGCCGCCGTTCCTGCGCAACTCCGGCGCCGGCTGGGTCACGGCCGAGTACGGGATGCTGCCCCGCGCCACCCACACCCGTGGCGACCGCGAGGCCGCGCGCGGCAAGCAGTCCGGCCGCACCCAGGAGATCCAGCGGCTGATCGGGCGCAGCCTGCGCGCCGTGGTCGACCGCGCGGCCCTGGGCGAGATGACGATCACCCTCGACTGCGACGTGCTGAACGCCGATGGCGGCACCCGCTGCGCCGCGATCACCGGGGCGTGGGTGGCGCTGAGCCTGGCCCTGCGCCACCTGGTGCGGATGAACGTGCTGAAGGCGGTGCCGCTGCTGGGGCAGGTGGCGGCGGTCTCCTGCGGGTTGGTCGATGGCGCGGCCGTGCTCGACCTCGACTACGCCGAGGACAGCGGCGCCGAGGCCGACGCCAACTTCGTGATGGCCGACGGCGGCATCGTGGAAATCCAGGGCACCGCCGAAAAGCGGCCGTTCAGCGAGGCGCAGTTCGCCGAGCTGATGGCGCTGGCGAAAGCCGGCACCACGGCGCTGTTCGCGCGGCAGCGCGCGGCCCTGGGCGAATGACCCGGCGGCTCGACCCCGGCACGCGGCTGGTGGTGGCGACGCACAACCCGGGCAAGCTGCGCGAGATGCGCGAGCTGCTGGCGCCGCACGGCGTCGCGCTGGTCTCGGCGGGCGAGCTCGGGTTGCCGGAGCCGGCCGAGACCGAGCCCGACTTCGCCGGCAACGCGCGTCTTAAGGCGGGCGCCGCGGCCAGCGCCTCCGGGCTGCCGACGCTGGCCGACGACAGCGGCTTCTGCGTCGCGGCCC
>CAXUHK010000225.1:0-5627 GCA_964250775.1 uncultured Acetobacteraceae bacterium | reverse complement strand
CCCGCCGCCGGACGCGCGCACCGGCGGCACTCTCCTGCCGCCGAACGGGAGAGCCGGCGCGCGCGCATGGCCGACCAGTCCAGCCGCCTCGCCGACCGCGCGGCCCGCGTGGCGGCCGCGGAGGCCGAACACGCGCACCTCGCCACGGCACCGACGCGGTTGCTCGGCCACCAGGCGGCCGCCGCCCGGGCATTGGCGGCCTGCGAGGCGGAACAGAAGCGCGTCAGGGGGCCGCTGCTCCAGGCGGCGGCGGCAGCCCGCGCCGCCGCGCGCGCGGCCCGCGCGGCCGAAGCGGAACTGGCGGGGCTGCGCGAGCGGCTGGCGCGCGGCGAGGGCGAGATGGCCCAGGCGTCGCACGCCCAGGACATGGTGGCCGAGCGTATCCGCGAGCGGCTCGGCGCCGAGGCGTCGCTCCCCGACCCCGGAGCACCGGCCGCGGACAGCGAGGAACCTGCCCGCCGTAAGCTCGAACGGCTGCAGCGCGAGTGCCAGGCGATCGGTCCGGTCAACTCGCGCGCCGAGCTGGAAGCGGCGGCGGCGGCCGAACGGGTCGCCGGCATCGCGGCCGAGAGCGAGGCGCTGGGCACCGCGGTGGCGCGGCTGCGCGGCTCGATCGGGCACATCAACCGCGAGGGCCGCGAGCGCCTGGGCGAGGCGTTCGCAGCCATCGATCGGCACTTCCAGGAGCTGTTCGCGCGCATGTTCGGCGGCGGCCGGGCACACCTGGCGCTGGTCGGCTCGGACGACCCGCTGACCGCCGGGCTCGAGATCTACGCGCAGCCGCCGGGCAAGAAGCTGGCGGCGCTGAGCCTGCTCTCGGGCGGCGAGCAGGCGCTCACGGCGTTGTCGCTGATCTTCGCGGTGTTCCGCTGCCAGCCGTCGCCGGTCTGCGTGCTGGACGAGGTCGACGCGCCGCTCGACGACGCCAATGTCGAGCGGTTCTGCGCGTTGCTGGCCGACATGGCGCGCGAGGCCGGCACCCGGTTCCTGGTGGTCACGCACCATCAACTGACGATGGCGCGCATGGACCGGCTGTACGGGGTCACGATGCAGGAGCGCGGCATCTCGCGGGTGCTGTCGGTCGACCTGCAACGCGCCGTGGCGATGGTGGAAGCGGTTTCCCTCGCCGCCGAGTGACGCCTAGCGCGGGTTCACCGGCGTCACGTCCTCGTCGCGCACCACGCGCGCCGGGAAGTTGATCCTGGTGCGGATCGAGTTGCCGCCTTTCACCTCGACGAACAGCATCCCCTCATGCGCCTCGACCAGCTTGCGGGTGATGGCGATGCCGCTGCCCATCTGCTGCACCGAGCTGGAATCGAGCTGGATCGCGTTGGGCGGCGTGTGGTCGAGGTGCGGGCCGTCGGCGCCGCTCTTTATCAGCATGTCCAGCGAGCCGTCGCTGCGACGCTGGATCGCGACACGCACGGCGCCGCCGTCCAGCGTCATCCGCACCGCGTTGCTGATGAGGTACTGCAGCACGTGCTGCATCCAGCGCCGGTCGACGCACAGCGTCGTGCGGCGGCGGGGCATGATCGTCTCGATGTCGACGCCGCGGCGGACGCTGAGGCCCGAGCTGGTGCGGGAGGCCGCGCGCACCAGCTCGTCGACGCTGACCCACTCGACGTCGAGCACCGGGGCCGCGAGCTGGCCGTCCACCAGCCGCTCGGCGTCGTCCAGCAGGCCCAGGAGGAACTCGCTGGCATCCGCCACGTCGCGCAGCCGGTCGACCGGGATGCTCGGTTGCGGCTGGTTGGCGATCTCGGCCTGCATCAGCGCGAACGTCTCGATGAACGATTGCAGCGGCGGCCGGAACTCCAGCGTCAAGGTCTCGAGCAGCGCCGAGCGGGTGTTGCTGGCGATCTCGGCCGCCTGCTTGGCCAGGCGCAACTGCGCCTCCACCTGCTTGCGGTAGATGACGTCGAGGTAGACCGACAGCGCGCCCTCGATCAGCTCCTGGTCGCCGTCCTCGAACGGCCGGTTGGTGTTCTCCTCCGAGCGGTTGGCGATCACCAGCGCCATCCCGCTCATGCTGTCGAACGCCCAGAGCACGTACGGCAGGCCGAGGATGGCGACGATCGCCTCGGCCTCCGGGCCACCGGTGAACCCGGCCGAGGTGTAGACGAAGTTGCGTGGCTGCTCGACGACGAAGGATTGCTGCGCGAAGCTGGAAGCCAGGCCGATCGAGTGCGCGGGCAGGAACACGCCGCTGCCGAGCGGCTCCTCGCGCAACAGCGCGGCGCGGTCGCACAGCGTATTGTCGACCACGATCTCCAGCATCGGGCCGCCCACGTCCTCGCCCGAGGTGTTGACGTCACCCAGCCGGTATGCCTCGCGCAACAGCTTGACCACGGTGCGGCTGCGCCGAGCGTCGCGGAACGCCTGGCTCTGCTCCTCCTGCAGCCGCAGCAGCCGGGCGCCAAGATCGTTGCACTCGCGCCGGTAGTAGCGGAGCTCGCGCTCGAGGCTGCCGGCATCTGACAGTTCACTGGGCATGGCGGCGCCTCATGCTCAGCAGCAGCCCGGTCCAGTCCAGCGGTCGAGAGGTGTCGCCAAACGGCGCGATCTCGACCCCGGAATAGAAGCCCAGGAACGGCGCCGACCGGTCCAGCGTCTGGGCCACGATCTCGGCCTCCTCGGTCGGGGCGCCGCTCATGGCGCTGGCCCGCCCGGCGCAGTCGACATAGAGGCTAAACAGCGTGGTTCCCTCGGCGATGCCGCGGTTGGCGGCCAGCACGCCGTCGCGCACCGACTGCAGCATCAGGGCATTGTCGCGCGACATGATCTGGACGCGCGCGCCTTGCTTGAAATCCGGCTCGAACAGCGTGACCGAACCGTTGGTCTGATGCGACGTCAAGATCAGTCGGTTCACGTAGTCGTTTTCATCGTATGGGCCAAATGGGTCGCCTTGCTTTTCTCCCAAGGTCGCGATCAGCGAGATGTTGTGGTTGGTGGACGGCCCGATCTTCAGGCCCAGCATACGCTCGATCACCGAAAGCGCCGGCTCGTGGTCGAGCTCATACACTACGGCGCCGTCGATGCGGGTGATCTCCATGAACGAACTCACCGGCCGGCAGCCATGCAGGATCACGGTGTCGACGGCCAGCGTCGGCGGGAACACCAGCGCCAGGGCAGCGTGCCGGCACACCCCGTCGCCCACGAACACCCAGCCGTCCGAGAGGTTGAAATCAGTCAGCAGGCCGCCGCCCGTCAGCCTTACGGGATGCGCGCCGAGCCCCTCGTAGAACCCATCGATGATCGAGCTCCCGAAATGCAGCAGCGGCGGCGAGCCGCTGGCCACGCTGTCGAACATCAGGAACACCGGCGCGTCCGGTTCCGCCGCTTCGGCCACCAACCGCCCGAGGTCGCGGCCGGCGGCGCGCTCGTTGCGCAGCAGGTCGAGCGTCGTGTGCACCGACGGCGTGGTGGCAGGGTCGAAGAACGCCATGACGCCGATCTCGAGCCCGCTGTAGCCGTTGCCATCGAAGGCTATGGCGCCAACCGCGGACCCGCCCACCACGCAAACCGGGCCGAACGCGTCGCGCAACGCCATGAACACGCTGTCCGGGTCGTGCTTGCCGCCGCAGAACACCAGAAGCATCGTGGGCGAAGGCTCGGCCAGCAGCTCCCTGCAGCGCGCCACGGCGACGGTGACATCGAAGTGCTTCGCGAACGCGACTCGGACCAAACCCGTCTCTCCACCTGTCGGCGATGACCTTAGCCGATCGACCAGGACTATAGTCCATCAGATGCTCATTGGCGCGCGTCCAATGAGGCGGGCGCGCTTGCGTGATGTGCGATGCGTCGACCTCTTCCCATCACACCTCGTGCCTTCGGAAAAATCGTTTTACGTCGAAACGTGCGACGAAGGCAACGATCGCGAAGCATTACGATAAAATAACATCGCATTACCCCCATGCGTTAACGCAACGTTGCTTTCAAATAACGGTCTATACCATGCCTTATCGCAACCTAAACCTCCCGCCACGGCAATCAGTAATTTTATTTGATACAATGTCAGAACGTTAACTCGGCTTTTAAGGCATTTTTAATCAATACAGCCATTCATAACGTAACAAAACAAGATTCAAGGAAGAAATTTTTTCGCGGATTTATGAATTTATAACGAAAATATAATTCATGAAATGTTGCTTCGCGCCATACAGTGTTCAAGTTAAACCATGCGACCGACGAAGTTGTCGACTCGACGTTATATACTGTCGTACTGGCTAAACTGTGTCCACCTTCAGCAACAAGGGGCTGCCTTCTATGGTTTATGTGAATACCTCGCTGGATTTCGACGCCTCGATCAAATTGTCACCCGTCAGCGCTCCAGTTGACGCCAGACTGATGATGTATAACCGGCTGCCACATGTTTTGCAGCCGTTCCTCACCTGGCTCACGGCGAAGCCGGCGCCCGGCGAGGACATGCTGTCGCGCTCGCCGCTCTGGTACGTGGCCTGCGCCAGCCTTCAGGTCATGGCGGGCATCGCGATCGCCTGGGCGGCGCTGCGCCTTCCGGCGCTGCCCGCCATGGCCCTGGTGGCGCTCGGCACCTTGCTTTCGAGCTCGGGATTGGGGTTGTTCCAAGTCGTGGTGTTCCACCACTGCTCGCACGGCACGGTGTTCAAGAACCGCGAGACCAACATCCGCGTCGGCCGGCTGCTCTCGGCGGTGCTGCTGTTCAAGCACTTCGACGAATATAAGAAGGACCACATGCTGCACCACAACGCCCGCAAGCTGTTGACCGAGGAGGACGAGTTCGCCGACTTCGTGTTCGGCACCTGCCGCCTGCAGGCCGGGATCGAGAAGCGCGAATTGTGGCGTCGAGTGGTGGGCAACCTGCTCTCCCCTATCTTCCATACGCGCTTCCTGCTTCGCCGGATGCAGGCGGCGTTCCGTTCGTCGGACCGCGCGCACAACGCCATCGGCATGGCGTTCTGGGGCGCCATGGTGTCGCTGGCCGTGGCGCTGCATCAGGTCGGACCGTTCCTGGTCGCGGTGGCGCTGCCGATGACCGTGCTGCTGCAGGTGGCGACCGTGTTCCGCATCCTGTGCGAGCACCGCTTCCCCGACCACGCGATCATGGAGCAGCGCGGCAAGGACTTCGCCTGCCATGCCACCTCCGGCGTGTTTCCCGGCGCCATGCCGCCGCGCCGCGGCCTGCGCGCGCTGCCGCGCCTGGCCGCCTGGGCGTTGTGGTGGGCGGAGATGCTGACGGTGCAGGTCTTCGTGCGGGTGTTCGTGCTGGTGGGCGACGCGCCGTGCCACGACTTCCACCACCGCCGCCCGGCCAGCAAGCGTTGGACCAGCTACGCCCAGGCGCGGCAGAACGACGTCGAGGCCGGCTCGCCCGGGTTCAACGTCGACTACATCGAGACCTGGGGCCTGTTCACAGCGGTCGACCGGACGTTGGCCAGCCTCGCCGACACCGACCCGAGCTTCGCCCTTTAGGTTCGCCCGCTAAGCCGACCGCCCTGCGTCGCCGGCCCGCGCAGCGGGCCGGCGCGCCGCCGCGCGCGCGATGAGCGGGCGCGCGCCGATACGCGCCACCGCGATCGAGGCGCGGCTCGGCACCCGCTACACGGTCGATACCCTTCGCGCGCTGGTCCGGCGTTACCCGCGCACCC
>CAXUHK010000224.1:4062-5701 GCA_964250775.1 uncultured Acetobacteraceae bacterium | reverse complement strand
CCCCCGGTGCCCCCCGCGGGCGGGGGGGGGCCCCCGGCGCCCGTCCACGCCAGCGGCGTTACTTAAACAGCGAGAGCAGGCTCTGCGGCGCCTGGTTGGCGATCGACAGCGACTGCGAGGCGAGCTGCTGGCGCACCTGCAGCGCCTGCAGCTTGGCCGACTCCTTGGTCAGGTCGGCGTCCACCAGCGCGCCGAGGCCGGAGTTCAGCGAATCGATCTTGTTGTTGTTGTAGGTTGTCTGGCTATCGATGTGGTTCGACGCCGCGCCGTAGACGGCCAGCGCCGAGGTCACGTTGGTGGCCTGGGTGGTGAACGTGCCGGTCTGGCTGATGGCGTTGTGCGCGCCGGTGGAGGTGTTCAGGCTTGCGGTGAGGCCGCTGAGCGCGTTGAACAGCGCCGATCCACTCGTCGAGGCAACGCTGTAGTTGGAGCCGAACTCATCCTGGGCGACGCCGATGGCGCCGAACGTGCCCTTCGAGCCGCTGATGTCGCCGACCAGGGTCTTGCCCGCGTAGTTCGCCCCCTGGAGGGAGCTCTTGACTTCCGCAAGCTGGTTCTTGAACTGGGTGATGTAGCCGGCCCGGGTGGTGGCATCGAGGGTGTTGCTGCTCAGGTTGACCAGGGTCTGGCGCACCTCGTTGCCCAGCTTGTTGGACACGTCGTTGAGGCTGGAGATCGTGGTCGAGATCAGCCCCTTGGCGCTGCCGAGCTGCTGGTTGGCGGTGGTCAGCGCGCCCACGTCCGAGCGCACCTGCTGCGCGATCGCGTAGGCCGCGCCGTCGTCGGTCGCGTCGGCCACGCGGTAGCCGGTCGAGATGCGCTTCTCGGTGGCCTGCAGCGCGGTGCTGGTGGCGTTGAGCGACTGCAGCGCGATCGCCGCGTTGTTGTTGGTGTTGATCGAGTTCAGGGACATGTCGAGCTTCCTTCGTGTCCAGGCGTTTTGTCGGTGCCGCGATTTTCGCGGCGGCGCCCGACGATGCGCTGCGAAAGTTAATGTGAAGTAAAGCGAATCAGCCCAAATACTTGACCAGCGAGAGCGACTGCATCCCGGCGATCAACTGGAACGAGGCCTGGAGCTGGCTCTGCGTCTGCGTGATCGCCGACAGTGTCGATGCCATGTCGACCTCCTGCGCGCCGGAGAGCTGCGCCTTCAGCGCCGTCGCGGCCTCGCCCATGCGCGTCTGCGTCGCGGTGAGCGCGGTCTGCTGGTCGCCCATGATGCCGGCGTCCTGGTTCAAGGCCGCGACCGCGCCGCCCAGCGCCGTGTGCACGTCGGCGACCAGCGCCGCGAACCCGGCGGTGGATTGCTGCGCGCTGCTCATGCCGGCCAGCGTCGCCAGGCTGCGCAGGATGTCGCGGGTGTAGGAGCCGGTGGTCGAGCCGCCGGCCGAAGTCGCGACCGCGTTGCCGCTGGCCAGGATGCCGGTCGCCTGCTGCGTGCCCTCGCCGGTGCCGACGCTGGCGCGCAGTGCCGCGAGGCCCGCCGCCGGCTGCGACAGCGCCGCCGAGAACGGCGAGGTGCCGGCGACGTTCGATTGCCCGACCGCGAGCGTCGTTGCGATGGTGGCGGCGGCGCCGTTGGTCGCCCCGGCCCCCCCCCCCCCCGCGCCCAGGGGGGGCGCACCCCCGCCCCCCCCAC
>CAXUHK010000224.1:0-4052 GCA_964250775.1 uncultured Acetobacteraceae bacterium | reverse complement strand
GGGGGTGTGGCGGGGGAGGTGGGATTGCCCGACCGGGTGGGTGGTTGGGTTGGTGGGGGGGGGGCGGTTGGTCGCGAGGCCCGCGACCGCGCCGGCGATCTGGGTGGCGAAGCCGCTGCCGCCGATCTGGTCCGGGTTCGGCACCGGCGGGTTGGTCGAATCCTGGCCCGCGAACACGTAGCTGTCGCCGTCCTTGCTGTCGAGCAGGCCGGCGACCTGCGCCAGCGCGGCGCGCGCGGCACTGGCCACGCTGTCGATGTTGGCCGGGTTCACGCCGCCCAGGGTGAGCGTCTGCGAGTAGAAGCTGCCGGCGATGTCGCTGATGCTCGACAGCGCGCCCTGCGCCACCGCCATTTGCGACGTGGCGTTGCCGATGCCCGCCTGCAGCGCCGTCGCGTGCGCGATCTGCGGCGACAGCGAGAGCGAGGTCTTGGCCGCCTGCGCGCCGAGCCCGGCGTAGGTGTCGGCCACCATCCCGTCGCCGGCCTGCTGGGTCAGCGTGTTGAGCCGCTGGCGCACGGCGCCACTGTCGCCGATCAGCACGCTGAGCAGGCCGTAATTGTTCGCGGGTCCGGAAACGCCGTTCATGCCACCATCCCCAACAGCGTGGTCCACATCGACTGCACGGCGCTGATGACCTTGGCGTTGGCGCCGTAGGCGTTCTGCAGCACGACCATGTTCGACATCTCGGTGTCCACGTTGACGCCGTCGGCGGCGGTGAGCTTGCCCTGCAGGCTGGTCTGCAAGCCCTGCTCGGTGCCGAGGTCGGTCGTGGTGGCGGCGCTGTCCTGCGCCATGGCGCCCACCAGCGCGCCGGCGAACGCGCCCAGGCCGGCGGGCGGCGTGAAGCCGGAGGACTGGTCGCCGGCCGGGCCGAGGCCGCTGCCGGACGGCGCGGGCTGCGCCACGCCGGCCTGCGCCTGGGTGCCCAGCGCGAAGTCGAGCACCCGCGCGATCATGCCGGTGAAGCCGGCGGCGCCGGTCGGGTTGGGCGTGAACGCGCTGGCCCCGCCGGCGCTGCCGGCCACCGCGCTGGTGCCGTCGCGCACCAAAGCGGGGGTGGCGGCGACCGCCGGGTTGACCTGGACGGTGTTGGCGAAACCGACATAGCCGGCCTGCGCGGCGCCGCCGCTCGCGGCGGGGACGGTGCCGGCGGCATCGGTGAACAGGGTCAGGCCCTGCGCGTCGAACCGGCCCGCCAGCGTGTGCGCGAACTCGTCGAGCGTGCCCTGGTAGGACGGCAAGGTCACGTCGCGCAGCCGCAAATTGGCGCCGAGCTGGCCGCCGCCATCGGTGCCGTCGGCGGTGAGTTGGCGGGTCACGTCCTGGTTGCCGAGCATGACGGCGGGCACGGCGGCGTTCGGGTAGGTGACGCCCGGCCCCATCGTCGCCTGGGCCAGCGAGAACGGCCCACTGGTCGAGTGCGTCGGCAGCGTGACCCCGCTCGTCGTCACCAGCAGCAGGTCGCCGTTGCCCTGGACGGCGCTGCGCACCGGAACGAGCGAGGACAGCGTGCCGACCAGGGCGTCGCGCTGGTTCTCGAGGTCGGCGGTGCTCTGCCCGGCGGCGCGCTGGCTCATGATCTGGTTGCTGATCCGGCCGATGCCGGACAGCGTGGCGTTGAGGCTCGCGACCTCGCCCACGGCGGCGTCCTGCGCGTCCTGCCGCGCGGTGCCGACAGCACCCGCCAGCGCCCGCACCTGCCCCGCGAGCTGGCCCGCCGCCGTGACGACGGCGCTTTGTTGCGCCTGGCTCGATGGGTCGCCCTGCAACGCCGTGAAGCTGTCGCCCAACGCGCCCACCAGGCTCGCGAGATCCTGGCCCTGCCCGGTCGCCCCCTGCACGCTGTCGATCGCCTGCAAGGCCGCCTGCCGCGTCTGCAGGCCGGAGACGGCGGCGGATTGCAGCGTCACCCCGGACTGCAGCGAGGCGTTGACCGCGCGCTGGGTGAGGCCGGTGCGCACGCCCATGCCGACGCCGCCGGCGGTGACGCTCGACTGCGTGCCGATCTCGCGCGAGTAGCCGACGGTGCCGGCGTTGGACACATTCTGGCCAACGACGCCGAGCTGGCGGTCGATGTTGGCCAGCCCCCCGGCGGCGTTGGACAGGATGCTGTTCAGGCTCATGGGTGTCGATTACCGCTTGAGGTCGATGGTGGTCTGCAACAGCTCGTCCGAGGTCGTGATGATCTTGGCGTTGGCCGAGTAGGCCCGCTGCGCCACGATCAGCTTGGTGAACTCGCTGCTGATGTCGACGTTGCTGGCCTCGGTCGACTGGGTGGCCAGCGTGCCGGCGCCGTTGCTGCCGGCGGCCTGGGTGAGCGCCGCGCCGGAGCCGATGGTGGCCGTGAACGCCGAGCCGTTCTGGCGCTGCAGCGCGTCCGGGGCGGCGAAGGTGGTGATCGGCACCTGGGCGATGGTGCGCGACTGGCCGTTGTCGTAGTTGGCGACGATGGCGCCGGTGTTGGTGGTAGACAGGCTGGTGAACGCGCCGGGCGGCACGCCGTCCTGCGAGATGCCGCGCGGCGTGTAGCTGGTGCCGGCGAACTGGGTCAGCCCGTTGGTCTGGCCGATGGCGCCGAGGCTGAGCGAGATCGCCTGGTTGCCGCCGCCCTTCGCCGGGTAGTTGGTGTCGAGCGTGATCGCGGCGGGCGTGCCGGCGGCGCTGGTGGTGGCGCCGCCGGACGTGAGGCCGGTCAGCGTGCCGTCCGCGCCGAAGCTCGCGGTGCCGGTGCCGATGACGGCGTTGTTCTCGTCCGTGACCGTCACCGACCAGGCGTTCGGCGCGGTGCCGGCGAAGCTCACCTTGAGCTGGTGCGAGGCGCCCTGCTGGTCGATCACGTCGACCACCGAGGAGGCGGTGGACGCGGTGGCGGCCGCGGTGGTGGCGGCGGGCGGCAGGTTGGCCGCCAGCGTCACCTTGCCGGTGGCGACCGGGTTCAGCGTCGCCTGGCTGACCAGGATCGGCTTCACCGAGGTGGTGTCGGCGACGCCGTTCTGGTCGACCGACCAGCCGTTCAGGTAGTTTCCGGCGCTGTTGACCAGGTAGCCGCTCTTGTCGAGCTGGAAGTCGCCGGCGCGGGTGTATTGCGGCTGCGGCGAGAACGACGTGGTGCCGTTGCTGCTGGCGCTGGCCTGGCTCACCGAGAAGAAGCCCTGGCCGCTGATCGCCATGCTGAGCGGGTTGTCGCTCTGCGATATGGTGCCCTGCACGTTGTTGATGTACTCGGGCGTCGCCGTCACCGAGCCGGAATCGTTGGTCACGGCGGTGCTGTTGGTCAGGTGGTCGAAGAACGCGGTGTCGACCCGCTTGAAGCCGACGGTCTGGCTGTTGGCGACGTTGTCGCTGATGTTGCCGAACGCCGCCGACTGGCTGCTCAGCCCGCTCACCGCCGTGCTCATTGCGCCGAATATCGACATTGTGGCTCCTGTTGCCGAACGAGGCCCAAGGACGGGCCGCTGCGACGTCTGACTGCACGCGCCGTGCCAGCGGCGGCGCGGCCGGCAAATGCGGGAAACCCTGCGTCGTCAACGGCCTGCTGGGCAGTTTCTGCCGCGCGGGCGCGGTCTGGCCCCGGCAGATCGTGCCGCCGAGGGCTGCCAAGGACGCCGCTTGCGGCCTCGCTGCGCTGGCGCGGGAGTTGCTGTGGGCAGTGGGCAACGCCGAGGGCCGCCGATGATCGCCACGCCGAACACTGCCGCAGCGCCGCCTGCCGCCAGGGCCGGCGCCATGCCCACTGCGGCCGTGGCACTGGCGACGCCCGCAGCGGGCACCCCGGCAGCCGGGACGCAACCGGTTGCGACGCCTGACCCCGCCGCCCCGGCCGGCTTCGCGCTGGCGATGACGCAAGCGTCCAAGGTCGTCGCCACGCCGGCGGCGGTGCCCGCACCGATACAGATGCAGGCCGCGGCGCAAGCGCAAATCCCGGCCGCGGCGCGACCGAGCGCTCCCACGGCCGCCAAGCCGACGGCGACGCACCCGACCCACGCGCAACCGCGCAAGGCGGGCGACCCGAGCAGAACCGCGGCCGCCGCCACGGCGCTGCCCGCCTT
>CAXUHK010000223.1:0-5741 GCA_964250775.1 uncultured Acetobacteraceae bacterium | reverse complement strand
GGTGCGGGGCCGTGCCGTGCTGGTCGGCACCGAGGCGCCGAGCGTCAACGACAGCTTCGCCACACCCTTCAGCACCGGCTGGCACGGCGGCAGGCCGCTGGCCGGCGTCACGCTGCACGCGCACCTGGCCGACCAGTTGATCCGCGCCGCCGCCGGCGAGGCTGCGGGCCGCACCGTGCTGCCGAGAGGCGCCGAGGCGGCGCTGGTCTGGGGATGTGCCATGGCCGCCGGGGCCACGGGCCTGGCGCGGCCCGCCGCCGGCCTCGGGTGCGCGGCGGCCATGGGCCTCGGCGCCGGGTCGATCGGCGCGGCCGCGTACGCCGCGTTCGGCCTGGGGCTGGTGCTGCCCGTGGTCCCGGCCGCCCTGGCCTGGCTCGGGGCCGCCGCCGCCGCCGTGTGGGCGCTGCACGGGGTCGGGCTGCGCGAGCGGCTGCGCCTCAGGCGGAGCTTCGAGCACTACCTCGACCCGCGCATCATCGAGGACATGCTGGCCGCCGGCAGCCTGCCCAGCTTCGGCGGCGAGCGCCGCGACGTGACCGTGCTGTTCACCGACGTCGCGAGCTTCACCACGCTCGCCGAGGTGCTGCCGGCGGAGCGGGTCGCGGCGCTGATGGGCGACTATTTCGACGGCGTCTGCGCCGCCGTGCTGGCCTGCGGCGGCCTGGTGAGCGTGTTCGAGGGCGACGGCCTGCAGACCCTGTTTGGCGCCCCCCGGCGGCAGGACGACCACCCCGACCGCGCCGTCGAGGCGGCGCTGCGCATCGACGCCTTCGCGCGCCGCTTCAGCGCGGAGCAGCGCGCCTGGGGGATCGGGTTCGGCGACACGCGCATCGGCGTGCACACCGGCACCGCCCTGGTCGGCAACGTCGGCACGCGGGCGCGGCTGAACTACGGCGCGGTCGGCGACGTGGTGAACACCGCCTCGCGGCTCGAGGGCCTGAACAAGCGGGTCGGCACCCGCATCGCCGTGTCCGGCGACACGGCGGCGCGCTGTTCGCGGCATCGTTTCCGGCCGGTCGGCGAGTTCGTGCTGAAAGGCCGGGGCGAGGCGCTGGCGGTCGCGACGCCGTTGGTCCCGGGAGAGCTGGACCCGCGCCAGGTTGTTCGCTACGAGGCGGCCTACGCGGCCCTCGGCGCCGGGTGTCCGGACGCCGGCGCGATGTTCCTGGCTTTGGGACCGGACGACCCGTGCGCCGCCTTCCATCGCGGCCGCATCGAAGCGGGGGAAGCGGGCGTGCAGATCGTCATGGAAGACAAGTGATGCGGTTTTGGTGATGCAATTTTGGCAGGCCGCGCTCTGCGCCCTGTTCGCCCTGCCCGGCGCGGTTGGCGCGGCGCAGGCCGGCCCTCGGGAAGACCGGCAGGCGGCCTTGCAACTGCTGGGACGCGGCACCGCCGCCTTCGACGTGGGCGACATCCTGGGCGCCACGCGGCACTGGACGGACGCCATCCGTCTCTGCCGCCTGGCCGACGCGCCGCAGCTCGAGGCCGAGGCGCTGGCCCGGCGCGGCGAGGCGTACCGGGTCGAGGGCCAGTTCCGCGAGGCCACCGACGACCTGACCGCGGCGCTGGCGCGGGCGCGGGCGTCGGGCGCCCCGTCGCTGGTCGCCGCCCCCCCCGGCGCCGTGGGCCCCGGCGCCGTCATGTCGCGGCGGGCGGGGGCGGCCGAGCCGCTGCTGCTGGAAAGCCCGCCCGGCGCGCGCCGGCTGGGCGACGCTGGCGTGGCGGCCGCCAGCGCCAACGACCTGGGCAACCTCTACGCCGCGACCGGCCGGCCGCTCCAGGCCGCGCAGTCCTACGCCGAGGCGGCCCGACAGGCGGAGGCGACCGGAGATCCGGCCCTGGCCGCGACCGCCGAGACCAACGCGGCACGGCTCGCGCTCGACGGCAAGGACGCCGGGCAAGCCGCCGCGCTGCTGCGCGGCGCCACCGACAGGCTGCTCCGGATCGAGCCCAGCTACCCGGTGGGGCTGGCGCTCGTGGCCGTCGGCACGGCGGCCCTGGCCGGCGAGCAGCGTCCGTCCGCGCAGCTCTCGGGCGTGTCCGGGCAGGCGCTCGAGGCGGCGGAGGCGATCGCCGGGCGGCTCGGGAACCCGGCGCTCGCCTCGCTGGCGTTGGGCGGCCTCGGACACCTGCGCGAGCGCCTGGGAGAGCTGGAGCCGGCGTCGCGGTTCACCGAACGGGCGCTGTTCCGGGCGCAGCAGGCGTCGGCGCCGGACATCTCGTTCCGTTGGGAGTGGCAGCAGGCCAGGATCGAGCGCGGCCTCGGGCACGACGACGCGGCACTGGCGGCGTTCCGCCGTTCGGTGTCCACCCTGCAATCGGTCCGCCAGGACATCCCGGTCGACTACCGGGAGGGGAAATCCTCGTTCCAGGACAATTTCGGGCCGCTCTACGCCCAGTTCGCCGACATGCTGCTGCGGCGCGCCGGCCGCGACCGCGCGGCTTCGGCGGCGCTGCTGCGCGAGGCGCGCGAGATGCTGGAAGGGCTGAAGAAGGCCGAGCTGCAGGACTATTTCCGCGATTCCTGCATCGCCAACCTGGAAGCCAGGCAGCGCGGCATCGAGACGGTGGCGCCGGACACCGCGGTCGTCTACCCGGTGATCCTGCCCGACCGGCTGGCGCTGCTGGTCAGCGTCGGCGCGGACCTGCGGCAGGTCGTGGTGCCGATCACCGAAGCGGCCCTGGAGGCCGAGGCGGCGCGGTTCCGCCTGCTGCTGGAACGGCGCTCGACCAACGAGTTCCTGGTCCCGGCGCGGCATCTGTACGACCTGATCGTCCGCCCGCTCGACGCCATGCTCGCCGGGCGCGGCATCGCGACACTGGTGGTCGTGCCCGACGGCATCCTGCGCACCGTGCCGTTCGCCGCCCTGCACGACGGCAAGCGTTTCCTGGTCGAGCGCTACGCGCTGGCGACGGTGCCGGGGCTGCGGCTGGTCGACCCGCAGCCGTTGGCGCCGGGGCCGCCGCAGATGCTGGCGATGGGCCTGTCGCAGAGCCGCCAGGGCTTCCCGGCGCTGCCCAACGTCGCGGTGGAGCTGCAGGACGTGCATCGCCTGGAGGGCGGGACCGTGCTGCTGAACGGCGCGTTCCTGCGCTCGCGCTTCGCGCGCGACATGCGCAGCGTGGACTACAGCATCGTCCACATCGCCTCGCACGGCCAGTTCGGCGCCGACCCCAGCCGGAGCTTCGTCCTGGCCTTCGACGGCCGGCTCAACCTCGACGACCTGGAGAACAGCATCAAGCTGGCCCGCTTCCGCGAGCCGGGCCTGGAGCTGCTGGTGCTGAGCGCCTGCCAGACCGCGGCCGGGGACGACCGCGCGGCGCTCGGCCTGGCCGGGCTGGCGCTGAAGGCCGGCGCGCGCAGCGCCGTGGCGACGCTCTGGTCGGTGAGCGACCAGGCCTCGGGCCCGCTGGTGGTGGATTTCTACCGCGAGCTGCAAGGCGGAACCGTGTCGAAGGCGCACGCGTTGCAGGCGGCGCAGCGGAGCATGTTGGCGGACCCGCTGCTCAGCCATCCGGCCTATTGGGCGCCCTTCCTGCTCATCGGCAACTGGCTTTAACCAAGGAGCCGAGCTTCATGGACACCAGGAGGGCATTCCTCGCCCTGGCCTTCGGCGCGGCGGGCGCGGCCATGGCGCGAGGGAACGGGTCGGCGCAGTCGGTGGGCGAGCAGCCGCAGGGCCAGGCGCCGCAAGGCGACAGCCTGGAGGACCGGGGCGCGCCCACCGGGCGCACCGGCGCCGCCACGCGCGGCGCCCGCAGCCTCGATGGCGAACTGGCGCTCGACCTCGTGGCGCCGTTGCGCGGCGTGGGCCTCACCTCGGTCGATCAGCCGGAACTCTGCTACCTCATGTCGGGCAGGACCACGCAGCCGATGCGGCTCGCGATCAGCACGCCCGGCGAGGCGCGGCCGCTGGCGGATTTCGAGCTGCCGCGCGGCCAGCCGGCGGCGCTGGGCATCGTCCGCCTGCGCGACCACGGCGTCCGGCTGGCGGCGAACCGGCTCTGCGTCTGGTCGGTGACGCTGGTGCTCGACCCGCGCGCGCCGTCCCAGGATCTCGTCGGCAGCGCCCTCATCCGATACCGTCCGAACCCATCGGCGCTCCAGGCGGCGGACCGGCAGGCCCCCGCGGCGCTGGCGCGGGCCGGGTTCTGGTATGACGCCGTGGCGCTGGCCGAGCGGAGCCAGGCCGCCGACCGCGGCACCGCGCTCGCCGCGCTGTTCCGGCAGGCCGAGCTGCCCGCGGTCAAAACAGGCTTGTGACGACGCGGAAATGCACCCCCTGGTCCTCGAGCGAGCTGCCGTGAGTGACGTGGCGCAGCGCGTGCCCGTAATACACCTCGGCGATGGAGCCGAAGCCCACCAGCCAACGCAAGCCGACGCCCAGGCTCGACAGGTTGCTGTCCGGCGGCGTGGCCCGCCCGGTGTTCCAGCCGGCGCCTAGGTCGTAGAACGGCGCCAACTGGACCACGCCGCTATCGATGCCACCGCCGAGCAGCGGCAGCGGCAGCCGAGCCACCGGGACGCGCAGCTCGACCGTGCCGACGGCGGCGTTGTCGGTGGCGGACAGGTATTCCCGATAGCCGCGCACGGTCGACATGCCGCCCAGCACGAACTGCTCGATCGGGAACAGCGGGTTGTGGCTGAGCTGCAGGCTGCCGCGGGCCAGCACCTCCCAGTCCCCGAACACGCGGCGGACGTACTGCGCCTGGCCGAGCCAGACGAAGAACTGCCCGGTCGGCGGCGTGTGGCTCACCGTGGCCCCCAACGCGTCGACGCCCACGCTGAACGTCGAGCGCAGGGCCACCACCCGTTGCGCGTTGCGGTCGAGCCAGTCCTGGTAGAACCGGATCGCGGTGACGTTGGTGCGGCCGTTGTCGGAGCCGGCGGAGAAGGAGAACGGCTGGCCCAGCAGGAAGGTCTGGTTGCGCCGCCACTCGGCGGACAGGCCGAGCGTCAGCGCCTGCTCCGGGGTGCGGTAGAACGGCCGGCTCAGCCCGACGCCCACGCTGTCGTAGCGGCTGGTTATGTTCAGCGGGTTGAGGTTCCGCGCCACGACCAGCGTGTCGTTGACGTCGTAGCGCAGGCTCAGCCTGGTGTCGTCGCTGGCCACCGGCAGCGAGTAGCTGACCGCGCCGTCGTTGATGCCCTGGCTGCGCCCGTACTGCGCCGCCAACAGGTCGCCGACCCCGAGCAGGTTGCTGTAGACCCCCTCCACTTGGCCCCGCACCTCGCCCACGGTGGGGGACTGGCTGTTGGCGACCGCGAAGCCCAGCGAGTACGGCAGCGCCTCCGTGACGTCGCCGACCAGTCGCGCCTCTCCGGGCGACAGGCCGGGCTGGATGCTGAGGTTGAGGCGGCGGAGATAGGGGTCCTGCAGCAGGATCTGCTGCTGCCGCCCCAAATCGTTGACGTTGAAGGGGACCGATACGCCGCGCCGCAGGCGGTCGGTCAGGTAGCCGGCGCGGTAGTGGCGGTTCCCGGTCACGCTGATGTCGGTCAGCCGGCCCTCGATGGCCCGCAGGGTGAGTATGCCGTCGGCGACGGTCTGCTCCGGGACCACGACGCCCGAGTTGATGTAGCCGTGGTCCACGTAGAGCAGCGTGAGCTGCCGCCGGACCTGCTCGATGTCCGGCAGCCCGACCGAGCGGCCGAGGAACAACGCCGCTGTCCGGTCGATGTCGGCCTGGGCGAGCGCGGAGTTGCCGACCAGCCGGATGCCGCGCAGCACGAAGCG
>CAXUHK010000222.1:2377-5781 GCA_964250775.1 uncultured Acetobacteraceae bacterium | reverse complement strand
CCCACGCGCGGCGCTGGTTGTCGCCGCCGGCCAGCCGGCGGGCGCCGGGGGGCGCCCGGCGGCCGATCAGGCTGTCGAGCAGCCCGGCATCGCCGCTGGCGTCGCAGATGGCGCGATAGTCGCGCTTCGGGTCTGCGTCGGGGTGCAGCACCTGGTAGCCTGCGGCGCCCTCGGCGCGGGCCGGGTTCAGCTCCCACACGACCGGCTCGCCGCCGGCCAGCACGGCGAGGCGGGCCAGGAGGCGGCCCAGCACGCCATGGCCCACGATCAGGCCGGGCGGGTTGCCGGCGGCGACCGGGATCGCGTGGTGCGCGGTGGCGGCCAACGCCAGCAACACGCCCTGCTCGCCGAGGCCGCCGTCGATCGGCAGCGCGCGGCTGCCGGGCAGGACAACGCGGCCGGCGGCACCGCCGAACAGGCCGCGGATCGGGCCGTAGCAGCGCGCGCCAGGCACGAACACCCGCTCGCCCACGCGGCGGCCAGAGGCGCGGCCGGCCTCGACCACCTCGCCGACCGATTCGTAGCCGGGCACCAGCGGGTAGCCCATGCCGGGGAAATCCGGCATCCGGCCCGACCACAGCAGGCGCTCGGTGCCGGTGCTGATGCCGCTGCAGGCGACATCGACCACGACATCGGCAGTGCCGGGCGCATCGAGCGCGAGGCGGTCGAGCGAAATCATTTCCGGCCGCGTCAGCACGACAGCGAGTGTGTCCATCAAACGGCCTCCTTTCCTACAAGTGTCAGATTATCCGGACGGTCAGATGTGTCAATGTTTACTTACAATGTCGCGGCGCGCGCGGTGATGACGCTGGTCAGCATCGGCGTGCTGTTGCGCCGCTGCCGCACCCGCTCGAACCCGGCCTGACGCAGCATCGCCGTGAGCTCGCGCCGGCTGCGCGGGCGGCCGTGGCCCATGGCGAGCAAATAGAAGGCGAAGTAAGCCCCGACCGACTCGGCGCCGGACGTCTGCGCCAGCGGCTCGGCCAGCAGCAGCGTGCCGCCCGCTGGCAGCGCCCGGCGCACCGCGCGCAGGATCGCCAGCGCCACGTCGTCGTCATGGTCGTGCAGCACGCGAACCAGGCTGGCGATGTCGGCGCCTTGCGGCAGCTTGTCGGCCAGGAAATCGCCGCCGACCGCCTCGGCGCACAGGCGCCGGGTCGCGAAGGCGTGTCGCGCCCGCGCCGCCACCGCCGGCAGGTCGAACAGGATCGCCCGCAGCCCCGGCGTGCGGCGCAGCGCCGCCGAGACGAACACGCCCTCGCCACCGCCGACGTCGAGCAGGCAGCGGTGGCGGGACAGCGGCACGGCGTCCAGCACCTCCTCGGCGATCATCGCCTGGGAGGCGGACATCAGGGCCGAGTACGGGCTGGCGTCGCGCTCGGCATCGCCATACGCCCAGTAGCGCGAAAGCTCGGTGCCTGCGTGCTCGCCGCGCAGCAGCGCCACCGGGTCCGCCAGGTCGCGGTACAGCATCGGATGGTGCGCCACCATGCCAGTCACCGCCGGGTTGGCGACCAGCGCCGCCCCCAGCGCGCCCAACCCGAACCGCTCGCCGCGCCGCGCCGCGAGGCCCAACGACGCCGCCGCGTCCAGCAGCCGAGAGGCAGCGGCGGCGGGCAGGCCGATGCGCCGTGCCAGCGCCGGGGCGGTCTGCGCTCCCTCGGCCAACACCGCGAACAGATTGAGCTGCACGCAGGCGAGCAGGATCTGCGAGTAGACGAACCCGGCCGACAGGTCGAACAGCGCCGCGGCGCCACCGGCCGGGTCAGCGGGAACGCCGCCGCCCAGCGCCGGAAATCGGGGCTGGCCAGCAAGCGGTCATGCGCGCCGCGCAGCCAGTCCCGCCAACCCGGTGCGGCCGCGATCCCCGACACGCGGAGCGTCAGGCCGCCGCTGCCATCGCGGGCGTCGCCAGCCGGCGCACCTCGGCGTAAATCAGGCCGCGCATCGCATCAGCGCCCGGGCAAGGCGGCACCGCCGCGGCAGCCGCGTCGGCAAGGGTCTCCAACCGCGCCAACGCTCCGGCCAGGCCGAGATGCCGCACGGCGCTGGGCCGGCCGAGCGCCTGGTCGCGCCCGACCGGCTTGCCCAGCGCCTGCGCGCTGCCGATCGCGTCGCCGATGTCGTCGGCGACCTGGTATGCCTCGCCCAGTTGCTCGCCCATCAACCGCCACGGCTCGGCGTCGCTGCCGGCGGCGGCGGCCCCGGCGACGGCGGCGGCGGCGAACAGCTCGCCGGTCTTGGCGCGCTGGTACTCGACCAAGTCGGCGCTCGGCTCGCATTCCCAGGCCTGGCCGGCGACGATGCCGAACGGCATCCCGACCGACTGGCCGAGGATCGCCAGCAGCGCGCCCATGCGCGCCGGCGACGCGGCACGCACCAGCGCCTGGAACGCGAGCACGATCAGCGCGTCGCCGGCCAGCACCGCCAGCGGCTGGCCGAACGCGCGGTGGAGCGCCGGCTGGCCGCGCCGGGTCAGCGCGTCGTCGAAGCAGGGCAGGTCGTCATGCACCAGCGAGGCGCAGTGCATCAGCTCGATCGACGCCGCCGCCGCGTCGGCGAGGTCGGGATCGGGGTCGCCGCAGGCCGCCGCCACCGCGAGGCAAAGCCGGGGACGGATGCGCGCGCCCCCGGGGAACACCGCGTAGCGGATCGCCTCGGCCAGGCGCGGTGGCCCGCCCGGGTGCTCGGTGCGGGCGACGATCGCTGCCAGCGCCCGCTCGATCCGACCTGTGTCCGCCATCGACAGCCTCCCCGAATGAAGATATGTCACGCTGGGTTGTCTAAATTTACTGTCAGTCTAGGTTGACAGTCGCGTCAACCGAAAAATGGAGGCCGGCCGGATTGGCGCAGCCGAGGGTGGTCGTGGTGGGCGCGGGCGTGGCGGGGCTGGTCGCGGCCGCCGACCTGGCGGCGCGTGGCGTCGAGGTGACGGTGCTGGAGCGCGCGGCGACACCTGGCGGCAAGCTGCGCGAGGTCACGGTGGGCGGCGTCCGACTCGACGCGGGACCCACCGTGTTCACCATGCGCCGGGTATTCGAGGCGATCTTCGCCGACGCCGGGAGCGCGCTGTCGGACCATCTCACGCTGCGTCCGGTCGAGGCGCTGGCACGCCATGCCTGGGCCGACGGCGGCGTGCTCGACCTGTTCGGCGACATCGACCGTTCCGCCGACGCGATCGGGCGGTTCGCGGGTGTCGCGGAGGCGCGCGGCTATCGCGGCTTCTGCGCCCGCGCGCGGCGCACCTTCGACACTTTGGACGCCTCGTTCATGCGCGCGGCGCGGCCGGGCAGCCCGCTGGCGCTGCTGGGCCAGTCGCGCGCCCGCGCCCCGCGGGGCCGGTCGCCGGGAGCGCCCCGGTGGCGGGGCGTGGGGGGGCCATTACGGGCCCCCCGGGGGCGCCC
>CAXUHK010000222.1:0-2367 GCA_964250775.1 uncultured Acetobacteraceae bacterium | reverse complement strand
GGCGCCGGCGACCTGCTGGCGCTGTCGCCGTTCGCGACCCTGTGGCGGGCCTTGGGCGAGCATTTCCGCGACCCGAGGCTGCGCCAACTGTTCGGCCGTTACGCGACCTATTGCGGCGCCTCGCCGTTCCAGGCTCCGGCCACGCTGATGCTGATCGCCCATGTCGAGCGCGACGGGGTGTGGCTGGTCGAGGGCGGGATGCACCGTCTGGCGCTGGCGCTGGCCGGGCTCGCGGCGCGGCATGGGGCCGTTTTGCGCTACGGCGCGCAGGTCGCGGAGGTGCTGGTCGAGCGCGGCCGGGCCAGTGGCGTGCGGCTCGCGGATGGCGAGCGGATCGCCGCCGACGCGGTGGTGCTGAACGCCGACGTGGCGGCGTTGGCGGCCGGGCTGTTCGGGGCCGCCGCGGTCCAGGCGGCGCCGCGCGACCCCGCCACGCGCTCGCTGTCGGCGCTGACCTGGGCGATGCTGGCAGGCACCGCGGGTTTTCCGCTGCTGCGCCACAACGTCTTCTTTTCGGCCGACTACGCCAGCGAGTTCGACGACGTGTTCCACCGCGACCGGCTGCCGGCGACACCCACGGTCTACGTCTGCGCCCAGGACCGCGACGCGGCGGGCGGCCACGGTGGCGCGGCGGAGCGGCTGCTGTGCCTGGTCAACGCGCCGGCCTCGGGCGACCGGCGAGCCTTTCCCGCCACGGAGATCGACCAATGCGCGACACGGAGCTTCGGCCTGCTGGAAGCCTGCGGCCTCAGGATCGAGCGCACGGCCACGAACACGCTGGCGACCACGCCGGCGGACTGGGAGCGGCTGTTCCCGGCGACCGGGGGAGCGCTGTACGGCCGGGCGATGCACGGGGCGATGGCGGCATTCCGCCGGCCGGGGGCGCGCACGGCGCTGCCGGGGCTGTTCCTGGCAGGGGGCCGGGTGCATCCGGGGGGGGGGGTGCCGATGGCGGCGCTGTCGGGGCGACAGGCGGCGGCGAGCGTGCTGGCGAGCCGCGTTTCGACCGGGCCGTCCCGCCGCACGGCTATGCCTGGTGGTATGTCGACGCGCTGAGCGACGACGGCCGGTATGGCCTCACCATCATCGCCTTCCTCGGCAGCGTGTTCTCGCCGTACTACGCCTGGAGCCGCCGGTTCGGCGCCGGCGACCCGCTCGACCACTGCGCCGTCAACGTCGTGCTGCACGGGCCGCGCGCCCGCCGCTGGGCGTTCACCGAGCGCGGCCGCGCCGACGTGGCGCGTGACGCGCGGACGCTGCGCATCGGGCCAAGCGCGCTGTCCTGGGACGGCGAGGCGCTCACGATCGAACTCGACGAGATGGCCGCCTACGTGCCCCGTCGGGTGCGCGGCACCATCCGGGTGCGCCCTGCGGCGCTGACCGGGCACACCGTCCCGCTCGACGCCGCCGGCCGGCACCGCTGGTCGCCGCTGGCGCCGGTGTCGCGGGTCGAGGTGGCGTTGAACCGGCCGGGGCTGCGCTGGGAAGGGCCGGGCTACCTCGACAGCAACGACGGCGACGCGGCGCTGGAGCGGGACTTCGACAACTGGCACTGGTCGCGCGCGCCGACCCGCGACGGCGCGGTGATTCTCTACGACGCGGTGCGCCGCGACGGCAGCGAGCGGGCGGTGGCGATCGCGGTCGATCGCGCCGGCACGGTGCGCCCGATCGAGCCGCCGCCCTGGGCCGCGCTGCGCCGCTCGCGCTGGGGCATCGACCGCCGCACCCGCGCCGATCCCGGCCACGCGGCGCAGGTGCGCGCGACGCTGCTCGACGCGCCGTTCTACGCCCGCTCGGTGATCGCCTCGCACCTCGGCGGCGAGCCGGTCACGGCGATGCACGAGAGCCTGTGGCTCGACCGGTTCGCCGCCCCCTGGGTGCAGGCGATGCTGCCGTTCCGCGTGCCGCGCGCCTTCTTGCTGAACAGCGGCCCGTTCACTCCGGCGGCGGCTTCGCGCGGCGGATCGCCCGGTTGACGGCGATCAGCTCCGCGACGCCGAGGCCGATCGGGATCACCAGCAGCACCACCCACTCGTAGCGCGCCAGCGTCTCCCACACGGCTCAGCCCGCACGGTTCAACGGCGGCTGGCGCGCGGCGCTTGCCGGCGCTCCAACTGCTCGAACAGCTCGCACAGCCACGCGACCCGGTCCTCCAGCATGGATCGCGGCGCGCGGCGCGGGGCAGCTCGGCCACCGCGCCGATCAGGTGCCGCGCGGCGGCGATGGGGGGCGCCGACGCCTGGTGCCGAACGCCGGCGGCCGCGAGGGAACGGCCGAGCAGCCAGAGCTTGCGCCCGCGCGGCACCACGGCGCGGGGGGGGGGCCCCCGCCGGGCGGCGGGGGGGGCCGGGGCGGGCGGCGCCGGGG
>CAXUHK010000221.1:0-5855 GCA_964250775.1 uncultured Acetobacteraceae bacterium | reverse complement strand
GCGCGGACGAGGCTCGCAGCTCGCGGCCGGCGTTGCCGTGGCCACCGGCGACTGGCTGCTGCTGCTCCATGCCGACACGGTGCCGCAATCCGGCTGGGAGCCGGTCGTGCGCGCCGCCATGGCGCGGTCGACGTCGCTGGCCGGGTACTTCCGGCTGCGGCTGGACAGCCCCCATCCGCGCGCGCGCCGCATCGAGCGGGCGGTCGCCGGGCGCAGCGCCAGGCTCGGGCTGCCGTACGGCGACCAGGGCCTGCTGATCTCGCGCCGGCTGCTGGCGGCGGTGGGGGGTGTCCGGCCGCTGGCGCTCATGGAGGATGTCGACCTGGCGCGCCGGATCGGCCGCCGCCGCCTGGTGGCGCTCGATGCGCAGGCGACGACCTCGGCGCAGCGCTGGGAGCGCGACGGCTGGACCGCGCGCGGCGCCCGCAACCTCGCTTGCCTGACGCTGTACTTCGCCGGCGTGCCGCCACGCGTGCTGCGGCGGCTGTACGCTTGCGGGACGGCGGGGGGGGGTGCGCCCGCGCGCCGACCTTGGGCACGGGCACGCGGCGGCTGGCCCGCGCGCTGGGCGACCGGGCGGCGTGGCGCCTGTACCGGCGGATGCTCGACGCGACGCTGCGCGCGCTGTCGTCCGACCGGCGCTACCGCACGGTGGTCGCGGTGACGCCGGACCGCGCCGCCGGGCCGTGGCTGCGCGGCCTGCCGCCGGTGCCGCAGGGAAGCGGCACGCTGGAGCGGCGCATGACGCTGGCGTTCCGGCGCTGGCCGCGCCGCCGGGTGGCGATCGTGGGCAGCGACATCCCCGAGCTGCGCGCCAGCGACGTCGCGGCCGGCCTGCGTGGCCTCGGGCGCGCCCAGGCGGTTTTCGGCCCCGCCCGCGACGGCGGCTATTGGCTGGTGGCGATGGGCCCGCGCCGGCCGGCGCCGCCGTTCGCCGGCGTGCGCTGGTCGAGCGCGTGGGCGCTGCGCGACACCCTGGCCAACTTCGCCAGCCGGCCCACCGCCATGTTGCGGGTGTTGTCCGACCTGGACACCGCCGAGGACCTAGCCGAGATGCTCGCGCAGCCGCGGCATCAGTTCGACCAGGTTGCACGGGCGATGCCGGGCGTCGAGCTGCCAGACCAGGATGTCGTCCCAGGCGTCGCGCACCGCGCCGGTGCTGCCCGGTAGCGCGAACAGGTAGGTGCCGCCGGCGACGCCCGCGAGGGCACGGGACTGCATGGTCGAGGTGCCGATCTTCTGGAAGCTCAGCATCCGGAACAGCTCGCCGAAGCCGTCGATGCGTTTCTCCATCACCCGCTCGAACGCCTCCGGCGTCACGTCGCGCCCGGTGATGCCGGTCCCGCCGGTGGTGACGACGACATCGATGCCGGGTTCGGCGATCCACGCCCGCAGCCGCGCCTCGATCAGGCCGGCATCGTCGCGCTCGATGGCGCGGTCGGCGACCTGGTGCCCGGCGGCGCCGATCCGCGCCGCCAGCGCGTCGCCCGAGCTGTCGTTCGCGGCGGTCCTGGTGTCCGAGACGGTGAGCACCGCGATCCGCACCGCGACGAACGATCGGGATTGGTCTATTCCGGGCATCGCCCCTCCGTCAGTGGCCCCGCTTTCAATGCAGGTGCTCGGGAAAGTCATAGTGCGCCGGCAACGGACGGTAGCGCGGCCAGGCGCCCACGGCCAGCTCGTCCAGGCTCGGCGCCGGCAGCCGCAGCCGGCTCGCGTAGAGCCAGGTGTAGGTGAGCACGCGCGCGATGAAGTGGCGCGTCTCGTCGATCGGGACGGCTTCGATGAACAGCAGCGGGTCGCCCTGGTCGCGCAGGCCGCCGATCCACTGCGCCATGCGGCTAGGCCCGCAATTGTAGCTGGCCAACAGATGCACCAGGCTGCCGTTCACCAGCGAGCGGCCGGCGAGGTAGACCACGTAGCGCTGCCCCAACGCCAGGTTCGACGCGGGATCGGCCAGCATCTCGCGCAGCCGCGCGTCGCTGGTCGCCGGGCGGCCATGGCCCTCTCCCGCGCCATCGACGATGAAGCTCGCGGTGTCCGGCATGAGCTGCATGATGCCGGACGCGCCGACCGAGGAGACGGTGGCGTTGTCGAAGTTGGATTCGGTCCGCACCAGGCCCAGCACCAGCGCCGGATCGACCCGGAAGCCGCCCTGCGGGCGCAGGTCGGGGATGCGGAACCAGGCGCTGCGACGGGGCTGCGACGCCTCGGCGCCCCTGGGGCCGCGGTCGGCGTCGCGGCGCAGCTCGTCCAGTTGCGCCGCGAGGTCGGTGAGTTGCGCGCGATCGGCGACCAGCAGCACCCCGCGCCGCAGCGCCGGCGTCGCCTGCATCTGCGGCCAGAGCCGACGCAATTCCGCTTCCGCCTGGCCGCGCTGGCCGACCTGCAGCAAGGCCAACGCCTGCCGGCCCGCCGGCGTCGCGGCCACCGCGTCGACGTCGGCCACGCTCAGCGTGTCCTGCCCGCCCCAGCCGTCGCGGGCGCCGGCCGCGCGGGAGAGCTGCAGCATCCGTTGCGCGAGCAGGCCGTAGAACGTGCCGCGCTCCAGCGCCGCCCGGTTCAGCCAGAGCCCATAGGCGTCGAAGTCCCCGGTCCGCAGCGCCGCGCGGGCGGCCCACAGCGCCGCACCCGCCCGTCGCCCGGTCGTGGTCAGCCGCGCGTGCCAGGCCGCCTCGAACATCGGCCGCGCCAGGTCGAAGCGGCCCATGCGCCAGGCCGCGAGCCCGGCCGAGAAGCCGGCGTCGGACGCGACGCGGCAATCCTCCGACTGGCGCGCGCGCCGGCAGGCTTCCGTCCCCGCCGCGCCAAGGTCGTACGCCTCGGCGTCGCTGCCCTGCGCGAACAGGATGCGCCCCGCTTCGCCCAGCAACTGCGAGCGGTATGGCGCATCGAGGCCGCTGGTGCGCGCGAGCAGCCGGGTGACGCCGCCGCCGCCGCGATGCCGCGCCGCCGCCCAGAGCGATTGGTCGAGGTCGGCGCTGCGCGACAGCCCCTGTTGCGCGTCGTCCGCGTCGTCCGTATCGGACGCGGCTTTCGGCACCGCGAGCGTCGGGTTGGCCGGCAGCGGAGGCGCCTCGGCGGCATGGACGTGCCGCTCCTTCGCCCGAAGCCGTTGCACCAGCAGGTCGCGCACATCGGCGGCCTCCGGCAGGTCGGGCCAACGCGCCAGCCAGCCGCGCAACTCGTCGGCGCCCGGCCTGGTGAACCGGGAGAGGTGGCGGTCGGCCAGCACGTGTCCGAGCATCGCCTGCGCCAACACGCCGGCGGTGCCGAGCTGCGCCGTCTCGCGCCCCGCCGCGGTCATGTCGCCATGGGCCTGCAACTGGTAGATGCGCCGGATGCGCGCCGCCTCACCGGACGCCAGCGGCTGCGGCAACGCCACCTCAGCCTCAGGCTCCGGGGCCGAGAGCCGCGGCATGGCGTACGCGGTGTCGCCGATCGAGAGGCCGGTTCGCGCGTCCGATACGGTCCGCGTGGCCGCGGCGGTCCGCGCCTCGGAAGCGGCCCGGCCCTCCGGCTCGGCGCCCGCCGGCGAACCCCCCACGCCCGCCAGGAACATCGTTCCAGCCAACATCGCCGTGACGGCCGACGAACGGACGTCGGCGCAACGAGGTTTGTGCATCACAAACCGTCGCTACACAGCAAAACCTGACAATACAACTGTGGCGGGTAACAAAACCTAAAACTGGCAAACGCAAAGGTGCAGCCTCAATAGGTTGGGGCGCAGAGCTTGATCAACTAATCGGGAGCCCGATCGAGCGCGCGGCGAAGCTGGCGCAGCCCCGCCCAGGCGTTCGCCTTGTACTCGGAACGTTTGGCGAATTGTTGCAGCGGCGCCAGCAACAGCGTCGGTATCGCGCCCTCCAGCCCCGGTATTCGGGCGGCGACCAAGCGGCCCCGGTTGCGTGTCGGGTTGGCCGCCTCGCCGAGCAGGGCGCGGGCCGGCAGCGCGCCGATCGCCACGAGGTGCCGCGGCGCCACCAGTGCCACCTGGCGGTGCAGGAACGGCACGCACGCGGCGATTTCCGCCGGCGTCGGAGGCCGGCCGCCGGGAGGGCGCCAGGGGACGACCAGCGCCAGCCGCGCCCCGTCCCACGCCACGCCGATGCTGCCCAGCATCCGTTCCAGCAATTCCCCTTCGCGGCCGGCGAACGGGCGGCCGAGGCGGTCCTCGTCGGCGCCCGGCGCGTCACCCACCACCATCAGCGACGCGCCTGTGGGTCCAGCCCCGAACGCCATCGAGGTCGCGGTCACGGCCAGGCTGCAACCGTCGAACGCGGCCAGCTCGCGCTCGAGGTCGCCGAGCGACCCAGCTCGCGCCGCGGCGGCCTCGGCCCGCGCGGCGACCCCCGTCGCGGGCACGACCGCCAAGGCTGGGCCGGGGGCGGCTGACGGCAAGGCGGCGGGGTGCAGGTCGGCAGGTGGGCCGGTCCGCGCGATGGGCCGGGTGTCGAGCGCCTCGTCGGCGCCCCATTCGAGCTGCAGCCGCAACGCTGCCAAGGGGTCCATGCCGGACAATCCGGCGGCCTCGGGAATTGTGCAACCGGGCAACGCACCTATTCTGCAGCACACCGTCGCGCGACGGTCGAGGAGAACGCCATGCCAGATGTCAACGCCATGTCCGGGTTCGAGCCGCGCGAGTCGATGGACTACGATGTCGTGGTCGTGGGCGCGGGTCCGGCAGGCCTGGCGGCGGCGATCCGGCTCAAGCAGCTCGACCCGGCAATTTCGGTCTGCGTGGTCGAGAAGGGCAGCGAGGTCGGCGCGCACATCCTGTCGGGTGCGGTGATCGAGCCGCGCGCGCTGGACGAGTTGCTGCCGGATTGGCGCGAGCAGGATCCGCCGGCGATGACGCCGGCCGGCGAGGATCGCTTCGTCTATTTGACCGGGCGGCGGGCCTGGAAGCTGCCGACGCCGCCGCAGATGCGCAACCATGGCAACCTGATCGGCTCGCTGGGCAATTTGTGTCGCTGGCTGGGCGGGCTGGCGGAGGCGGCGGGCGTCGAGATCTACCCCGGCTTCGCCGCCTCCGAATTCCTGGAGGAGGGCGGCCGCGTAGTCGGCATCGCCACCGGCGACATGGGCATCGGCCGCGACGGCCTGCCCGGAACCAACCATCAGCGCGGCATGGAGCTGCGCGGCGCGGTGACGATCTTCGCCGAGGGCTGCCGCGGCAGCCTGACCAAGCAGCTCGTCGAGCGCTTCGACCTGCGCGCCGGGTCCGACCCGCAGACCTACGCGCTCGGCGTCAAGGAGCTGTGGGAGGTGCCCGCGTCGCAGCACCGGCCGGGGTTCATCGAGCACTCGATCGGCTGGCCGCTCGACCGCGGCACCTACGGCGGCTCGTGGCTGTACCACTGGGGCGACAACCTGGTGTCGTACGGCTTCGTGGTCGGGCTCGACTACCGCAACCCGTTCCTGTCGCCGTTCGAGGAGATGCAGCGGTTCAAGGCGCATCCGGCGGTGCGCGGCCACTTCGCCGGCGGGCGGCGGGTCGGCTACGGCGCCCGCGCGCTGAGCGAAGGCGGCTGGCAGTCGCTGCCGACGCTCACCTTCCCCGGCGGCTGCCTGATCGGCGACACGGCCGGTTTCCTGAACGTGCCCAAGATCAAGGGCACCCATGCGGCGATGAAGTCGGGGATGCTGGCCGCCGAGTCAATCGTACGCGCTCGCGCCGCAGGCGGCAGCGACCCGGTCGACTATCGGCAAGCGCTGCACGACTCTTGGCTCGGCGACGAGTTGCGCGGCGTGCGCAACATCCGCCCCGGCTTCGCCAAATTCGGGCTGTTCGGCGGCCTGGCGCACGCGGCGCTTGACACCTACGTGCTGCGTGGCCGCGCGCCGTGGCCGCT
>CAXUHK010000220.1:4894-5893 GCA_964250775.1 uncultured Acetobacteraceae bacterium | reverse complement strand
GGCGCGGCGGCAGGCGCCACGGCCGCCGTCCCGCCCGTGGTCGAGCAGCCCGCCGTCGAGAAGGCCGTCGCCGAGCCGCCGAAGCTCGATCCAACCAAGGGCACCGTCACCGGCCTGCCGTTGCCGCGCTGGGTGGCGTTCCGCTCCGACGAGGTCAACTTGCGCAGCGGTCCCGGCCTGCAATACCCGATCGACTGGCAGTACCACCGCCGCAACCTTCCGGTGCGGATCACCCGCGAGTTCGAGGCGTGGCGGCTGGTGAGCGATCCCGACGGCACCAAGGGCTGGGTGCATCAGGCAACCCTCACCGGCCGGCGCGGCTTCATGGTCAAGGCGGCGGAGCGCACGCTGCGCCAGTCCGCCAGCGACGACGCGAAGCCGGTGGCGCTGCTGAAGCCCGGCGTGGTCGGCTACGTCCGAAGCTGCGCCACGCAGTCGGACTGGTGCGAGCTGCAGGCCGGCGGGTATCGCGGCTGGCTCAGGCGCGCCGACTTCTACGGTGTCGAGCCGGACGAGGCGATCAATTGACGCGCCTGTGCCTGCTCGGCGCGGCCTTGCTGTGGGCGGGCGCCCCGGCGCAGGCCGCCTCGCCGCCGGCCGCCGAGGCGGCGCACGCCATGGTGGTCACGGCGCAGCACCTGGCCTCGCAGGTCGGGCTCGACATCCTGCGCGCCGGCGGCAACGCCGTCGACGCGGCGGTGGCCGTGGGCTACGCCGAGGCGGTGGTCAACCCGTGCTGCGGCAACATCGGCGGCGGGGGGTTCATGGTGGCGCATCTCGCCGCCGGCCCGCGCGGTCCGGCGCGTGACGTGTTCCTCGATTTCCGCGAGATCGCGCCGGCCGCATCCAGTGCCGCGATGTTCCTCGACACGCGGCACCGGCCGGTGGCCCACGCCAGCCTGTTCGGCTGGCGCGCGGTGGCGGGGCCGGGCCCCGTGGGCGGGCGGGCGGCGGCCCGGGGGGGGTACTTCTTCGCCAGCGCGATCCCCAAGAAGTTGC
>CAXUHK010000220.1:0-4884 GCA_964250775.1 uncultured Acetobacteraceae bacterium | reverse complement strand
GGCTGGCGCGCGGGGGCGGTCCCGGGCACCGTGGCCGGGCTGGATGCGGCCCTGGCGCGTTGGGGCACGATGAGCCGGGCGCAGGTCATGGCGCCGGCGGTCCGGCTGGCCCGCGAAGGGTTCGAGCTGACGCCGGCCGACACCGACACCCTGCGTGTGCGCACCGCGGAGTTCGCCGGCGACCCGGAACTGGCGCGCATCTTCCTGCGTCCCGACCATGCCCCGCTGCGTCCGGGGGAGCGGTTGCTGCAGCCCGACCTCGCCGACACCCTGGCCGCCATCTCCGCCGGCGGCCCGGAGGCGTTCTATCACGGTCGGCTGCCGCAGGCCGTGGCGCAGGCCAGCATCGCCGCCGGCGGCCTGCTCACCGCCGACGATTTCGCCGCGTACCGCGTCGCCGAGGCGGCGCCTCTGACGTGCGGCTATCGCGGCTATGCCGTGCTCTCCGCCCCGCCGCCCTCGTCCGGCGGCACGACGCTGTGCGAAATCCTCGACGTGCTGGCGGGCTACGACCTGCACGCGATGGGCTGGCACGGCGCCGCCGAGGTTCACGTCCTGGCGGAGGCGATGCGGCACGCGTATCTCGACCGCAACACCACGCTCGGCGATCCGGCGTTCGTGGCCAACCCGTTGGCGCGCCTGCTCTCGCCCGCCTATGCCGGCGCGATCCGGGCGGCGATCGGCCCGCGCGCCACGCCGTCGGCGGCGCTGCGGCCCGGTGTGCCGCCGCACGAGAAGGCGGAGACCACCGCCTATGACGTGCTCGACACGGCGGGCAACGCGGTCAGCGTCACCTACACGCTGAACGGCGCGTTCGGCGCGGGCGTGATGGCGCCCGGCACCGGCGTGCTGATGAACGACGAGATGGACGATTTCACCGTGACGCCCGACACGCCGAACCTGTTCGGCTTGGTGCAGGGCGAGGCGAACGCCATAGCGCCCGGCAAGCGGCCGCTCTCGTCGATGGCGCCGACCATCCTGATGCGCGACGGCCACGTCGCGATGGCGCTCGGCTCGCCCGGTGGCTCGCGCATCGTCACCACCGTGCTGGAGGTGCTGCTCGACGTGGTCGATTACGGCATGGCCGCGCAGGAGGCGGTCGATGCGCCCCGCCTGCACCAGCAATGGCTGCCCGATACGATCTACATGGAGCCGTTCGCCCTGTCGCCCGATACGCAGGCGGCGTTGCGCGCAATGGGCTATCGACTGACCGAGCAGACGCCGTGGGGATCGGGGGAGTTGATCCTGGTTGGCCCGGGCCAGGAAGCCACCCCGCCCAACTCGGGCAATGACGCCGCATTGTCCGGTGCGATGCGTCCCGGCGTGCTTTACGGGGCGCACGACCCGCGCCGCCCGGCGGGCAGCGCGGTCGGCTACTGACGCGCGCTCAGCCGTTCGGGTGCATCACCACCTTGATGCAGCCGTCCTTCTTGTCGCGGAAGGTCTTGTAGGCTTCCGGCGCCTCCTCCAGCGACACGCGATGCGTGATGATGAACGAGGGGTCGATCTCGCCCTTCTGGATGCGGTCCATCAGCGGCTGCAGGTAGCGCTGCACATGCGTCTGTCCGGTCTTCATGGTCAGGCCCTTCTGCATGTAGGCGCCCATCTGCACCGGCCCGACCGCGCCGCCGAACACGCCCGGCACCGACACGATGCCGCCCGGGCGGCAGGCGATGATCGCCTCGTTCAGCGCCAACGGCCGCTCGACCGACGACACCGCCGAGGTCACGCGCTCCAGCACGCCCATCTCGCCGTGGCTCTCCATGCCGACCGCCTCGATCACCGCGTCGGGGCCTTGGCCGTGGGTCATCTCCAGCAGGCGCTCCTGGAGGCGGCCCTCGGTGTAGTCCAGCGTCTCGGCGCCCGAGGCGCGGGCCAGCGCCATGCGCTCCGGCACGGTGTCGACGGCGATCACCCGCTTGGCGCCGAGCAGCATCGCCGACTTGATTGCCATCTGGCCGACCGGGCCGCAGCCGAACACCATGATGGTGTCGGTGGGCTGGATCTCGCAGTGCTCGGCGGCCATGTAGCCGGTCGGGAAGATGTCCGACAGGAACAGAACCTGCTCGTCGGTCAGGCCCTCAGGCACCTTGATCGGCCCGACATCGGCGTACGGCACGCGCAGGTATTCCGCCTGCCCGCCCGAGAAGCCGCCGGTCAAATGCGAGAAGCCGAACAGCCCGGCCAGCGGGTAGCCATACTGTTTGGCCTGCTGCGCGCCGTTCGGGTTGGTGCGCTCGCAGGCCGAGAAGTTGGTCATCTTGCACATGCGGCATTCGCCACAGGAGATGGTGAACGGCACCACGACGCGATCGCCCTTCTTGAGCCTGGTCACACCGCTGCCGGCCTCGACCACCTCGCCCATGGTCTCGTGGCCCATGATGTCGCCGCGCTCCATGGTGGGCACGAAGCCGCCCAGGAGGTGCAGGTCGCTGCCGCAGATGGCGCACGACGTCACCTTGATGATGACGTCGCCGGCACCTTCGATCTTCGGGTCGGGGACGGTGTCGCAGCGAATGTCGCCCTTGCCGTGCCAACAGAGAGCCTTCATGGCGTGATCCTCCTTGATGCAGAGGACTACGCAGCGCCGGCGCGAGGGTTTATTGCACCGACGGATGGTTGCCGCCCCGCAGGATCGCCCGATGCATCAGCGTGCCCTGGGCGAGCTTCGGTTGTCATGGAAGCGACGCGGCCCGATCACGGCGCTGGAGGATCTGCGCCAGGAAGGCTGCCTCAAGGCCCGCTTCCCCCGCGCGGCCGGGCGCGCCGAGGCGACCACGTTGAACACTGGCGGCGGCGTCGCCGGCGGCGACCGGCTCGCGACCGCGCTGACGCTGCGGGCAGGCGCCAGCGTCACCGTCGCGTCGCAGGCGGCCGAGCGGTTCTACCGGGCGTTGCCGGACGATTCCGCCTCGCATGTGCGGACCACGATACGGCTCGCCGCGGACGCCGCACTGGAGTGGCTGCCGCAGGAGGGCATCGTGTTCGACGGCGCGGCGCTCGACCGCCGGCTCGATGTCGAGATGGCCGGCAATGCCCGATTCCTCGGCGTCGAGGCGCTGGTGTTCGGCCGCACCGCCATGGGCGAGCGGGTGCGCACGGTCCGGCTGTCCGACACCATCCGCATCCGCCGCGACGGCCGGCTGCTGCTGCACGACGCGATCCGCCTGCACGGCGAGTGCGCGGCGGCGCTCGACCGCCCGGCCATCGGTGGCGGGTGCGCCGCGCTGGCGACGCTGGTGCTGGTCGCCCCGGACGCGCCGGGGCGCCTCGACGCGGTGCGCGCGGCAATGGAGGCGATGTCGGCGCAGGCGGGAGCGTCGGCGTGGGACGGGATGCTTGTGGTGCGGCTGCTGGCACGCGACGGGGCGGATTTGCGCGTGGCGGTGATCGCCGCATTGTCGTCGCTGCGCGATGGCCGCACACTGCCCAGGACTTGGCTGTGTTGAGAACTTGGCTGTGTTGAGAACCTGGCTGTGCTGAGGAGAGGCGCTTGAACCTGACCCCGCGCGAGAAGGACAAGCTGATGGTGGCCACCGCCGCCATGGTGGCGCGTCGGCGGCTGGAACGCGGCATCCGGCTGAACCATCCCGAGGCGGTCGCGCTCATCACCGACTTCGTGGTCGAGGGCGCCCGCGATGGCCGCAGCGTCGCCGACCTGATGCAGGCCGGTGGCCACGTGCTGACCCGCGAGCAGGTCATGGAGGGCATCGCCGAGATGATCCAGGACGTGCAGGTCGAGGCCACCTTCCCCGATGGCACCAAGCTCGTCACGGTCCACGAGCCGATCCGCTGATGATTCCGGGCGAGGTCGAGACGCGACCGGGCGACATCGAGGTCAACGCCGTCGCAGCGCGCACCACGCTCACGGTGAGCAACGCCGGCGACCGGCCGATCCAGGTCGGCAGCCACTACCATTTCGCCGAGACCAACCCGGCGCTGCGGTTCGACCGCGCCGCCGCCCGTGGCCAGCGGCTCGACATCGCGGCGGGCACCGCGGTGCGGTTCGAGCCGGGACAGTCGCGCGAGGTGACGCTGGTGCCGTTCGGCGGCGGCCGCACGGTCTACGGCTTCCGTGGCGACGTCATGGGTCCGCTCTGATGGCCCGCATCGCCCGCGCCGCCTACGCCGCCATGTACGGCCCGACCACCGGCGACCGCGTGCGCCTCGCCGACACCGACCTCTGGGCCGAGGTCGAACGGGATTTCACCAGCTATGGCGAGGAGGTGAAGTTCGGCGGCGGCAAGGTGGTCCGCGACGGCATGGGCCAGTCGCAGGCGTCGCAGGCCGAGGGCGCCGTCGACACCGTCATCACCAACGCGCTCATCATCGACCACTGGGGCATCGTCAAGGCCGACATCGCCATCGTGGGCGGCCGCGTCGCCGCCATCGGCAAGGCCGGCAATCCCGACGTGCAGCCCGGTGTCACCATCGTCATCGGGCCCGGCACCGAGATCATCGCCGGCGAGGGCAAGATCGTCACCGCCGGCGGCGTCGACAGCCACATCCACTTCATCTGCCCGCAACAGGTCGAGGAAGCGCTGGCGGCCGGCATGACCACGCTGGTCGGCGGCGGCACCGGCCCCGCCACCGGCACGTCCGCCACCACCTGCACGCCGGGACCGTGGCACCTCGCCCGGATGCTGCAGGCCGCCGAGGGGCTGCCGGTCAACCTCGCCTTCGCCGGCAAGGGCAACGCCAGCCGGCCGGCTGCGCTGGAGGAGATGATCCGCGCCGGCGCCAGCTCGCTCAAGCTGCACGAGGACTGGGGCACCACCCCGGCGGCGATCGACTGCTGCCTGTCGGTCGCCGACCGCTTCGACGTGCAAGTGATGATCCACACCGACACGCTGAACGAGAGCGGCTTCGTCGAGGACACCATCG
>CAXUHK010000219.1:0-6082 GCA_964250775.1 uncultured Acetobacteraceae bacterium | reverse complement strand
CGTTGCGGGCGGCAGGCGGCAGCGTCGTGCTGTTCAGCACCGTGGCGGTGCGCGCGGGCTTCGCCAACCATGCGGTGATCGCCATGGCCAAAGGCGCGGTCGAGGCGCTGACCGTTTCGCTCGCGGCCGAGCTGGCGCCGCAGGTCCGGGTCAACGCCATCGCCCCGAGCCTGACCCGCTCCGGCATCGCGGCGCCGATGACCGAGAACGCGGCGCTGGCCAAGGCGATCGCCGGCCAGCACCCGATCCCGCGCCTGGGCGAGCCGGACGACGCGGCGGCGATGGCGGCGTTCCTGCTGTCGGGCGAGGCGGGCTGGATCACCGGGCAGGTGCTGGCGGTCGACGGCGGCCGCTCCACGGTCCGCACCAAGGGCTGATCGGATGGGCGTGCTGCGGATGGTGCTGGGCGACCAGCTCTCGCACGGCCTGTCCTCGCTGCGCGACGCGACGCCGGAAGATGTCGTGCTGCTGGTCGAGGTGGTGGCCGAGTGCACCTACGTGCGCCACCATGCGAAGAAGATCACGCTGATCCTCTCGGCCATGCGGCACTTCGCGGCGGAACTGACCGAGCGCGGGCTGCGGGTCGACTACGTGCGGCTGGACGATCCCGGCAACACCCAGAGCTTTCGCGGCGAGATGGCGCGGGCGGCGACGCGGCATCGGGCGGAGAGCGTGGTCGTGACCGAGCCGGGCGAGTGGCGGGTGCTGGACGACATGCGCGGCTGGCACGAGGCGGCCGGCTGCCCGGTCGACATCCGCGCCGACGACCGCTTCCTGTGCGGCATCCGTGAGTTCCGCGACTGGGCGGCGGGCAAGCGTTCGCTGCGCATGGAGTTCTTCTACCGCGACATGCGCCGTCGCCACGCGCTGCTGCTCGACGCCGAATCGGGGCCGGAGGGCGGGCGCTGGAACTTCGACGCCGAGAACCGCAAGCGCCTGCCGCGCGGCATGGCGCTGCCGGACGTGCCGCGCTTCGCGCCCGATGCCGTCACCGAGGAGGTGATGGCGCTGGTGACCCAGCACTTTCCCGACCATTTCGGCGACGTCGAGGGCTTCGCGCTGCCGGTGACGGCGGCGCAGGCCGAGGCGGCGCTGGACGATTTCCTGACCAACCGGCTGGCGCGGTTCGGCGACTGGCAGGACGCCATGCGCAGCGACGCGGCGACGCTGTTCCACGCCCTGATCTCGACCTCGCTCAACTGCGGCCTGCTGTCGCCGCTGGCGGTGTGCCGGGCGGCCGAGGCGGCGTTCCGCGAGGGCCTGGCGCCGCTCAACGCGGTCGAGGGCTTCGTGCGCCAGGTGCTCGGCTGGCGCGAGTTCGTGCGCGGCGTCTACTGGCTGAAGGTGCCGGAGTACCGGCGTATGAACGCGCTGGAGGCGACGCGGCCGATGCCGTGGCTGTACTGGTCGGGCGAGACGCGGATGCGCTGCATGGCGCAGGCGATCGGCCAGACCCGGGCGCACGCCTACGCCCACCATATCCAGCGGCTGATGATTACCGGCAACTTCGCGCTGCTGGCCGGGCTGCACCCGGACGACGTCGACGAGTGGTACATGGTCGTGTACGCCGACGCCTACGAATGGGTGGAGATGCCCAACGTGCGTGGCATGGCGCTGTTCGCCGATGGCGGCATCATGGGATCGAAGCCGTACGCGGCCTCGGGGGCGTACATCAACCGCATGAGCGACTATTGCGTCGGCTGCCACTACGACGTGCGCGACGCGACCGGGCCGCGCGCCTGCCCGTTCAACGCGTTGTACTGGGACTTCATCGCCCGCCACGAGCGGCGTTTCGCCGCCAACACCCGCATGGCGATGCCGGTGCGGACCTGGGAGAAGATGGCCCCGGCCCGCCGTGACGCGCTGCGCGCCCGTGCCGCTTCGTTCCTGGCGGCGATGGATGCCGGCGAGCCGGTCTGAGCGCCGCCGGCGGATGACCTGGTTGCCGCTGGCGGGGCTCGGGTTGCTCTGCCTCGCGGTGGCGGTCGACCTGGGCGCGGTGGCGGTCTGGTACGGCCCCGAGTATTTGCGCCGGATCGTGGTCTGGCGGCGACCCAGCCCGCTCGACGGCGAGCGTTTCCCCGCCCGCGCCGTCGCCGCGTCCACCGCACCGATGCATTTTCCGCGGGCGATCTCGGACGCGGTGCCTGCCGCCTACGCGGGTGCGGTCGGCGGCGAGGGTTTAGAGCGAGTCCTGGCCCGCACTGGCACCACCAGCTTCCTGGTGCTGCACCATGGCAAGCTGACCTACGAGAAGTATTTCGGCGGCGGCGGCCCCGCTACGCCGCAGCAGTCGTTCTCCATGGCGAAGTCCGTCACCGGCCTGCTGGTGGGCGCCGCCATCGCCGACGGCCTGTTGCCGGCGGTCGGGACGCAAGCTGAACGAGTGTTGCCGGAAGTGGCCGGGCTGCGCGGCTCCGGCATCACGATCCGCGACCTGCTGCGCATGACCTCCGGCTTCGCCACCCATAACGGCTTCCCATACGGCCCGTTCAGCCGGCCGTGGCGCGACGACCAGGTGTTCTACTTCGCGCCCGACCTGCGCCGCAGCGTGGCCGGCGCGGTGCAACCGGCGGTGCCGCCCGGCACGCGGTTCCACTACGAGGACCGCAACCCGATGCTGCTCGGCATGATGCTGGAGCGGGCGACGCACGGCACGGTGGCGAGCTTCCTGGAAACCCGGCTGTGGCGGCGGATGGGAGCCGAGTTCCCGGCGAGCTGGAGCCTCGACCGCGAAAGCGGCTTCGAGAAGATGGAGAGCGGTATCGGCGCGGCCCCGCTCGACTTCCTGAAGCTGGGCGATCTGGTGCTGCGTGGCGGCGCGGGAGTCCTGCCTGCGTCCTGGATCGAGGCGATGACCGCGCCGGCCCAGCCGAACCCGGATTACGGCTATCTGTGGTGGCGCATGGTGCGGTCGGACGGTCCGGCCGACGCCTATGCCCAAGGCATCTTCGGGCAGGTGCTGTTCGTCTCGCGCCAACGCCAAGCGGTGATCCTGCGCACCGGCAGCGGCGAGGGTGGGCAGGACTGGCCGAAGCTGGCCCGCTCCATCGCCGACGCGCTGCCCTAACGCGCCGCCATCGATCCGGCGGCGACTTGGGTGGCCGGCAGGTCGATCCAGGACAGGTGGCCGCCCTTGCCGGCGCCGGTGTCCAGGAACAGCGCGCTGCCGCCGTTGGCGCCCCGGCGCAGGTACGGCCGCCCGTCGGAGCTGCGGCGGTCGTGGCCGACATAGACCTTCATGCCAGCCGGAATGCGGTCGACCCAGCGCAGGCTGCGCTCGGGGTAGCCGTCCGGTTGCAGCCGCCCGGTCGGCTCGCCGTACAGCGCCCGCGCCAGGACGCCGTGGATGTGGCCGTCCGGGGGCGGCGGCGGCGGCGCGTCCACCATGGCGGTGTGGAAGCCGCCATGGACGAACAGCTCGGTGCCGCTGGCGTGGCGGCGCTGCACCCAGGCGGGGGCGCGGGCGATCTCGTGCCCGGCGCGCAGCCGCAGCTCGGGGGTGAGTTGCGCCAGCGTGGTCGCCAGCTGGCCGTCCTGGCGCACCTGCCTTCCGGCCAGCGCCCGGCCCAGCTTGAGGTCGTGGTTGCCCAGCACGAACAGGCCGCGGCCGGCGTCGATCAGGCGGAACATCAGCTCCAACGCGCCGGCGCTGTCGCGGCCGTAATCCACCAGGTCGCCCAACTGCACCAGGAACAGGTCGGTCTCGCTGGCCGCGGCGAAGGCGCGCAGGTCGCCGTGCACGTCGCCCACCACGCGCAGGCCGCGGTCGCGCGGCAGCGACGCCGGGCCGCTCACGCGGCACGCGCCAGGCGCAGGGTGCGGAACGCCGCCAGCGCCCGCTCGCGGCCTTGCGCCAAGTCGACGATCGGGCGTGGGTAGTCGCGGCCGAGCCCCACTCCGGCGGTGGCCAGCACCTCGGCCGGCGCGTCCCAGGGCGCGTGCAGATGGCGGTCCGGCAGCCGCGCCAGCTCCGGCACCCAGCGGCGCACGTAGCCGCCGTCGGCGTCGAACTTCTGGCCCTGCAGCACCGGGTTGAAGATGCGGAAGAACGGCGCCGCGTCGGCGCCGCAGCCGGCGACCCACTGCCACTGCGCACTGTTGCTGGCGAGGTCGGCGTCGACCAGCGTGTCCCAGAACCACAGCGCGCCCTCGCGCCAGTCGATCAGCAGGTGCTTGACCAGGAAGCTGGCGGTGATCATGCGCACGCGGTTGTGCATCCAGCCGATCTGCCAGAGCTGGCGCATCCCGGCGTCGACGATCGGGATGCCGGTGCGGCCGCGCTGCCAGGCTTGCAGCGCAGCGGCGTCGTGCCGCCACGGCATCCGTACGAACTCGCCCCGCAATGGCTGTTCCGGCAGCGTGGGGTGCCGCCAGAGCAGGTCGGCGGAGAACTCGCGCCACAGCAGCTCGTTGATCCAGCCGGCGGTGCCGGTGGCGGCGGGAGCCGCCTCGCGCGCGGCGTGCCAGGCTTGGCCTGGCGAGATCTCGCCCCAGTGCAGGCGCGGCGAGAGCATGGCGGTGCCGTCGACGCCGGGGCTGTTGCGGCTGTCGCCATAACCGGCCACCGCCTCGGTCGCGAAGCGCCGCATCCGTGCCATCGCCTCGCGTTCGCCGGGTTTCCAAGTGGCGCGGAAGCCGGCGGCCCAGTCAGGGCGGGTCGGCAGCAACCCCCAGGACTCCAGCGGCTCGGAAGCCGCCGTGGCGCCGTGGATGCGGGACGGCGCGGGCAGGCTGGGTTGTGGTTCGCCCTGGGCCAGGCAGGCGCGCGAGAACGGGGTGAACACGCCGTAGCCGCTGCCGGTCTTGGTGCGCACGCTGCCGGGCTCATACAGCGTCAGGGTGCGCGACAGGTGCATCGGCGCCCCCACCGCGAGACCGTCGAGCAGGAACCGCGCCCACGGCTCGACCGGGTATCCGGAATAAACCGCGACCGCGCCGGTCTCGGCGACCACCCCCGCCAGCACTTCGGCGATGCGACCCCGGCGCAGCACCAGCGCGGCTCCGGCCGTGCGCAAGTCGGCGGCCAGCGCCTGCAGCGAGCCGTGCAGCCACCACAGCGAAGCGGCGCCGGACGCCCAGTCGCCCGGCGTCTCGCGGTCGAGCACGAACAGCGGCAGCACCGGGCGGCCGCTGGCGATGGCGGCCGCCAAGGCCGCGTTGTCGTGCAGCCGCAGTTCGCGGCGCAGCCAAAGGATTACCGGGCGGTTCTCGGACGCAACCATTCGAGGCCTCGTTGTCGCGGGCTCACGCGGCCGCCGCCTGCCGCAGCGGGAAGCTGAACAGGCGGTCGTGGCCCAACAGGAACAATCGGCCGCCCCGAGGAAACAGTCGAGCGATGGCCGGGTTTCTCACGTCGAGCCCGCCGGTGTAGGCGCCGAGCGACGGCAGCATCAGCCGCAGCGGGTCGGCCACGAAGCACGGCCGCGTCACCGTGGCGCCGCGCACCGCGACCAGCGCCTTCGGGTGATGGTGCCCGCACAGCTCCAGCGCGTGCCGCACGGTGGCACTGGCCTGGTGGCGGAACACCATCGGCCCGACCCGCCACTCCGCCGCCGCGACACCGCCGAGCCCATCCGGCGGCAGCGGGTCGTGGTTGCCCAGCACCCAGACGAACGACGCCTGCGCCGCCATGGCGCGCAGCCGGGCGGCGTCGTGCGGCTGCAGCCGCTGGCTGGCGTGGCGGTCGTGGAAGCTGTCGCCCAGCGCCACCACGATCCGCGGCGAGTAGCGCCGCAGCAGCGCCGCCAGGCGGTCGAGGGTGATCCTGGTGTCCCAGGGCGGCAGCAGGCTGCCGTGGCGGGCCGCCGACGATGCCTTCTCGAAATGCAGGTCGGCCACCGCGAGCAGGCGTTGCGCCGGCCAGAACACGGCACCCGACGGGTCGAGCAACAGGCGCTCGCCGGCGGCGTGCAGCGGCGCCGGGGTCATCCGACCCGCCGCCCCAGGCCGCCGCCCCGCCCGGCGCGCGGGGGCGGCCCCCGGCCGGGGTCGCCAACAGTGCGCAGGCGGCGAGCGCCAGGGCCGCGTCGAACCGGGGACGTAACTTCATCGGCGGTCATCCTGTGGACTGGCGTTCTAC
>CAXUHK010000218.1:0-6125 GCA_964250775.1 uncultured Acetobacteraceae bacterium | reverse complement strand
GCCCCGCCTCGAACACCTCGCGGAACACGATGACCAGGCTGGCGAGCACGTCCTTATTTCCCCGCCTGCCGCTCGGCGACGATGACGCTGCCGCGCGCCGTGTCCGGGTGGTAGTCGTCGTGGAAGGCGTAGGTGCCGGGCTGCAACGGCCCCGCCGTGACGATGATCCTGCCGCCGGGGACGACGATCTTCTCGGCGCGCAGGTCGCTGCTCTCGAACTCGGCGGGCGTGGCATCCTGATTGACGATTACGATACGAAACCGTTCGTGGGCCGGCACCCTGATCTCGGCCGGGGAGAACCCGTGGTCCTTGAGTGTCAGTGTCGTGGGTTCGGTCGCCCACGCCATACCGGCACAAGGTGCCGCTACTGCAAGGAAGGCGGAGATGACGATGATGCTGCGCGGCATGGCGTGCTCCGATCTTGCGTCACACCTTGATAATGCGAGTCGTTCGCAGCTGCAAGGCGGCTCGTGGCGCCGTCGCTTCGCGCCGCTGCACCGCCACTCCGCCCCCCCGATGTCGAGCGGCCGCTGAACGCCGTGCCGCGCGCTACTTCCCCCAGATCGCCTTGTAATGGTCCCGGTACGCGTTGTCCGGATCGAACACGTTATTCGGGCCGCCATCGAACTGGATGTTGTCCGCCGTCACCAGATGCACGCCCGGCACGTAGCCGGACCACTTCTCCTTGCTGAACGCCCGGTTCAACTCATCCACCAGCTGCCAGCCCTGCAGCGTCAGCGGCTCCGGCACCGTCGCCATCTGGTACTGCTTGCCGCGGATACGCTGGAACGCGCTCTCCGAGCCGTCGCCGGCCGAGATCGCCTTGGGCGAGCCGTCGCCCTCGATGCCCGCCGCCGACAGGGCAGGAGGCATGAAGTCGAAATACAGGTCGTTGATCGCCAGCGAGTAGGTCCACTTGGCGCCGAACCGTTGCAGCAACGAGGTGGTCAGCTGCGGCATCCGGCTGCTGCTCTCGCTCATCGGGCTGTCCTCGAACGCCAGCACGGTGCAGCCGGCGCATTTCTTGATGATCGCCTCCATCGCGCGCGCCTTGTAGACCGCCATCTGGTACACGCTGTCGGTGAAGATCACCACGCCGGCGTGGCCGTCGCTGTCCGCCACCGCCTCCATCGCCGCCGTGGCCGCGACGTCGGCCGAGACGCTGGTGACGTTGGCGAACAAGCCGCCCTGCGGCCCCGGCAGCGGTGTCGCGTGCCAGCCGACCAGCGGGATGCCGGCGTCGGCGGCGGCCTTGAGGCCCACGCTCTGCTCGTTGGCGTCGAAGCCCACGACCATGATGCCGTCCGGCTTGAGCGTCAGCGCCTGGCCCAGCGCCGCGGTGCGGGCCGAGACGGTGCCCTGGCCGTCCAGCGTCCGCACCGTCCAGCCGATCGCCTTCGCCGCCTGCTCGACGCCCTGCTCGACACCCAGCGGGCCGCCATTCTTCATGTCGCCCACGATCACCACGACGGTCTTGCCGCCGACCGCCTTGGGGCCGGTGGTGGGACCGTCCCACTTGTCGGCCCGACCGGTCGCGGCGGCCGCCTTCTGCTTGGAGTCGGCGGTGAAGTCGGCGCGCGCCGCCTGCGCAACAACCAGACCGGCGCAGGCCAACAGGATCGCTCGCAGGCGCATCAGGACACTCCCTTGGTGATTGCCGGCGCCAGGCCGGGATGGTTGGGCGCCGCGCGGGGCGCCTTGGACGCGGCGCCGCGCTTCCTCTGCGCGTAGCCGGCGATGCCGATGGCGACCAGCAGCGTGACGCCGTTGAACATCGGCTCGACCCAGAACGAGCCGCCCGATTGCTGGATGCCGGAGATGCCGATGGCAAGGATCGCGACACCCACCAGCGTGCCCCAGACGTTGACCCGCCCCGGCTTGATCGTGGTCGAGCCGAGGAACGCGCCGACCAGCGCCGGCAGCAGGAACTCCAGGCCCACGCTGGCCTGGCCGATGCGCAGCTTACTCGCCAGGATCACGCCGGCCACCGCCGTCAGCGTGCCGGAGGCCACGAACGAGGCGACCGTGTAGCGCCGCACCGGAATGCCGTTCAGCGCCGCCGCCTTCGAGTTCGCCCCGATCGCGTACAAATAGCGCCCGACCGGCAGGTACTCGAGCGCCAGCCACAGCACGACCGCCAACGCGAGCACGTAGAAGCCGGTGATCGGCAGGTGGAGCACGCTGGTGCCGTTGATGGCGTAGAACCCGCGCGGCAGCACGCCCAGCACCTGGCGCCCCTGCGAGTGCCACATCGCCACCGCGTACAGCACCGTGCCGGTGCCCAGGGTGGCGATGAAGCTGTCGATCTGCGCCACCTCGACCAGCAGGCCGTTGAGCAGGCCCACCCCGGCGCCCAGCAGCAGGATCGCCAGCACCGCGACCGGCCAGGGCAGGTGGAACATGGTCTGCAGGCTGATCGCCAGGATGTGCCACAGCACGATGCCGTAGCCCACCGTGAGGTCGATCTTGCCCGCCACCATCGGGATCATCGCCGCCAGCGACAGGATGGCGATGATCGCCTTGTCGCTGACGATCGAGCGCAAGTTGAGCCAGGTCGGGAAAGTCTGCGGCAGCAGCACCGAGAACATCGCCGCCAGCGCCAGCATCAGCAACACCAACCCATACACCGGAACCAGGCGCGCCAGCCGCGCTGGCCCGGACAGCCGCGACAGCTCGCTGCGCGTGGGCTCCAGCGCCGCCGAGCGGATCGAAGTGGCCATCGTGTCCCCCTTACGCCGCGAGCTTGACCGAGGCGGCGTGGATCAGCGCCTGCGTGGTCAGCGCGTCGCCGGCCAGCTCGGCCACGATCACGCCGCGCGAGAACACCAGCGCCCGGTGGCACAGCCGCGCCACCTCCTCGAAATCGGTCGAGACGACGACCACGCCCAGCCCGCCGTCGAGTGCCGCTTCCAGCAGGCGGTAGATCTCCGCCTTGGCGCCGACGTCGACGCCGGCGGTAGGGTCCTCGGCGATGAGCAGGCGGCGCGCCATCTCCAGCCAGCGCCCGACCACCACCTTCTGCTGGTTGCCGCCGGACAGCGCCTCGATCGGCAGTTCGGGGGCGTTGGGCCGCAGCGCCACCCGCTCGCCGACCCGGCGCGCCTCGCGCGCCTCGCGGCCGGGCGTGCGGAACTGCAGCAGACGGCGGCCGGTGGCGCGCGGGTTGAGGAACGTGTTCTCGCGGATGCTAAGCCCGCCGGCGCAGCTCTCCTCGGCGCGCTCGCGCGCGATCAGCCCGATGCCGGACGCCATGGCGCTGCCAGCGCTCGACAAATCGGGCGCGGCGCCGTCGAGCCGGATGTCGCCGCTCCGGGCGAGGGTGCCGAACAGCGCGCGCCCGACGCGCTCGTGTCCGGCGCCCCGCAGCCCGACCAGGCCCACGATTTCGCCGCGCCCGACCACGAAGCTGGCCGGCCCGGCCCCTTGCACCCGCAGCTCCCGCACGTCGAGCAGCGGCGGGCCGGAGACGGCGGCGGCGCGCGCCTGGAACTGGTCGAGGCTGCGGCCCACGATCATGTGGATCAGCGCGTCGGGCGTGGTGTCGGCGACGGCCTGGGTCGCAACCACCGCGCCGTCGCGCAGCACGCACACCCGGCCCGCGATCTCGAACACCTCGTCGAGCCGGTGCGAGACGTAGATCATGCCGACGCCCCGCGCCGACAGCGGCCGCAACGCCGCGAACAGCCGATGCACCTCGTCGGCCGGCAGGCTGGCGGTGGGCTCGTCGAGCACCACGATCTCGGCCTCGGTGGCGAGCGCGCGGGCGATGGCGACCAGCGACTTCTCGGTGCGGCCCAGCTCCTGCACCCGCGCCTGCGGGTCGATGTCGCCGCCGATGGAGGCCAGCGCGCGGGTCGCGGCGGCCTCGGTGGCGCGCCAGTCGATGCGCCCGCCGGCGCGCGGGTAGCCGAGGGCGAGGGCCATGTTCTCGGCCACGGTCATCCACTCGATCAGGCCGAGGTCCTGGTGGATGAACGCCACCGGCTGCCGCTGCCCGAACCGCGGCGGGCGGTGCCGGTACGGCTGGCCGCGGTAGAGGATCTCCCCGGCATCCGGGTCGTGGATGCCGGCCAGGGTCTTGATGAGGGTCGACTTGCCGGCACCGTTCTCGCCGAGCAGCGCCAGCACTTCGCCAGCGTGCAGGTCGACGGAGACGTCGGCCAACGCCAGGGTGCCGCCGAACCGCTTGACGATGTTGGCGAAGCGCAGCAGCGGCGTCTTTGTCCCGGCCATCGTCGCTCCCGTTGGCCGTCGTTGCGGCGCGTCAACCATAGCCTAGCCGCACGCGCCGGCAACGCAAGCCGGTTCAGTCGTCGAGCACCGCTGTGACCTCGACCTCGACCCGCATCCGCGGATCGACCAGCGCCGCCACCTGCACCAGCGTGCTGGCCGGCCGCGCGTCCCCGAACGCCGCGGCGTGCGCCCGGGCGATCAGCGGCGCGTCGGCGAGGTCGGTGCAGTAGGTGACGGTGCGGACGACGTGCCCCAGCCCCGCCCCGGCCTCGGCCAGGGCGTCGCGCACGATGGCGATGGCGGCCTGCATCTGTGCCAGGGCGTCGCCGTCCAGATGTGGCGGCCGCGCCGTGGTGCCGGAGACGAACACCATGGCACCCACCCGCACGGCGCGGGAGTAGCCGTAGGTCGCCTCGAACTCGTAGCCGGACGCGATGGTCTGGCGGGCCATGGTGGCAACTCCCGGCGGCTGGCGCGCCAGGATGCCGCCATCCGGCCCGGCGGCGTCAACCGTCGATGTCGGTCGAGAGTGCCACCTCCCGTTGCGCGTCGAGTGCGGCGATGCGGCCGGCCAGGGCGGCGCGGACCTGCGCGTAGGCGCTGCTGCCGAGCGTGAGCCGCCGCGGCGCCGGGCTGCGGCCGGCCGCGTCGATCATTGCCCGCACCATCTTGGCCGGGTCGCCCTTGATCGCGAAACTGCCGCTGGCGACGGCACGCCGGATGTCGCCGGACGGCGTGTCCTCGTAGGCGGCCATCGCCGGCGGGCTGACCAGCCCGGCGCCGAAGCTGGTGCGGGCGGGACCGGGCTCCACGATGGTGAACTCGATGCCGAACGGCGCCACCTCCTGCGCCGCCGCCTCGACGAAACCCTCGATGCCCCATTTGGTCGCGTGGTACAGGCTGAAGTTCGGGTAGGCGACCTGGCCGCCCTCGGAAGACACCTGCAGCACCCGCCCGCCGCCTTGCGCCCGCAGATGCGGCAAGGCGGCGCGGATGACCTGGATCGAGCCGATCAGGTTGGTGTCGACCTGATGGCGGACCTGCTCGTCGCTCGCCTCCTCCGCCGCGCCGAACACGGCGTAGGCCGCGTTGTTCACCACGACATCGATGCGGCCCAACTCGGCGAACGCGCGGTCGACCGTCTCGCGCACCGCGCCCGTATCTGTGACGTCCAGCGCCGCGACCCAGAGGCGTTCGCCGTGCAGCGCCTTGAGGTCGTCGAGCGCCTCGGTCCGGCGCAGCGTCGCCGCCCCGCGGTCGCCGCGCGCCAGCAGGGTTTCGGTCATGATCCGCCCGAAGCCGGTGGACGTGCCGGTGATGAACCAGGTTTGTGCCATGCGGGGAGCCCTCGCGCGGGCCGCTTCAGCGCGGCCTCGCCTGCGGCACAGGTGGCAACCCGGGTTCCTGCGACAATCGACGCAATGTAGCATGGCCCGATGAAGATCGCCCATGAATGACCGGCCCGGCCTGGCCGAGCTGACCGCCCTGGCCGCCATCGTGGCGCATCGCAGCTTCCGCAAGGCGGCCGATGAGCTGGGCCTGTCGCCCTCCACGCTCAGCCACATGATGCGCGCGCTGGAGGCTGGCATGGGCCTGCGGCTACTGCACCGGACCACCCGCAGCGTCTCGCCGACCGAGGCCGGGGAACGGCTGGTCGAGCGGCTGCGCCCGGTGCTGCGCGACCTCGACCTGGCGCTGGCCGAGGTCGACGCCTTCCGCAGCCGCCCAAGCGGCACGCTGCGCGTCAACGCCAGCGAGGTCGCGGCGAGGCTGCTGCTGCGCGCGGCGGTGCCGGCGTTCCTGGCGCGCCCTCCCGGGCTGGCGGTCGCCCTGGTGCCGGGGGGGGGGGGGGTGGACGGGGGGGATATGGAGGGGGCGGAGGATTTCCGGAT
>CAXUHK010000217.1:3874-6169 GCA_964250775.1 uncultured Acetobacteraceae bacterium | reverse complement strand
CTCGGCGCCCTGGCCCCGGACGCGCTCGACATCGGCCGCGTCGAGCACCTCGGCCAACGCCAGGAACGCCTCGGCCCTGACCTCGCCGATGCCGAACATCAACAGGCCGGCGCGGCCAGCCATCGCCAGCGCGTCGGCGACGCCGGCCTGGCGACGCAGCACGTCGCGGTCGGCGGCGGAGGCGGCGAACATCGGCACCGGCAGCAGCCACGCATCGGCGCCGGTCTTCTCCGCCAGGCGGTCGACGACCTCGTACGGGTTGGCGGGAATGCGGCGCGGCAGGCCGCCGAGCAGGCTGACCAGGCGCAGGCCGGGCGCCGGCATCCGCGGCAGATGGTGCACCGCCGATGCCATGGTGCGGCCGTGGCCCACGCCGATCGTGTCGTGCTCGCCGCGCGCCAGCACGTCCCTGAGGAAGCTCGCGGCGGCGATGCCCAGCGTCTGCATCGGCACCGCGCCGTCGTCGATGTTGGGCACCACGCGGCAATGCGTCAGTCCGTGCCGGTCGGAGAGCGCCTGCTCGGCCGCGATGCAGTTGCCGATCGGGCCTTCGACGAACACCCGCACCAGCCCGGCGCGGGTGGCGCGGCCGATCAGCCGGTGCGCCTTGGCGTTGGTGACGCCGAGCCGGCCGGCGACGTCGGCCTGCGTCAGCCCGCCCGCGTGGTACAGCCACGCCGCCCGGGTAGCGAGCGCCGCATCCTCCTCCTCCGCGAGCAGACCGGAGTCGCCGGCCACCGTCTGCATGTAATTTTTTCCTTGGACGCAGAGAATTCCTCACATGGCGTGACCGCAGCGTCAACACCGATTTGCGCGCGGCACGAAACAGTCTAGCGTTTCGCGAACAGGTCAGGACCGGAACCCGCCATGCGTATCGCCCGCCGCACGCTCTCGACATCGCTGGCGCTGGCGCTGATCGCGGGAACCTCCGCGCCGGCGCTCGCCGCAGGCCCCAAGAAGCTCGTGCTGCTGATCGACGGCACCCTGGGCGACAAGTCGTTCTTCGACTCCGCGGCAAACGGCTTCGCGCTGGTTAAGGCCAAGTATGGCGACGCCGTGACCACCAAAGTCATCGAGATGAGCTACGACCAATCGAAATGGCAGGCGACGGCGGAAGACATCGCGGCGCAGGACTGGGACCTGATCGTCACCGGCACCTACCAGATGACCGACATCATGACCCAGTTGGCGCCGGAGAACCCGGGCAAGACCTTCGCCATCTACGACGCCGCGATGGATTACAGCCACGGCGAGTTCAAGAACGTCTACTCGATCACCTACAAGCAGAACGAGGCGAGCTACCTGGCCGGCATGGTGGGCCAGGGTCTAATCAAGGCGGGCATTGCCGAGGGCACCTCGCTCGGTTTCCTGGGCGGCCTCGACATCCCGGTCATCAACGACTTCCTGACCGGCTATGCCGCCGGTGCGCAGGCGGTCGATCCCGCGGCCCGCGTCGCGGTCAGCTATGTCGGCTCGTTCAGCGACGCGGCGAAGGGCAAGGAGCTGGCACTGGCGCAGTACCGCACCGGCACCGGAATCGGCTTCAACGTGGCGGGCCAGGCGGGTCTGGGGCAGCTCGCGGCGGCGAAGGACACGCACCGCTACGCCATCGGGGTGGACAGCGACCAGTCGGCGATCTTCCGCGCGACCGACCCGATCACCGCCGACCGCGTGGTGACGTCGGTGCTGAAGCGCGTCGACGTCAGCCTGCTGCGCGCCGTCGACCTGATGATGGCGGGCAAGCTGCCGGTGGGCCACGAGGAATCGCTGGGCATCGCCGAGGGCGCGGTCGGCCTGGTCGACAACGATGTGTACAAGAAGCTGGTGCCGGCCGACCTGCGCGCCCGCGTCACCCAGGCGTCGAGCGACATCGCGGCGGGCAAGGTCCGCGTGCCCAGCGCGCTCGGCATGAGCACCGCCGACCTGCAGGCGCTGCGCGCGAAGATCCGACCGTAACTGTCGCCCACGATGACCGAGCCGCTCGTCGCCTTCCGCGGCGTCACCAAGACGTTCGGCAACGGCTTCACCGCGCTGCATGACGTCTCGTTCGCGGTACGGGCGGGCGTGTGCCACGCCATCTGCGGCGAGAACGGCGCCGGCAAGTCGACGCTGATGAAAATCCTGTTCGGGCTGGAGGCGCCGACCGCCGGCAGCGTGCTGGTCGACGGCACGCCGGTCGCCGAGACCTCGCCCCGCGCCGCGACGGCGGCCGGGATCGGCATGGTGCACCAGCACTTCTCGCTAGTGGGTTCGCTCACCGTGGCCGAGAACGTGACGCTGGGGCGCGAGCCGCAG
>CAXUHK010000217.1:0-3864 GCA_964250775.1 uncultured Acetobacteraceae bacterium | reverse complement strand
GGGGGGCGGCCCCGGGGGGCCCCGCGGGTCCGGGGGGGGGGGCCGCCGCCGCGGGGGCCGCTGCTCGACCGGCGGGCGGCGCGGCGCGAGGTGCAAGCGCTGGCCGAGCGCTACCGGCTCGACGTGGCGCCGGACGCCATCGTGGCCGGCCTGTCGGTGGCGGCGCAACAGAAGGTCGAGATCCTGAAAGCGCTGGCGCGGCGGGTGCGGCTGCTGATCCTCGACGAGCCGAGCGCCGTGCTGACGCCGCAGGAGACCGGGGAGCTGTTCGAGCGGCTGCGCGACCTGCGCGCGGCCGGCCTCACCATCATCTTCATCTCGCACAAATTGCGCGAGGTTCGCGCGCTGGCGTCGCACGTGACGGTGCTCCGCCATGGCCGCGTCACCGGCGACGCCGAGATGGCCAGCGTCGACGACGATGCCATCACCCGCATGGTCATGGGCCGCGACGTCGCCTCCGTGCATCGCCCGGCGGTGCGTCGCGCGACGCCGCGCCCGGTGCTCGCGGTGCGTGGCCTGGCCGTCGCGGGCAGTGATCCGGCCGACCGGCTGCATGAAGTCGACCTGGATGTGGGCGGCGGCGAAATCCTGGGCATCGCCGGCGTCGACGGCAACGGGCAGCGCGGACTGGTCTCGGTGCTGACCGGGCTGCGCGCGCCGGATGCCGGCAGCGTCACGCTGGATGGGCACGACGTCGCCCGCGCCGGGACCGCCGCCTGGCGCGCGCTGGGCATGGGCCACCTGCCGGCCGACCGCTTCGCCGAGGGCGGTGCCCGCAGCCTGTCGCTCACCGACAACGCCATCGGGGCGGCTTTCCGCCGCCGGGCGCTGGGACGCTGGCCATGGCTGTCGCGCCGGGCGGCGGAGGCCGCGACGGCCGAGATGGTGCGGGTCTACGACGTGCGCTGCCGCTCGGTGCGCCAGCGTCTCGGCGCATTGTCGGGCGGCAACGCGCAGAAGCTGATCGCGGCGCGCGAGTTCGGCGCCGGCCCGCGATTCCTGGTGGCCGACCAGCCGACGCGCGGCATCGACATCCAGGCCGCCGCCTTCCTCCGCGCCCGACTGCTGGCGCTGGCGCGAGAGGGTGCGGCGATCCTGCTGGTCACGGCCGACCTCGACGAGCTGCTGGCGCTGGCCGACCGTGTGGCGGTGCTGTTCGCCGGCCGCGTCGTGGCGCTGATGGGCAACGACGGCGGTTTGACCCCGGAGCGGCTGGGGCCGGCGATGCTGGGGTGGTTGGAGCGCGCCGCCTGATGCGCCCCCTCTGATGCGTGCGGGGCTAGTGCAGGCCGCGACCACGGTGCTGTTGCTGCTCGCGGTGGTGGCGGTCGTGCTGGTGCCGGTGACGCTGGCGTTGCCGCACCCGTGGGCCGCGATCGCGACCTTCCTGGGCGGCCCGGTGTCGGATCGTCGGCACATCGGCAACGTGGTCGAGACCGCGACGCCGCTGCTGTTCACCGGGCTGGCGGTCAGCCTGATGTTCCGCGCCGGCATGTTCAACCTGGGCGCGGAAGGCTCGTTCTTCCTCGGCGGCGTCGGGGCCACGGTGGCGATCCTGCTGTGGCCGCTGCCGTCCTGGGCGCCGTCCTGGACGGTTGAGACCTACCCGGTGCTGCTCGGCGCGGTGGCCGGCAGCGTCGTGTGCCTGGTGCCCGGCGTGCTGCGGGCGCGGTTCGGGGCCAGCGAGCTGGTGTCGTCGCTGATGCTGAACTATGCGGCGCTGTATTTCGGCCTTTACGTTCTGAACTATTTCCTGCGCGATCCCAACGCCGGGGCGATGATGTCGTACCGGCTGCCGCGCGCCGCCCGGCTGCCGAACCTGCTGGCCGGCACGCACATCCATGCCGGGGCGCTGGTCGGCCTCGCGGCGTGCCTGCTGGGCGGCGGGCTGCTGTTCGCGACGTGGTGGGGCTACATGGCGCGCGTGGTCGGCGCCAATCCTGGCTTCGCCCGCCATCTCGGCCTGCCGACCACCCTGGTCGCCGGCAGCGTGCAGTGGCTCGGCGGCCTGATCGCGGCCGGCGGCGGCGCCGTCGAGCTGCAGGGCATGTACCAGCGCTTCCAGTGGCAGGACCTGACCGGGACCGGATGGAACGGCCTGGTGGTGGCGATCCTGGCCGCCAACAACCCGCTGCTGGTGCCACCCGCGGCGCTGGCGCTGTCCTACCTGCAGGTCGGCGGCGACCTGCTGGCGCGCGACTACGACGTGCCGAGCGAGGTCGTGGGCATCGTGCAGGCGCTGGTCATCCTGTTCGCGACCGCGACCGCGCTGACGCAAAACCCCCGGTTGCGCGCGCTGTCGCGCCCTCGAGCGGCGGCGACGGCCGGATGAGCAGCCTGCTGGCGCATCTCGGCGGCCTGTCGTTCTTCGCCACCACGCTGCGGGTCAGCACGCCGATCCTGCTGGCGGCATTGGGCGCGCTGGTCTCCGACCGCGCCGGCGTCATCAACATCGCCGTCGAGGGCATCATGCTGGCCGGCGCGTTCGCCGGCGTGGTCGCCAGCGCCGCGTCGGGGAGCGCCTGGCTCGGCCTGCTGGCGGCGGTCGCCGTGGGCATGGCCATCGGCGGCGTGCTGGCCTTCGCGGTGCACGTGCTGCGCGCCGACCTGATCCTTAGTGGGGTCGCGATCAACCTCGCCGCCGCCAGCGGCACCGTGCTGCTGCTCTATGTCCTGACGGGCGACAAGGGCATGTCGGGCAGCCTGCCGAGCAAGGTGCTGCCGCAGGTGACGTTGCCGTGGCTGCTGCCGGTGCCGGTGCTCGGGCCGATCCTGGCCGACCAGCACGTGCTGACCTGGGCGGCGCTGCTGGCGGTGCCGCTGGTGGGCGTCATGCTGACCCGCACGGCGTTCGGCCTGCGGCTGCGCGCGGTGGGCGAGAACCCCGAGGCCGCCGGCATCGCCGGGCTGTCGGTCAGCCGGGTGCAACTCGCGGCGCTGCTGTTGTCGGGCGGCCTGGCCGCCTCCGGGGGCGCGTTCCTGTCGATGGGCTACGTGACCTGGTTCGCTGGCGGCATGTCGGCCGGACGCGGCTACATCGCCATTGCGGCGGAGGTGATGGGGCGCGGGGCGGCCGTCGGCACGTTCCTCGCCTCGTTGGTGCTGGGCGCCGCCGACGCGCTGGCGATCAGCCTGCAGGGGCTGGGCCTGCCCAGCGAGCTGATGCAGACCGTGCCGTACGTGGTGCCGGTCGTGGCCCTGGTGCTGAACGCCATCCGCTCGCGCCGAGGCGTGCGCCGCATCCTTTGACCGTGCCGCGCGACGCCTGGCTCACCGCGCTGTTCGTGCTGCTCGGCGGCCTGCCGTTGCTGGCGGCCCCGCTCACGCCGTTGCAGGACTGGCCGAACCACCTGGCGCGGGTCCACATCGTCGGGGCGATGCTGCGCGGCGACCCGTTCTGGTCGCAATACTACCGCCTGGGCTCGTTCCTGGTGCCGAACATGGCCCTGGACGCCGGGATGCTGGCCCTGCTGCAATTGGGCCTCGCTCCCGCCCTGGCGGCGCAGTTATTCCTGATCGCTACCTATCTCGCTTTCGTGGGCGGGGTCGGCGCGCTGGCGGCGGCGTTGCGGGCCTACGATCCCGGCAAGATCGCATGGGCGTCGCTGTTGTTCACCGGCGGCGCGCTGTTCTGGGGCTTGGTCGACTACCTGCTGGGCATCGGCCTGGCGCTGGCGGCGCTGGCGGCGTGGGTCGCGGCGTCGGGCCGCGCCAGGTGGCGCCTGTGCATCGCCGTCATCGGCACCGTGTCGCTGTTCTTCTGCCATCTGGTCGCGGCGGCGGTGTTCGTGGCGTTGCTCGGCTGCTGCGGCGCGGCCGAACATCGCCGCCTTGTGTTCCAGCGCGCAGAGCCAGCCGGGGCCG
>CAXUHK010000216.1:0-6208 GCA_964250775.1 uncultured Acetobacteraceae bacterium | reverse complement strand
TCAATCCCCCCCATCCACAGCGCTGCGGCGGGCGCGGCGGCCTTGGCGGGCGGCCGCCCGGTGGTGGCGCTGGAATCGACCATCGTCACGCACGGGATGCCGTACCCGGAGAACGCCCGCACGGCGCTCGCGGTCGAGGCCGCGGTGCGGGAGGCCGGCGCCACGCCCGCCACGATCGCGGTGGTCGAGGGGCGCTGCCGGGTCGGCCTGGACGCGGCGGCGCTCGACGCGCTGGCGGCGGGCGGCGCGCTCAAGGCCTCCAGGCGCGACCTGCCGGGCGTGGTCGCGCGCCGGCTGAGCGCCGGCACCACGGTCGCCGCGACCATGTTCCTCGCGGCGCGCGCCGGCATCGCGGTGTTCGCCACCGGCGGCATCGGCGGCGTGCATCGTGGCGCGGAACAGAGCTTCGACATCTCGGCCGACCTGCTGGAGCTGGCCGCCTCGCCGGTCTGCGTCGTGTGCGCCGGGGCCAAGTCGCTGCTCGACATCCCCAAGACGCTGGAGGTGCTGGAGACCCACGGCGTCCCGGTGATCGGCTACGGCACCGACTATTTCCCCGCCTTCTTCGCCCGTAGCAGCGGCGAGCCGGTCGACCTGCGCTGCGACACGCCGGAGGCCGTGGCGCGGCTAATCGCGGCGCAGCGGGCGCTGGCGTTGCCGGGCGGCCTGCTGGTCGGCAACCCGATCCCCGAGGCGCACGCCTTGGCCGGCGAGGCCGCCGAAGCGGCAGTGGCGCAGGCGGTCGCGGACGCGAATGCCGCCAGGATCGGCGGCAAGGCGCTGACGCCGTTCCTGCTCGGGCGCATCGTGGAACTCACCGAGGGCCGCAGCCTGGTGGCCAACATCGCGCTGATCGAGCACAACGCGCGCCTGGCGGCCGCAATCGCGGCGGCGTTGGCTCGGCTCGCGTGATCCTGGTCGTGGGGGACGTGATGAGCGACGTCATCGTGCGCCCGTCCGGCCCGTTGCGGCCGGGCACCGACCGCCCGGCCGAGATCCGCCATGCCAGCGGCGGCTCCGGTGCCAACGTCGCCTGCTGGCTGGGACGCCTCGGCGTGCCGGTCCGCTTCGCCGGCCGGGTCGGCGCGGACCACGCGGCGCAGGTCGCGGCGCTGGCCGCGCACCATGTCGAGGCGCGGCTCGGGCGCGACGCGCGACGCGCCACCGGGACGGTCGTGGCGGTGATCGATTCCCATGGCGAGCGCAGCTTCTACACCGATCGCGGCGCCAACCTGGCGTTGGGCGCGGACGACCTGCCGGCGGAGCTGCTGGACGGCGTGCGCCTGCTGCACGTCTCCGGCCACGCGCTGTTCGAGCCGGGGCCGCGCGCCGCCGCCCTCGCCCTGATCGAGGCGGCGCGGGCGCGCGACGTGGCGGTCGGCGTCGACGCGGGCTCGAGCGCGTTCCTGCGTGCCGCCGGTGCCGAGGCGTTCCGCGCCTGGACCAAAGGCGCCGATCTCTGCTTCGCCAACGCCGACGAGGCGTCGGTCCTGGCGGCGAGCGACGCCGACTACGGCTGCCGCGTGGTCACGGCCGGGGCGTCCGGCGCGTCCGCCTGGTATCGCGGCGAACAGGTCAGCGTGCCGGGCGGCGCCGTCGCGGCGCGCGACACCACCGGGGCGGGCGACGCCTTCGCCGCCGGTTTCCTCGCCGCCTGGTCGCGGCAGGCGGATGTGGCCTCCTGCCTGTTGGGCGGCGCGCTCTGCGGCGGCATCGCGGCGGGGCTTGCCGGCGCCCGCCCGACCGACGACATCGGGCTGTACTGACCGGAGCGGCCATGCCTGCGGCGGAGGGTGCATGATCGGCGTCGACTGGGGCACCAGCAGCTTTCGCGCCTTCCGCATCGACGCGGCCGGCGCCGTCGCCGAGCGCATCGACACGCCGCGCGGCATCCTGACGGTGGCGGAGGGCGGGTTCCCGGCCGCGTTGCGCGAACTGGTCGGCCCCTGGCTCGCCGCGGGCGAGAGCCGGGTCGTGATGTGCGGCATGGTCGGCAGCCGCCAGGGATGGCAGGAAGCGCCCTACCTGCCCTGCCCGGCCGGCGCGCCCGACATCGCCGCCGCCCTGGTCGCGGTGCCGTTCGACGGCGCGCGGGTATTCCTGGCGCCGGGCCTGTCGGACCGCGACGCCGCCGGGGTGCCGGAGGTGATGCGCGGCGAGGAGACGCAGCTCGTGGGCCTGCTGCCGGCGATGGGGCCGGACGGGGTGGCCTGCCTGCCCGGCAGCCACGCGAAATGGGCCCGCGTCGAAGGCGGCCGGATCGCCGGCTTCACCACCTACCTGAGCGGCGAGGCGTTCGCGGCGCTCCGCCACGGCACCATCCTGGGCCGCATGATGCAGGACGCGCCGCACGACGCGGACGCCTTCGCGCGCGGGGTCGAGCGCTCCGGGCAACCAGGGCACCTGCTGCACCACCTGTTCGGGGTGCGCGCCCTGGGGCTGTTCGGCGAGTTGGCCGACGCCGCGAGCGCCTCCTACCTTTCGGGACTGTTGATCGGCACCGAGGCACGCGCGGCGCTGGTCCCGGGCGCGCCGGTGCACCTGGTCGGCGCTGCGGCGTTGTGTGCCCGCTACGCGACCGCGATCGGCATTTGCGGCGGCGCCGTCGTGGTGGCAGACGAGGATGCGGCCGTGCGCGGCCTGACATCGATCGCGAGGCATGTCGCATGGAAATGACCCTCGACCTCAAGGCCTGGCTGGCCCGCTCGCCGCTGATCGCCATCCTGCGCGGCGTGACGCCCGACGAGGTGGTGGCGGTGGCCGAGGCGCTGGCGGCGCACGGCATCGCCATCGTCGAGGTGCCGCTCAACTCGCCCGACCCGTTCGAGAGCGTGCGCCGGCTGGTGGCGCGGTTCGGCGACCGGCTGCTGATCGGCGCCGGGACTGTGATGACGGTGGCGCAGGTCGAGCAGCTCGAACGCGCCGGCGGCCGGCTGGTGGTGACGCCGCACGCCGCCGGCGATGTCATCCGGGCGGCCAAGCAGCACGGCATGATCGCCTGCCCCGGCATCGCCACGCCGACCGAGGCGTTCGCCATGCTGGCGGCCGGGGCGGACGCGCTGAAGCTGTTCCCGGCCGAGGCGTCGAGCCCCGCGGTGCTGCGCGCCATGCGCGCGGTGCTGCCGGCCGGCACGCTGACCCTGCCGGTTGGTGGCATCGAGCCGGGGAACATGCGGCCCTGGCTTGACGCCGGCGCAGTCGGATTCGGCATCGGCGGCTCGATCTTCCGGCCGGGCGACACAGCGCAGGCGGTCGGCGACAAGGCGGCGCGGCTGCTGGCGGCGCTGCCGCAACGTCGGTGACGCTCCGGCCGCTGGCGGAGCTGGACCGCGCGGCGTTGCTTGCGTTGAACAACGCGCACGCGGTCGAGCTGTCCTGGTTGGAGCCGGATCAGTTCGCCCTGATGCTGGCGCAGGCGAGTTACGCCCGAGGCGTCGGCCCCCTCGGTGTCGGTCGGGTGGCGGCGTCCTTGATCGCGTTCGATCAGGACAGCGCCTACGCCGGCCAGCACTTCGCCTGGTTCCGCGCCCGCTACGAGCGGTTCGTCTACGTCGACCGCGTGGTGGTCGACCCGGCTTGGCGTGGGCGCGGCTTGGCGCGGGCGCTGTACGCCGACCTGTTCGCGGCGGCGGGCCGGGAGCTGGTCGGCTGCGAGGTCAACTCCGACCCGCCGAACCCGGCGAGCGACGGCTTCCACGCCGGCCTCGGCTTCGCGCCGGTGGGCAGCGCCACGGGCGGCGGCAAGACCGTGCGCTACCTCCTGCGCCAGCCGTAGCGGCGGGCCGCGTTGCCCTCCCGGCCCGGTTGTGCCTAACATTCGGCACGTTAGGGAGCAGAACAAAGATGGCGCAGGTATCGGTCCGCAAGGTGGTCAAGGCCTACGAGACCTATCAGGCGGTCCACGGCATCGACCTCGACATCGCCGACGAGGAGTTCGTGGTGCTGGTCGGCCCCTCGGGCTGCGGCAAGTCGACCACGCTGCGGATGATCGCCGGGCTGGAGGACATCACCTCGGGCGAGATCTGGATCGGTGGCGACATGGTCAATGACATGCCGCCGCGCGACCGCGACATCGCCATGGTGTTCCAGAACTACGCGCTCTACCCGCACATGACCGTCTACGACAACATGGCGTTCGGGCTGAAGCTGCGGAAGTTCGCCAAGCCCGAGATCAAGAGCCGGGTCGCCAACGCCGCGAAGGTGCTCGACATCGAGCCGCTGCTGGCGCGCCGACCCAAGGCGCTGTCCGGCGGGCAGCGGCAGCGCGTGGCGATGGGCCGCGCCATCGTGCGCAACCCGCGCGTGTTCCTGTTCGACGAGCCGCTGTCCAACCTCGACGCCAAGCTGCGGGTGCAGATGCGCACCGAGATCAAGAAGGTGCACCAGACGGTGCGCACCACCACGGTCTACGTGACCCACGACCAGGTCGAGGCGATGACGCTGGCCGACCGCGTGGTGGTGATGAACCAGGGCCGCATCGAGCAGGTCGGCCCGCCGCAGGAGCTGTACCACAACCCGCAGACGAAGTTCGTGGCCGGCTTCATCGGCAGTCCGGCGATGAACTTCATGGCGGTGCAGGTGTTCGACGATGGCGGCCTCAAGGTGCGGCTGTCGGACGGCCAGGTGCTGCCGATCCCCGAGGCGCGCTTCAACCGTTACGCCGAGTTCAAGGACCGGCCGATGACCCTGGGCCTGCGCCCCGAGCACATCACCGAGCCGCGCGACTGGGACCGGACCGGCGTGGTGGCGCCGCTCAACGTTAACGTCGACGTGGTGGAGCCCATGGGCATGGAGACCATGGTGCATTTCTTCATGGGCAAGGACGCGATCACGGCGCGGGTCGATCCCGCCACTCCCGCCTCGCCCAACGTGCAATTGCCGCTGACCGCCAACATGAACCAGATGCACCTGATCGAGACCGAGAGCGGCCGCGTGGTCTGAGCCGGTGGCATCCGAGGAGGCGACGCGCACCATCGCCGCCGACGCGCTGCGTAGCTTTATCGCCGACATCTTCATCGGCGCCGGGTGCGCGGCCGACGAGGGCGAGCGGATCGGGCACTATTTGGTGTCCGCCAACCTCGCCGGGCACGACAGCCACGGCGTCATCCGCACGCCGAACTACGTGCGCTCGCTGGGCATGGGCCACGTCGTCGCCGGGCAGCGCATCGCCGTCGTCAACGAGAGCGCCACCCACGCCACGGTCGATGGTGGGTTCGGCTTCGGCCAGACCATAGGCCCGCAAGCGGTCGACCTCGGCATCGCCAAGGCGGGCGCGGCCGGCATGGCGGTGATCGCGCTGCGGCGCAGCGGCCATATCGGCCGCATCGGCGACTGGGCGGAGCGCGCCGGCGAGGCCGGGCTGGTTTCGATCCACTTCGTCAACGTGGCCCAGGGCGAGCTGGTGGCGCCGTTCGGCGGCGTTGACCGCCGGTTCAGCACCAACCCATTCTGCGTCGGCATCCCGGCCGAGGACGGCGCTCCCCCGTTGCTGCTCGACTTCGCCACCAGCATCGTGGCCGAAGGCAAGGTCATGGTCGCCTCGCGCGGCGGCAAGCCCGTGCCGGTCGACGCGCTGGTGCGGCCGGACGGTCGGTTCACCGGCGACCCGGAGGCGCTGTATGGCCCATACGTGCCGGCTGGCCCGCGCGACCCGGCGGAGGGTGACGGCGCGCTGGTGGCGTTCGGCGGGCACAAGGGTTCGGGGCTGGCGTTCATGTGCGAGCTGCTGGCCGGGGTGCTGAGCGGCGGCGACACGTCGGGGCCGATCCCCGGCGGCAAGCGCGGCCAGGTCAGCAACGGGATGCTGTCGATCTACCTCGACCCGGCGCATTTCGGGGCCAAGGACTTCGCGGCCCGCACCCGTGCCTACGCCGAATACGTCAAGGCGTCGCGGCCGGTTACGCCAGGCGCCGAGGTGCTGGTTCCAGGCGAGCCAGAGGCGCGGGCACGGGCGTACCGGCTGGCGCACGGCGTGCCGCTGCAGTCCGACACCTGGGAGGCGATCAAGGCAACGGCGGCCACGCTGGGCGTTATGCCTCCGGCTTGATTGTGCCGGGACGCCACGGCGGTTCGTTCTTAAGTCGCCATGGCCGGGCTTGACCCGGCCACGACAGTTTTAGAGGGCACCGGGGCGCGGCATGGGCGCGCTTGCGATTGCGGCCGACCCCTCGAAGCTGAGCGCCGCCGACCTGGCCGACCTGCGCCGTGC
>CAXUHK010000215.1:0-6313 GCA_964250775.1 uncultured Acetobacteraceae bacterium | reverse complement strand
GGCGCGGCCTCGCGGTGACGCGCCGGCTGCGGGCGGCGGGCGAGGCGCGGATTGCCGGCGGCTACGACGCCCGCCGCGACGCCTGCGACACGCCGCCGTCCGACATCGCCGCGCTTTGCGCGGGCGCGGCGGCGCTGCTGTGCTGCCCGGCCGACCGCATCGACGCGGCGCTGGTGGCGCGTCTGCCCGACAGCCTGCGCGTGGTGGCGACGTTCAGCGTCGGCACCGACCATCTCGACCTCGTGGCGCTGCGCGGGCGCGGCATCGCCGTGGTCAACACGCCAGACGTGCTCAGCGTCGCCACCGCCGAGCTGACCATGCTGCTGATCCTGGCCGCCGCGCGTCGCGCCGGCGAGGGCGAGCGGCTGCTGCGGGCTGGGCGCTGGACCGGCTGGGAGCCCACGCAGCTCATGGGCACGCTGGTCTCCGGCCGCCGGCTCGGCATCTTCGGCATGGGCCGCATCGGCCGCGAGGTGGCGCGCATGGCTGCCGGCTTCGGCATGACGGTGCACTACCGCAACCGCGGCCGCCTGGACCCGGCGCAGGAAGCGGGTGCGGTGTTCCACCCGGGCGACGCCAGCTTCCTGCCGCAATGCGAGGTGCTGTCGCTGAACGCGCCCGGCGGCGCCGGCACCCGGCACTGGCTCGACGCCGCGCGCATCGCGGCACTGCCGCGCGGCGCCATCGTCGTCAACGCCGCGCGCGGCACGTTGATCGACGACGCGGCGCTGCTGGCGGCGCTGCGCTCGGGCCATGTCGCCGCCGCCGGACTCGACGTCTATGACGGCGAGCCCATGGTGCCGCCCGGCTACCTGGAACTGGAGAACGTGGCGCTGCTGCCGCACCTGGGCAGCGCCACGGTGGCGACCCGCGAGGCGATGGGCTTCGCGGCGCTGGACGGCATCGACGCGGTGCTGGCGGACCGCGTGCCGGCCAACCTGGTGCCTTGACCCCCGTGGAGGCCGCCGCGCAGTGTGCGGCGCAATTTCCAGGCCGGATTAAATGCTGTTCGACTTCGCGACGCTCTCGACCCAGAACCGCTACAAGCTGCTGGCCTCCACCATCGTGCCGCGGCCGATCGCCTGGGTGGTGTCGCTGGACGCGCAGGGCCGGCTGAATGCCGCGCCGTACTCGTTCTTCAACGCCTTCTCCGACGACCCGCCGCTGGTGTGCATCGGCATCGGCGGCGTGGCCGAGCGGCCGAAGGACAGCGGCGCCAACATCCGCGCCAGCGGCGAGTTTGTGGTGAACCTGGTGCCGGCGGAGCTGATGCAGGCGATGCACGTCACCGCGATCGACTTCGAGCCTTCGGTCGACGAACTGGTGGAAGCCGGGCTGACCACCGCCGCCAGCAGCAAGGTGCGCCCGCCGCGCATCGCCGAGAGCCCGGTAGCACTCGAATGCGTGACCGAGCGCGTGATCGAGCTGGCGCACGCGCGCTCGCTGGTGATGGGCCGGGTGGTGGCGATGCACGTGCGCGACGACGCTGTGCTGAGCGCCGAGCGCTGCCACATCGACACGCCGAGGCTCGATCTAGTGGGCCGCGTCGGCGGCGCCGGCGGCTACGTCCGCGCCGCCGGGCCGGGCACGTTCGAGCAGATGCGGATCAAGCGGGAGGACTGGACGCGCCGAACCTAGCCCGGTGTTCCTGCCACCGGTGCTGCGGCCGCTGCGCGACCCGGCGCTGGCGCTGCTGTGGGGCGGCCTCGCGACCTCCGCAGTCGGCGACCAGTTGTTCTCGGTGGCGCTGGCCTGGATCGCGGTGCAGGCGCTGGGCACCGCCGCCGGCTACCTGACCGCGCTGCAGGCGGCGACCATCCTCGCTGTGGCGCTGCTGGCCGGGCGTTGGGCCGACCGCCGACCGCACCGACGCATGATGGTCGCGGCCGACCTGTTCCGCGCCGCGACGCTGCTGGTGGTGATCGCCGGATGGAGCCTGCGTGGCGTGCCGCCGGCCTGGACCCTGGTGCTGGCGGTGCTGGCGCTGGCCGGCGGCTCGGCGCTGTTCCGCCCGGCGCTGCAGGCGACGCTTCCGGCCACGGTCGCGGACCCGGCCGCGCTGCCGGCGGCCAACGCGCTGCTCGACACCACCGAGCGCATCGCCCGCCTGCTCGGGCCGGGGATCGTGGGCCTGCTCGGCACGATGCTGCCGCTGGTGCATTTCGTGACCCTGGATGCCGCGACCTTTGCCGTCTCGGCCGGCGCCGTGGCCGGCATCGGGCGGCTGCGTCCCGTGGCGCGGGTCGGCCGACCGGCGCGCGAGACCATGCTGGCGGCCGTGGCACGCGGCTTCCGGGCGATGCGGCGGCATCGCGTGCTGGGCTACGCGCTGTCGACCGGGCCGTTGCTGAGCGGGGTGTGGAACGGCACGATGTTCTTCGGCCTGCCGCTGCTGATCGCCGGCACCGGCCGGCGCGGCAGCGAGGGCCTGGCCGCCTACGGCTTGGTGATCGCCTGCTACGGCAGCACCAACCTGCTGACCACGTTGGTGGTGGGCGGCTGGCGGATGCCGCAGCGCCCGGCCCTGCGGGTGTTCGGCGCCGACGCGCTGTATGGGCTCGGCGTGCTGGGCATGGGCACGGCGGCACTGCTGCTGCCGTCTGCTTGGGTGCTGCCGGGCATCTGCGCCGCGGCGGCGGTGGGGGCCATCAACGGTCCGCTGGCCGATATCCCGATCGCCGTGCTGCGACAGACGCGGCTCGCGCCGGCCGACCAGGCGGCAGCGATGCGCGCCATCCTGGTCGCCACCAACCTCGGCACGCTGGTGGCTTTGCTGCTGGCGCCTGAAGGGATGGGCGCCATCGGCGTGGCGCCGGCATTCGTGCTGGCGGGCGGCGCTTGCATCGCGGTCGGGCTATACGGCGTGGCGCGGCACCGCGACGCGAGCGACTGAGGTCAGACCCGTTCGCTGACGGCGATCGCCACCTTGCAGCCGACCTTGATGACGGCACTCATCAGCTTGTAGGCCGGCGCCAGCTCGGCCTCGTGCTCCAGGCCGATGTCGCGGTGCTCCAGCTCCTCGGCGCGGAACGCGTCGATGGTGGCGCGCAGCTCCGATTCGTCCTCGCCCAGTGCCGCGCTCTGCTGCGCGTAGTGCTCGTCGATCGCCTCCTCGACCGCGACGGTGCAGGCCATCGCGGCGCGGCTGCCCAGCGCCGCCGTCGCCGCGCCCAGCGCGTAGCCGGCCAGGTGCCACAGCGGCAGCAACGCGGTCGGCCGCACCCGCCGGTCGGCGATCAGGCCGGCGAAGGTGTCGAGGTGGTGCTGCTCCTGCTCCTGCATGTGACGCAGGATGTCGCCCTTGTCGCCGCCGCCCAGCACCGCGAGCTGGCCCTGGTAGATACGCTTGGCGCCGTACTCGCCGGCGTGGTCGACGCGGACCAGGCGTTCCAGTCGCTGCCTTGGCGTGGGATCGCCGGGAAGCCTGCTGCGGATGAGGTCGCTCATGGTTCGCTCCTGCGGCTGCACCATGCGGATGTGGCGAGGCCGCCGGCGAGTGCGAGGGCGAACACCAGGTTCATCTGGGCCATGCTGACCGGCAGCGCGGGCAACAAGTAGGTCGGGTCCTCGCACGCCTTGGACGGATGCGCCGGCATCTGCGCCAGCCGTTGCGCCAGCGTGCCGCCGGTGTAGCGCGGCGCCTGGCACTGCGGCAGCGGGCTCGGCCACCAGCCAGCCTCGACGCCGACATGCACCGCGGCGACACCCGCCCCAGCCAGCAGCGCCAGCACCACACCAGCCAACACGAGACGCCGCGGCAGCACCAAACCGATCAGCCCAAGCGCCATTGCCAGGCGATACGGCCAGCGCTCCACGAGGCACAGGGCACACGGCACCAGCCCGCCCCACCGCTCCGCACCAAGCGCCACAGCCAACGCCAGCCCGGATGCCAGCGTCGCCACGGCCAAAGGCAGGCGAAGGGCGGCTATCGGTCCGCCTGGGCCGCCAGCCAGCGCCGCACCCCGGCCGGGTCGCCGAACACCGCGTCGACCCGCAGGCCCAGCCCGCCATGCTCGCGCGCCACGCGCATCCCGTCCTCGTCGGTCACGTCGTCGCCGACATAGACCGGCACGCGGCCCAGGAACGGCGGCGCGCCCAGCAGCTCGGCGACGGCGGTGCCCTTGTCGGCGCCGCGCGGCTTGATCTCCCACGCCATGTGCGCCGGCAGGAACACGTACTCGGCGGCCAGCGCGCCCACGATCTCCTGCGCCGCCAGCAGCAACGCCGGACCGGCGTCGGGCGCCTGCCGATAATGCAGCACGAAGCCGCGCGCCTTTGCCTCCAGCCGCGTGCCCGGATGCGCCGCGACCACTTCGGCCGCGGCGTCGAGCCAGCCCGACGGCATCTCCGGCAGGTCGACACGGCGCAGCGCCCCGCCCGGCGCCAGGCGGAGGGCGCCGCCATGCTCGCCCGCGATGGCGAACGGCGCGTCGCCCAGCAGCTCCTCGATCTGCGTCACCGGCCGCCCAGTGACCACCGCCAGGGCGTCGCCGAGCCGTGCGCGCAGGCGGCGCAGCAGGTCCGGCAGGCCGGGCGGCACCGCCACCGCCTCGGGCGACGCCGCGATGTCGAGCAACGTGCCGTCGAGGTCGAGCAGCAGCGCCGCGTCGGCGGGCAGGTCCGGCGGCGTCCCGCTCATCGGCAGCCGGCCAGCCGCACGTCGTATAGCGGATGCTCCAGCCCCGACGCGGCCGGCTCGCCCTTCAGGATCCAGCCGTGGAAGGCGGGGCCGCCGGCATTGTGGTCGGTGATGTCGAGCCAGGCGGTCGCGTCGGCCGGCTGGTCCGGCGGGCGTACGTCGCAGGCGCCGACGACGATGGTGAGCGAGCCGTACGCCACCGGCTTGCCGATCGCGGCGACCAGCGACGAGGTGCGCGCCGAAACCTTGTCCAGCAGCACCAGGTCGGCGCTGTCACGCGCGACCCAGGCGGCCGGCGCGTCCTGCGCCGCCGCCAGTCGCGTCAGCGCGAGCAACGCCGCTACCACCCGGGTCACGGCGCACGGCGCTTCGGGCTACGCAGGTCCGCCACCATGGCGCGCAGCACGTCGCGCATCGCCTGCTCGTCCACCCCCATCAGCACCGCGTCCTCGAACGCGTCCTGCATCGCCGTCGCCAGCTCGGCGTGGTTCTCGGCCAGCACCTTGAGCTTCTCGCGGCACGCGACCGGCGCGCCGTCGGCCAGCCGCCAGGCCGGGGGCAGCGTCGTGGCGCTCATTGCAGCTTGCCCAGCGGCGGTTCGGCCGGCTTTGCCGCCCCGCCCTGCCCTGCCTTGTTCTGGTCGAGCGACTTCTGCACGTTGGAGGACAGGTCGGTGACGCTGAAGATGAACTTGCCGAGCAACTGCTCGAGGCTCACGGCGGACTGGGTGTTGGCGATGGTGCCGCCATTGGCGACGTCCTCGCCGGCGCCGCCCGGAGTGAGCGACAGGTACTTGCCGCCGAGCAGCCCGTCGCTGACAATCTGGGCGCTGCTGTCGGTCGGCAGGTGGATGGCGGGCGGCACGCTGAACGCGACCTGCGCCTGGAAGGTCTTGGCGTCGATCGCGGTCGCGGTGACGGCACCGATCTTGACCCCGGCCATGCGCACGTCGGAGCCGACCGACAGCCCGTCGATCGAGTCGAACGCCGCGTGCAGCATGTTGCCGCCGCCCTGCGCGTGCCCGGTGTTGGCGACCGCGTAGGCCAGGAAGCCGGCGGCCACCACCAGCACCACGGCGCCGGCGGCGAGTTCGGACAGTTTGCGGGTTGCCACGGCGGCGCCTAGCTGCCCGGCGTCCAGGCTTCGTAGTCGCCGGTCGCGGCGGCCCGGCTGCCGCCGCTGTAGTCGTGCCCGGCCGGTCGGTAGCTCAGCGGCGTGCCGGTGGCGTTGGGCCGGTGCGGCAACTGCCATGGCTTGCGGCCCAGCTCGGGCAGCGGCACGTCGGTCGTGTGGTGCAGCCAGGCGTGCCACTCGGGCGGGATGTCAGACGCCTCGGGCATCCCGGCATACAGCACCCAGCGCCGGTCGCGCCGGCCTGGGCGCGGCTTGCGGTCCTCGAAATAGCGGTTGCCCGTCGCGTCCTGGCCGACGTTGCGCCCGTTCAGGAAGGTGAAGAGCCGCGTGCCGATGCTGTTCATGGCGCCGGTATAGCCAGACCGGCGGCGACGGTCCATCGCAGCCAAGCCGGCCGGCCGGCGTCACAGCATTTTGTGGTCTCAGGCCCAGCCGATCGCAATATGCGCTTCCCCAGCCGCCCCGCCCACGCTAACGTCACGGTATGGGAATAAATCCGGCGGACATCGCGAGACTCTGGCAGGGCGTGCGGATGCACAC
>CAXUHK010000214.1:2512-6362 GCA_964250775.1 uncultured Acetobacteraceae bacterium | reverse complement strand
GCGCCGGGCCGCGGCACTCCCGCCGCCAGCTCGGCGCCGCCGGCCAGCGCGTCCACGTCGAAGAAATTCATGCCGGGGGCGCCGATGAACGCGGCCACGAAGCGCGGGGGCCGCCGCCGCGAGAGGGGGGGCGGCGCGCCCCCCCGCCGGCGGCCCCGGCGCCGTGGCCGACCTCGGCAGCCACATCCTGTCGGTCGCGCGCTTCCTGTGCGGCGACATCGCCGAGCTGTGCGGCCAGGTGGCGACCGTCCACCGCCGGCGCCCGCTGCCCGGCGGCGGCAGCCGTGCGGTCGAGGTCGACGACCAGGCACGGGCGCTGCTGCGCTTCGCCGGTGGCGCCACCGGCTCCATCGAGGCCAGTTGGGTGGCGAGCGGGCGCAAGATGACGCTGGCGTTCGAGGTCACGGGCACGCGCGGCAGCGTCGCGTTCGACCAGGAGCGGATGAACGAGCTGCTCCTCTACACCGCCGGCCAGGCGCGCGGCCGCGAGGGGTTCCGCACCATCCTGTCCGGGCCGGCGCACGCGCCGTATGGACGGTTCTGTCCGGCGCCCGGGCACCATCTCGGCTTCAACGACCTCAAGACCATCGAGGCGCACGCAGTGCTGCAGGCGGTCGCCGGGGGTGCCACGTTCATGCCCGATTTCCGCGAGGCCGCCCGCATCCAGGCGGCGGTCGACGCGATCGTGCGCTCGGCCACGGAGCGCGCCTGGGTCGCGCCCTGACGACGTTCTTCACCGCCGACACGCATTTCGGCCATGGCGGGGCGTTGGGCCTGTTCCGCCGGCCGTTCGAGAGCGTCGCCACGATGGACGCCGAGATGGAGCGGCGCTGGAACGCGACGGTCGGGCCGCAGGACGAAGTGTGGCACCTGGGCGACGTAGCGATCGGTCCTCGCGCCATCGCCGACTGCCTCTCGGCACGCTTGGGCCGGCTGCACGGGCGCAAGCACCTCGTCACCGGCAACGGCGATCCCGAGGCGATGCGGTCATGGCCAGGCTGGGCCAGCGTGCAGCCATACACGGAGATCGTGGCGGATGGCGTTCGGCTGGTGCTGTGCCACTACGCGCTGCGGTCCTGGAACGGCATGGGACGTGGCGCGCTCAACCTGCATGGGCACAGTCATGGCGGTTTGACACCGATGCCGCGGCAGTTCGACGTCGGCGTCGATGCATGGGATTTCCGGCCGGTGCCCCTCGAACAGCTGCGGCGGGCCGGTCCGAGGCGTCGAGCGGAGCGGCGGGGACTGGCAACGGAACCGCCGCGCACGATCTGACCTTATCGAGGCTTCATCCGACCGGAACCAGGGGGGCGGCCGATCCAAGCGTTGCAGGACCCGATCGCGTCCCTCGGCGCGCCGATTTGGCTGCGCACCCTGGGCGATGCCCCGGCACCCATCGCGACCATGGCGCGGTGGCGTCATGACGAGGCCGTGGTCGATGTCGCCGCGTCCACGTGCAGACCGCGACGTGACGCGACCCGGGGCGTTCTCCAGCAAGTCGACCGGCGGGACCCAACGCATCGTGTCGTCGTCGTCGCAGCCGCTTCCAGACGCAACGAGAGCTCCGGCGTCATGCGAGTCCGCCGCGGTTGGCCGCCGGTGGCGTATCCTAGCCTTGCGGCAGCAGTGGAAGCTGCGGCGCATCCTCCTGCGAACCCACGCGGCGGCGGCGTGAGGCAGGCGCGGCGGCGGCGCGCAGCCGCAGCAGCTCGTCCACCACCCGGTCCACCGTCTGCCACAGCGGCTCGTTGCCGATGCGCTCCGCCAGGAACACCTTGTGCGCGGCGAGCGTCACGTTGAGCGTGCCGCGCGTGGTCTCCGGCCGCGGCGAGCGCATCTGCATCAGCGCCTTCTCGACCTCGTCCAGCGCCACGCTCAGCGCCTCGGCGATCTGCTCCGGCTCGTGCCCCGCGCGGCGCAGCCGACGCGCCAGCGCCACCTGGGCCGGCGCCAGCCCCAGCGTCGGGCGTAGCCGCTCGGTCCGCCGCGACATCTCGCCGGCGCCGCTGCCGGGTGGCCTGCCCTGGAACCTGGTCATCGGTCCTCACTCCGATCGCTCGTCGCCACCATAGTTGGGGCTTGCGCCGGAGTCCGCAAAGTCAGCGAAGGGTGTAGACGACGTAGCCGAGCCACTCGTGCAGGCTATAGAGGCTCGTCACCCAGGCCTCCGGCCGCGGCACGAAATCCGCCAGCCGGACCTGCGGCGCGCGCTCGACACGCACCGGGGCGGCCACGGTGTCGATGCCCGCGCGGCGGAACGCCAGCTCGGAGCGGCGCATGTGCCAGGCGTGCGTGACCAGGTAGACCCGCGCGATGCCCTGCGCCCGCAGGATCGCGGCGCTGCCGGTGGCGTTCTGCAGCGTGTCCTGCGAGGCGGTCTCGGCCCAGCGCGCGGCCACGCCGAAATCGTCGCGCAGGCTCGCGGCCATCAGCGTCGCGGTCGCCGCCTCTCCCGGGCGCTCCACGCCACCCGTGACCAGGATCGGCAACGCGGTGGCACGCGCCAGTGCCGCGCCCCGCCGCAGCCGCTCCAGGGTCAGCGGCCCGACATCGGTGGCGTAGGGCGCGCCCGCGACGCGGCGCACCTCGGCCGCCAGGATCACCACGGCACCGGGAGGCGCCAGGCCGGCGGCGGGCAGCCGGTCGCTCGCGAGCGAGGCGGCCAAGCGGTCGGCGGTGAACGGCAGCGCCAGGACGGTCAGGCCGCACAGCGCCGCCACGGCGATGCGGCGGCCCCAGCGCGGCGAGCGCGCCGTCACCGCGACGCCGGCCAGTCCGAACAGCAGCAAGTCGGGCGGCGGCAGGATCACCGCGGTCCAGAACGGGCTCAGCGACATTTCAGCGTGTCCGTCTCAGCCAGGCGCTTCGCCGGCCCATTCGCGCCACAGCATGATGAGCGCCGCCATGATCGCGGGTCCCAGGAACAGGCCGATCAGCCCCCAGACCTCGACTCCGCCCAGGATGCCCAGCAGCACCCAGATGAACGGCAGCTTGGTGGCGCCGCCGATCAGCGCTGGGCGGACGAAGTGGTCGGCCAGGAACGTCACCACCACGCCGGTCGCGAACACCGCGATTGCCCAGCCAACCGACCCTTTCGCCGCCAGCAGCAGGGCGGCGCAGGCGAACACGATCGGCGCGCCGAACGGGATGATCGCCGCGATCGCGGTCAGCGCGCCGAACGAGGTCGGGTGCGGCACGCCGGCGACGGCGTAGACCACGCCCAGCACCATGCCGACGCCGAGGCCCACCAGCACCAGCCCGTCCACCGTGCCGTGCACCGAGGCGATGATCTGCTGGCCCAGCCGCTCGCCGCTGGGCCCGAAGGCGCGCGCGGCGGCGCGGCGCATCTGCCGCGTCAACGCCTCGCCCTCGCGGAACAGGAAGAACAGGGTCAGCAGGGTGAACACGAACAAGGTGAGGCGGCGGGCGACCTGGGCGCCCACCATGCGGCCGACATCGACCGCGTTGCCGCGCGTGGTGCGCTGCACGAGCTGCTTGGCGCCGCCGGCGTCGGCCAGGTTCTGCTGCCACCACTCGTCGACCTGCGCCTGCCCGAACGGCAGCCGCTTCAGGGCGTTGGGTTCCTCGACGCCGTTCTCCTGGGCGTTGCGCACCCAGGCGGCGGCGGCGTGCGCCTCGCGCGCGAGCTGGATGCCGACCAGGCCGAGCGGCACCACGAACACCAGGGCGACCAGCAGGGTGAAGGCGCTGGGCAGCCGCCGGTTGCGCCGCCCGGGGCCGCCCCGCTTCTACTGTGCCACCGGACCGCAGCCGGGTGGCAGTCGGCGCTTGAGACCGGCTGGCGGGGCGCGCCGCCCGGGCCGCGGCGAGTGGCCGCGCTGGTCGGGCG
>CAXUHK010000214.1:0-2502 GCA_964250775.1 uncultured Acetobacteraceae bacterium | reverse complement strand
CCCCACCCGGCCGCGCGCCACCACCAACCCCCGGGCGACCCGCCGGGTCACGGCGCTGGGCAGCAGCATGTTGCGCCGCCGGGGGCCCAACCGCGCCCGGGCGCGGCGGTACAGCGGCCATAGCGCGATGGCGAGGATGCCAGCCCAGGCCAGGGCGCTGAGGAAGCCCCACAGCGTGTGGAGGCCGAGCAGCAGCAGCCCCAGAGCCAGTGCCGCGATCGCCGCGTGCTGCGCGCGGGTGCCGCCGTCACTGCCCGGCGGCAGGGGCGTCACGTCCATGAAGCAGCCATGCGTTGTCTCCTCCCGTGCGCTGTCTAGCACCCGGAGCCGCAACGCACGAGGCAACGCTATGGTCCGGTCGGCAGAGGGAAGCCCTCATCGGGCAGGATCGCGGCGACGGCGGCGACCGCCTCGGCCAGCATCCGGCGCTGCCACTGGCCTAGCGTGCCGCCGCCGCGCGCCAGCAGCGCCGGCAGGTCGGCCCGCAGCGCCGCCGCCTCCTGGCGCATCGCCGGCAGCCAGCGCTTGCGGAAGATCCCGGGCGCCGCGCGCATCAGCGAAAGCCGCGAAGCGGCGTCGAGCGGCGCCGTCGCGAACACGTCGAGGTGGTTGTGCGCGGTGGTGATGAGCGGCGTGCGCCAGCGCAGGTCGCCGAGCGGGTCGCTGGCGGGATGCCCGCGCTGCGCGGCCTGGGTGGCGCCGCGCGCGATCTGCGCCACCGGCTTGCCGCCGTCGCGGCGCCAGTACAGCGGCTCCGGCACCTGCCGCACCTCGCCGTACAGCGCCAGCTCCGCCAGCAACGCGTGGTCCCAGCCGGCGCGGTAGGCGATCGGGCCGAGCCGGTCGCTGGCGGCGCGGCGATAGATGCCCCAGAAACTGGGCGCGCTGGTGTAGCGCTGCATCACCGCCCGGCTGCGCGCCACCGGGTCCGGCCCGGTCGCGTGCAGCCTGTGCCCGTCCGGGTAGATATGGGCCACGCCGCCGTCGCGGAACACCAGGCCGGCGGCGGCGCACAGGGCGCAATCCGGGTGCGCCAGCAGCACGTCCATCAGACGGCCCACGAAATCCGGGGCGATCAGGTCGTCGGCGGTCTTGGGCAGCACGAAATCGGCATCGCCCAGCGTGAACGCCCGCGCCATGTTGGCCACCTGCCCGGCATTGGCGCGGGCGCGGTGCAGCCGCACCCACGGCACCTCGCTCGCATACTGCGCCGCGATCGCCGGTGTCGCGTCGGTCGAGCCGTTGTCGATGACGGTGAGGCGCAGCGCCGGCCAGTCCTGCGCCAGCACGCTCTCGATCGCCATGCCCAGCGTGGCCTCGGCGTTGTAGGCGATCAGGTTGACGTCGACGCAAGGATGCGCGGCGCTCATGCCCGCGCGCACCAATCGTGCCAAGCGTGGCGCAACGCGGCGCCCAGGCCGGCGCCGAAGCGGGCGGCGTCGCAGAGCGGGCTGGCGCGCATCTGCTGCCGCAGCCGCGCGCGCAACCCCGCCAGTGCGGGCAGGTCGGCGGCACGCTCCAGCGCCAGCGCGTGATAGCCGGCGAGATCGGCCGCCACCCAATCGGGCAGGCCGACATTGCTGAGGTGGCTGGCCGAGTGCCGCGAGGCGAAGGTGTCTCCCGGCACGGTCACGACCGGCACGCCCATCCACAGCGCCTCGCAGGTGGTGAGCCCGCCGCAATACGGGAACGGGTCGAGTACGATGTCGATGTCGGCGTACTCGGCCAGCAAGCCGCGATGCGACGACGCGCCGCGCAGCGTGAGGCGCGTGGCCTCGATGCCATGCGCCGCGAAGGCGGCCGTCATGCCGGCCACGGTCTCGGGATCGCCGAACTGGTGGGTCTTGAGCACCAGGCGCGCCTGCGGCAGCTCGCGCAGGATCGCCGACCAGGCCTCGACCACCAGCGGCGTGACCTTGGCCAGGTTGTTGCAGCAGCCGAAGGTGACGTGGCCGCGCCTGAGCGCCGGCAGCGGCGCCACCGCCGGCGCGTGCGGCGGCGGCGCGTAGCAGACGTAGCCGTCCGGCAGCGTCAGCAGCCGCTCGGAATACAGCGGCGCCAATTCGGGCGGCGTCTCCCAGCGGTCGGTGACGATCCAGTCCATCGTCGCCATGCCGGTGCTGTGGCTCTGCATCCCGACCCACTTCACCTGCACCGGCGCCACCCTTGCCGCGCAGGCGCCGATCATGTTCTGGTCCCCGTAGCCGCCCAGCTCGAGCACGATGTCGAGGTTTAGCGAGCGCAGCAGCGCGACCCGCTCCGCCGGCGCTAGCGCGTCGACGACGTGCCATTCGGCGGCGACGGCGCAGAACCGGCGCTGCATAGGGTCGCTGCCCTCGGCTTGCCCCAGGCAGACCAGCTCGAACTGGTCCGGGTCCAGCGCCTCCAGCCCGGCCAGCGTCAGCCAGCCGACCGGGTGCGTCTTGAGCGTCGCCGACAGAAGGCCCACGCGCAGCCGGCGGCCGGGAGCGCCCGGATCGCGCGGCCGCCACGGGGGCACGC
>CAXUHK010000213.1:1501-6433 GCA_964250775.1 uncultured Acetobacteraceae bacterium | reverse complement strand
GGGGACGTCTAAACGCTTACCCGGTGGAAGTGTCGACGCTGGCTTTCATCTGGCCCGACCAGCCGGAGCAGGCGAATTGGATCTTTTTCTGATGCGTGTAGGCGATTTGGTCTTTGTTGAATATCACGTACTGATGCGCGTCGAGCACCAGGTCTTGCACCCCTTGTAATTGCGCGTGCCACTTTCCGAGTCCCAGGAAGCCGTCGCCAAAGGCGACGGTTTGCTGCATGCCGTTTTTCCTAATGTTTTGGACTGCCGTTGTTGTCCATGTGATCACGTCGCTGACCTGGAGCTCGGTCATTTTGGGCTCATTTGCGAGTCCGTAGATGGTTACGACATTCTTGTATCGCGGTTGGGCGAAGAACGTGGAGAGTTGGTTGTGCAGGTCCAGGGAGCGTTGGCCGTTGAGTGAACCATCGGTGCCTTTCAGCCAGCCAATGGTTCCTTGACGACCGCTGTGATTCCAGCCGTTCTGGCTTCCCGGAAGGGCGTGGAGGTCAAGATTGACTCGTATTCCATACTTTCTCGCATATTCGATACCGCGGAGGAGGTAGCGCCAGGATATCTTGGGGACATATGGATCTCCAGGATAGGTCGTGACGGCCCAATACGAATACGGTATCCTAACATGATCGAAGCCAGCGGCCTGTATATCTTTGAAGGAGTTTTCGTTGATGAACAGAGCGTAATGCTTCTCCAGTACCTTAGCAGCATCTGTCGCTCCTAATTGCTTTGTCAAGGACCATTCGTCTATGATGTTTTGATTAGACTGGTAGGTATTGAACAGACTTGGTGTGATAAAGGGTTCGATTGACAGCCAGCCGCCGAGATTCACTCCTCGAATCGGCATTGTTCCATACACAAACGATTCATTTAGAGCGGGAACGTATTGATTTGCTTTTGTTGTGTCATCCCATGTCGAGTTGAGACCCATAACCGGGAGCCCTCCGACGGTTTGAGTCGTGTAGGTGAGGTTGAAATCTGTTGTATCGTACCATATGAACGGATCGTAAATCGTATTTTTTGATGCCGTTGGGATACTGTTCTGATCGATACCCTTCAGGTTGGTGTTCGGTGGGTCATTACCCTGCGTAGCACCTCCCCCCCCACCCCCCCAACCACCCCCCGGGCCCCCCCCGGGGGCCCCCGGGCCCCCCCCGGGCGGAGTGGTCCGCGACCGATACCGGCGGCTCGCACGGTAGCGGCGCGCTCGCGCCCGATGCGTGACGGCGCTGACTTGGTCCGGGTGTGAGCTGGCTCACACCGTCCCAAGCTCGATTTCCGCGATAGTCCACGCCGCCGCTGAGGGCAGGGCTTCCTAGTCGCACTGGCTGCTCTCGCGAAAACGCCAGGCGCACGTGGCTGCGCCTGCGGATGCGGCGGCTCGCAAGCCACACAGAAGGAGGACTGTCATGGCGTTGCATCGCTTCATCGGCGACCGTGAGGCGCCCACCCCACTCGCGTCGGTGCGAAGGCGGCGGGCCATCCTGGGCACCGGAGAGATGCCCGAACAACTCGCGGCCCTCGCGCGCACGCGCTCGGTCTACCTGCAGACGGACACCGGCAAGAAACCGGAAGTCGCCATCCACCAGGTCCGCGACGCCGGGCATCACCTCTGGAAGATCGACGTGCAGCTCGGGGAGCAGTCCAGGGGCGCCCGCCCGGGCCGCACGCTGGAGCGGCATCCCGCGGAAAAATACCTCGCCGAGACCGAGGCGGCCGTGTCGTTCCGGTCGCACCGCCCCGACTGGGTCGATGCCATGCCGGTGCCGCGTCTCATGTCGGGCAAGCCCGCCGGCGCGATGCGTCGCTTCGACGGCACCCGCGTCGAGCCGCTATGGGTCTACGACACCGCCCGGCACCCGTTCGAGGACAGCGCCTGGCCGCTGGGCCTGGTCGGCCGCGTCTTCACGCCCGACGGCACCGGCACCGGGGCGCTGATCGGCGACCGGCTGGTCGTCACCGCCGGCCACATGGTGCCGTGGGACGCCGTGGCGGCCGGAAACTGGTGGATGCGCTTCGTTCCGGCCTACTTCAACGGCGCTTCGCTGTTCGGGGGCGGCGTCGAATCCTACGTCTCCGACGTCCGCGGCTACGACACGGGTGGCACCGGCTACGATTGGGCGGTGCTGCGCCTCTATGAGCCGCTCGGCTCGTCGCTCGGCTACTTCGGCTACAACAGCTATTCGAGCGACTGGAACGACCTGCCGGTCTGGTCCAACATCGGCTACCCCGGCGACATCGACAATGCCGAAGAGCCGGCTTTCCAGCAGGGCTTCACGATCAACGACACCGACGGCGACAGCAACGGCGGCGAGGAGCTCGAGACCGAGAACTGCGACCTCAACCACGGCAACTCCGGCGGGCCGATGTATGCCTGGTGGAACAACGGCACCGACCCGCGGATCGTCGGCGTCGTCAGCAGCGAGGAGACCGAGTACAAGTTTCCCTTCTCCACGCGCAACGACAACGTGTTCGCCAGTGGCGACGGTTTTGTCAACCTCTGCGCCTGGGGGCGCTCCAACTGGCCAGCCTGACAACCAAGCCCGGCCCTGAAGCGGGCCATCAAGCTGCCTGTCGAGACAAACGGCGAGGAAACCGGAAATGACAACCACAGCCATCCCACAAGGCCAAGTCCTGCACGGCGTGTTCGAGACGCCGACCTTCCAGGACGCCACCATCGACGGTCCTGGAAAGTTCGCACCCAGCGTGTTTGTCGACAACAGCAACGCGACCATCAACGCCGCCGTGGTCGGCGCCGGGTCGTTCGTGACCGCGACCGGGAGCAATCTCACCTTCGGCGGCTCGGTCGGCCCGGGTCAGGCGGCGTTCCTCGCCCTGGGCGCCACCATCACGATCGACCAGCCGAAGGAGTTCCACGGCAGCATCGGCTTCGCGTCATCGACACAGCCCATGGAAGGCCCGTTCGGCGAGTTCGTCGACCTGGTCGGGCTGGCCAACGCCGCCGGCTACTCGATCCGCAACGACGTGCTGACAATCACCGGGGCCAACGGGCACGCCATCGACCGGGTGCATCTGCAAAGCGGCTTCGCGCCGCAGCAAGTGATCGAGGATTCCGGCAGCGTGTACCTCACCCTGGGCTACGGCGAGGACCGCATTCCGGGCGGGCTCGCCGCGGGGACGATCCTGCCGCAACACGCCTGACCGGCGGGGCGGGTTTGGCGGCGCCGGCCGCTAAACCCAGCCGCCGTCCACGACCAGGCTTTGGCTGCTGCACATCCGGCTGTCGTCGGCGGCCAGCCAGAGCACCATACGGGCGATGTCGGGCGGATACAGCCGGTCCGGCAGGCATTGCACCTGCTTCAGGTACGCCTCGGTCTGGGACGTGACCCACAGCGCCAACTGCCGCTCGGTCATCACCCAGCCCGGCAAGACGCAGTTCACCCGGATGCGGTGCGGGCCGAGGTCGCGGGCGAAGCTGCGGGTCAGGCCCTCGATCGCGGCCTTGCTCGCGACATAGGCCGGCATCCCGCCGGCGGCGATGCGCCAACTCGTCGAGCCGAGGTTGACGATCGAGCCGCCGCCCGCCGCGATCATCGCCGGCGCCACCGCCTGGATGGCGAAGAAGTGGTGCCGCAGGTTGACCGCCACGCGGTCGTCCCAGTACTCGGGCGTCACGTCCTGCCAGGCATGGCGCTGGTCGTGGGCGGCGTTGTTGACCAGCACCTGCACCGGCCCCAGCGCCGCCGCCGCGTCGGCGATGGCCCTCCGCAGCGCCGCGATGTCGGTGACGTCGGCGGTGGCGAAACGCACCTGGCCCGGGTGCTCGTCCCGCAGCCGTGCCGCCAGCGCCTCGCCAGCGGCGGCGTCGATGTCGAGGAACGCCACGCGGGCGCCCTGGGCGGCGAAATGCTCGACGATCGAGGCGCCGATGCCCGCCGCCCCGCCCGTCACCAGCACGACGCGGTCGCGCAGGCTCGGGTAGGTGGCGTCCTGGTTTGCCGGCACTGCGTCGATCCCTATGCTGCGATCTCGGAATGCCGGAGCATAGCATGAGCCTGATGCGCGACGAGACCCGCGAGAGCGCCGCCGCCGTGGCGCGCTGCCTGGCGCAACTCCCGCTGTTCGAGGCGGTGGCGCGCCGGGCGCGGGCACTCGATCCCGCGACCGTCATGGTATGCGCCCGCGGCAGCTCCGGGCACGCCGGAACCTTCCTGCGCTACCTGCTGGCGCGCGACGTGGGGGTGGTCGCCGCGGCGGCGATGCCCAGCGTCGCCAGCCTGTACGGCCGCCGGCAGAAGCTGCGAGGCGCGCTGTTCGTCGCCATCTCGCAATCCGGCCGCAGCCCCGACCTGATCCGACAGGCGGAGACGGCGCGCCAAGCCGGCGCGCTGTGCCTGGCGATGGTGAACGACCCGGCCTCGCCGCTGGCCGCCGCCTGCGAGCTGGTGATCGACCTCGCCGCCGGCCCGGAGCGCAGCGTGGCCGCCACCAAGAGCGTGCTGGCGAGCCTCGCGGCCGGCCTGGCGCTGACCGCCGCCTGGACCGGCGATGCCGCGATGGCGGCCGCCGCGCTCCGCCTGCCCGACCGCCTGGATGCCGCCGCGGAGCTGGATTGGTCGCCGCTGGCGGCGCTGCTCGGGCAGGTCGACCGGCTGTTCACGGTGGGCCGCGGTCCGGGGCTGGCGATCGCCGGCGAGGCGGCGCTGAAGCTGGCCGAGACCGCCGGCGTCACCGGCCTCGCGTTCAGCTCGGCCGAACTGGCGCATGGGCCGCGGGCACTGGCCGGGCCGGGCTTCCCGGCGCTGGGCTTCGTCCAGAACGACGCGGCGCGGGCCGGCACGCTGGCGATTCTGGCCGACCTCGCGGCCCAAGGCGTCCCGGTGCTGGCGGCTGGCGGCCAGGTGCCCGGGGTGACAGCGCTGCCAGTCGTGGCGCCGCAACATTCGGACGCCGACCTGCTGCCCATGC
>CAXUHK010000213.1:0-1491 GCA_964250775.1 uncultured Acetobacteraceae bacterium | reverse complement strand
ACCCTGACCACCCGCCCGGACTGCGCAAGGTCACACAGACCCTGTAGCGCTACTTGCGCAGCGCCAGCGCCATGCGCTCGTGGTCGGCGTCCATCGCCGAGAACTTGGCCAGGAACGCCTTGATGTCCGCGTCCTGGGTGCGGCCGCTCTCGGCGGCGCTGTCGCGCTTGTCCTGGGCGTTGATGCGGATCGCCTCCTTGACGAACGCGGCGTCGAACGCGCGGGCGTTGTAGGCGGTCATGCCCTTCAGCTTGCGCTGGTCGGCGGCGCCCATCGCCGTGGGCAGGCTGACGCCCTTGAACGTTGCGAGATCCTGCAGCGCCCCGTTGGCGGTCTCATGGTCGGCGGCGACCTGGGTGGCGTACGCCTTCACGTCGGCGCGGGCGGCGCGCTTCTGCGCCAGCTCCGCCAGCGCCTTCTCGTACAGGCCGCCCTGCGCGTCCTTGACCAGGAACGCGCGGTCCGCGTCGGTCAGTTGGCCTGGAGCGGCGGTTCCCGCGACGGGAGGCGTGGTTTGGGCCCGCGCCGCCGGCACGATGGCGGCGGCGAGGAGCAGTGCCGCCAGGGCGGCGGTCGGGGTGCGCATGAGGGAGGGTTCCGGTTGCTGGGGACCGGACAACGTGAGCGGGGCGGCGGCGGTTGCGGCCGGCTCACTCGCACTCGCGCAGCACCGCGATGAACGCGCGCAGCGCCGGCGGCACGTGGCGGTGGCCGGGATAGTACAGGAACAGCCCCGGGATCGACGGGCACCACTCGTCGAGCAGGCGCACCAGCGTGCCGCGCTCCAGGTGCGGCCAAGCCACTCGGTCCGACACGTAGGCGATGCCGAGCCCGGCCAGCGCCGCCTCGGCCATCAGCTCGGGATGGTCGAGCACCAGCGCGCCCGGCACGTCCACGGCGAGTTCCTGGCCGTGGCGGGCGAACTCCCAGCGGAACGGCTTGCCGCTGGGAAGGCGGACGCGGATGCAGGCGTGGAGGCGCAGGTCGTCGGGCGTGCGCGGCGGCGCATGGCCGGCGAGGTACGCGGGCGAGGCCACGGCCAGGAAACGCACCGGGCCGCCGAAGCGCACCGCGACCATGTCCTGCGGCACCGCCTCGCCCAGCCTGACCCCGGCGTCGAAGCCCTCCGCCACGATATCGACCAGCCGGCCTTCCGTCACTAGGTCAAGGAACATCTCCGGGTGGCGCGACAGGAAGATGGGAACGGTTGAGCGCAGCAGCCGCCGGGCCGCAGGCTCGCTGGCGTTGATCCGGAGGGTGCCGCTCGGACGGCTGCGGAACGCCTCGACTTCCGCCAGCGCCAAGTCGAGGTCGCGCAGCACGGGACGCAGGCGCGTCAGCAGCCGTGCCCCGGCCTCGGTCACGGACACGCTGCGGGTGGTCCGGTGCAGCAGCCGCACGCCCATGCCGGCCTCCAGCGCGCGCATGGCGTGGCTGAGCGTGGAAGGCGACAGGCCCAGCTCGTCCGCCGCCTTCCGGAAGCTGCGGTGC
>CAXUHK010000212.1:0-6452 GCA_964250775.1 uncultured Acetobacteraceae bacterium | reverse complement strand
TTGGAGTAGATGCAAGCTGCTGATTTCACACTAAATGATCTGAGCCAGACACTAACTTTATCCGCCTCATGCTAATCCTGTCGATCATCGGCTATGTCGGTGGCATAACATACCTGCTCACGCGAAGAACCCCGCCGTGAATCTACGGGTGTTCAAGGATCGCAACTTCGCGCTGTCCTGGTTTGGAATGGCGATGATGGGCTTCTCGCTTTACGCGAGCGCCATCATCATGCCGCTGTTTGCCCAAAACGTCCTTGGCTACAACTCGGTGCTCGCCGGCTGGGTGCTGGCCCCGGGCGCAATCGTACTCATCATCATGATCCCGATTGTTGGCTTGTTCCTAAACGTCGTCCCGGTGAAATGGGTCATCATGGCCGGTGGCATCGCGCTCGCCGCATCCTGCTACTACTCGATGGGACTCGTCCCGGACCTCGACTTCTACCACGTCACACTCTATCGCGCGGCCCAGACCGCTGCGTTGGCGCTGCTGTTCGTGCCGCTCAGCGCAAGCGCCTACTCCACCATCTCAGCAGAACTGAGGGAGGACGCGGCGAGCCTGTTCACCATGGCGCGCAACGTTTTTGGCGGTGTGGGAATCTCAGTGGGCACCGCGCTGGTGACCGATCACCTGCAGATCAGGCAGGCTCACCTCGTTGGGTATCTCGACCCCACCAATCAGCCCTACAACGCCTACCTCCAGCAAGTGCAGCAGGCCTCCATTGCCTACGGCAGCTCGGCAAGCCAAGCCGTGTCGTCTGCGCCCAGCCAGGTGTTCCTGATCCTGCAGCAGCAAACTTCCACGCTTGCCTACTTGGACGTCTTCTTCATCATCGGCCTGCTGTCGCTCAGCATCGCAATCGTGGCCTTGTTCATGACGAACGTCACGCCGGGCTCGGGTGCCGGAGGCGGTGGGTGAAGCAGCGTTGCACTGTTGCCTGGACCATCTTGCTCCTGTCCGGCGGCTGCACCGTTGGGCCAGATTTTAAGGCTCCGTACCCGCCGGAGGTGCTGGCTTGGCAAAACGGGAGCCTAGACGATCCCGCCATGCGCCTCAGCACCGACCCGGACCCGCGCTGGTGGGTGGCGTTCGGCGACCCGGTGTTGACCGAGCTGATCGAGACCGCAATCCGGCAGAACCTCGACGTGCAACAGGCGGTGCTGCGCGTCGTCGAGTCGCGTCAGGGCATTGTCACGGCGCAAGCGGCCGGACTGCCCCACCTGAGTGGCAGCGCCAGTTACCTCTACGATCAACTCGGCGCGAAAGGCATTCTCGAGTCCCAGGGAACCTACAAGCAGCTCAACGAGATGGCGAACCAAGGTTCCGGCACATCCGGAGGAACGGGAAGCGGGTCCTCTATGACAAGTAGCGGCTCGTCGAGCAGCTACAACACGACCCAAATCCTCAATGGATTAACGCTGCCCGTGAACCTGTTCCAATATACGTTGAGTGCTTCCTGGGAGTTGGACCTGTTCGGGCGCGTGCGCCGCTCTGTGGAACAAGCGCGGGCTCTCGCCCAGGCGCAGTCCGAGGCGGCCAACGACGCGCTCACCAGCTTGGAAAGCGAGGTCGCGCAAGCCTATGTACAACTTCGCGGTGCGCAAGCGCTTCGCATCAGCCAGGAGCAGAACATACGCTCCGCCCAGGGTTCGCTCGATCTGACGCAAAATCGCCGAGCGACCAGGCTGTCCACGGACCTCGACGTCGACCGGGCGCGTACGCAGCTGCTGAACCTGCAACGGCAACTCCCGGAATACGAGAAGCAGAAACGTCAGGCGATCGACAGGCTCAACCTTCTCATCGGGGAACCGCCGGGCAAGCTGGATGCGAGGCTCCTACAGCCTGCGCCGTTGCCAAACCTGCCAATGGCCGTGGGCGTCGGCGTGCCGTCCAGCCTGGCGCGACGGCGGCCAGATATCCGCCAGGCCGAGGCGCAACTACATGTGGCAACCGCCGGCGTCGGCGTGGCGGTGGCGAACTTCTACCCGGACGTGTCGCTGACCGGGAACCTGGGCATTCGGGCGCTGGACGCGAGCTATCTGACCAGATGGGCGAGCCACTACTATTCGGCCGGACCTAGTCTTTCGCTGCCGATCCTCCAGGGCGGCCAATTAACGGCAAACCTGCGCCTCAACCGCGCGCAGACGGTGGAAGCGGCGCTGCACTATCGGGCAGTTGTACTCAACGCGTTGCGAGAGGTGGAGGACAACCTAGTCGCTTTTCGAACTGACCGCGTGGAGCGAGACCGGCTCGCCGCCGTCGTGCGGTCGGGCGAAGACACCCTATTCCTCGCCAACAGCCGCTACTCGCATGGCTTGTCGGATTACCTGCAGGTTCTGGACGCACAGCGCACGGTCGAAAGCGCCCGTCAGCAACTGGTGCAGCAGGACATGACGCTGGCCAACGACGTCGTCGGACTTTATCGGGCACTTGGCGGAGGCTGGGAGTCACCGGGAGCAGCGAGCCAAGCGCCGTCGCCGTCTGGCGCGCCGCCTATCGCTCCGGCCGCTCTCGACGAACTCGGAGCAGGGGTGAAATGAGCGCGAGGGTAAGGGTGTCCGTCTGCTACCTTGCTTGCTCGGCACTTTTGCGACCGTACGGCGACGGCTTGTTAGAAGCGCTGCGCCTGGGATCAATCCGTCGCTCTCACTCTTCGGATCGGGCTCTTCGGATCGAGACCGATGCGAGCCCAAGTGTCCGCTCCGAGGCTCTCCATGCCACACGTCCGTAAGGCAGGACCAAGCAAAAGGACCTTTCCATGACCAAACGCTCAATTAGACAGCCCGACCCACCTCTGGCACCGATCGCCAAGCGAGCCCTCGATGCACTCATCGCCCGGGGCAAGGCCGATCCAACCGCTGTCCGAACGCTGCGATGCCGCACGGTTGCGCAAGGGCGTTTCCACCAGCTCAACTACATCCGAAACCTGCCACCTCAGCCAGTTATGGAAGACGAGCCAGAAGGCTTGCTGGGGGAGGACATCGCCCCGAACGCCTCCGAGGCGTTGTTGGCTGCGTTCGGGTCATGCCTCGCCATCGGGATCCACGCAAACGCCATCGCGCGTCGTATTCCGATCCGATCTCTCGAATTGGAGCTGGAGGCAGACATCAACACGACGGCGGTTTGGGGCACAGGCGACATCGATCCCAAGCCGATAGGCTTCGAGACGATACGCGTGTCGGTTCACCTAGGGGCCGAGGCGTCTGACGAGGTGCTCTCCGCGCTCATCAAACACGCCACGCTCTGGTCACCGGTCGCTAATACGTTGCACAATCCGGTTCACCTGGACGTCACATTGGGCAATAAGGGACCCCTACCCACGGACACTGCACGGACGGCGTGAGAGATGCCTGTAGTCGCAAGTTTGAACGACCGGCGCACCTCGGCGACTGGTAGAGGTGCCTTCTTGACCCGTCGGCACACGACATACAAAGTGGGATCATCAGTGACCAACCTGCCGCGTATGGTGAGCAGCTACCGCTACGCTGTCGGCTGTCGCCGCGTTCGAGGCGGATAGCTCGCAGAATGTCGGCAATTAAGTGATGATGTTGAAAAAGGGTATGCGATTGTCGTTGGCACGGCGCGGATGGGCATAATTCGCTGATTTCATCGATCCGATGGAGGCGGCGATGATGCATGCCATGGATGCTGCATGCTGTGGACGCTCGGCTCAACACCGCCTTCGTCCGCCGCGCGATGGCGGCGCACTACAGCCCCATCGGACGCCCTTCGATCGATACCGAGCGGATGATTCGCATGCTGCTGGTCGGTTAGCTCGGCGGCATCCGCTCCGAGCGCAAATTGTGCGCCGATGCCCACCTCAACCTGGCCGATTGCTGGTTCTGCCGCCGCGGCCTGGACGGCGCGTCACCCGATCACAGCACTTTCAGCAAGGACAACGGCACTTTGACCTATGTCCGCGTGACAGGCGTTCCGCTGCCAAACGAGCGACCGAATATCCCAAAGTGCGGGGCCGAAAGCTTAGAGTGTGCGCCGATTAGCCTACGACGAGGCTGTTCTAAGCAATCTACCGAAGGCATCGACCCACCCAAGGCATTGTAATCATTTGGGAAACTTGGAGCGGGCGAAGGGATTCGAACCCTCGACCCCAACCTTGGCAAGGTTGTGCTCTACCCCTGAGCTACGCCCGCACTCCGTATTGGGCGGTATCTATCCGCGTTCGACGCTGATTGCAAACCCCCGCCGCGGCGCCGGCAAACTCCTCCTCGCACGGGTTGTGCCAATTTACCGCCATACGATGTATACCGAAACACCATCCGCGCTGCCGAGGATAGATCGATGGACGATTTGCTGATTGGTCAGAAACGCCCCGGCCCCGCCCCGGCCGGCCCCACGGCCAGGTCGTCCGCGAGCGACGCTCCGCGCCCAGGGGCGGCGCTGGCACCGGAGGCCATCGTGGTCGACGGGTCGCAGGCGACGTTCATGCAGGACGTGATCGAGGCGTCGCGCAGCGTGCCCGTGATGGTCGATTTCTGGGCGCCCTGGTGCGGACCCTGCAAGACACTGACACCCTTGCTGGAGCGCGTGGTGCGCAGCGCCGGCGGTCGTATCAAGCTGGTGAAGATCGACGTCGACCAGAACCGGGCCCTGGTGAGCCAACTCACCCAGCTCGGCCTGCCGATGCAGTCGATCCCGACCGTGGCGGCGTTCTGGCAGGGTCAGATCGCCGACCTGTTCCAAGGCGCGCTGCCGGAAGCCGAAGTCAAGCGCTTCGTCGAGGCGCTGCTCAAGCTCGCCGGCGGCACGATGCCCAGCGCCGACCTGCTGGCCGAAGGCCGCGCCGCGCTGGAGGCCGGGCAGCCCGACGCGGCGGCGGAGATCTTCGCCGCCCTGCTGGAACAGGAGCCGGACAACCCCGAGGCGTGGGGCGGCATGGTGCGGGCGCTGCTGGCGCTGGGCCAGACCGACCAGGCACACGACGCGCTGGCGCAGGTGCCGGCCAGGATCGCCGAGCACGCCGAGATCGCCGGCGCGCGCAGCGCGCTGCTGCTTGCCGAGGAAGGAGCCGCCGCCCGTGGCAAGCTGGCCGAGTTCGAGCGACGGCTGGCGGCCGACCCGGCCGACCATGCCGCGCGCTACGACCTGGCGACGGCGCTCAATGCCATGGACCGCCGCGCCGAGGCGGCCGAGGCGCTGCTCGGCATCGTCCGCGCCGAGCGTGCCTGGAACGACGACGCGGCGCGGCTGCAACTGCTGAAGTTCTTCGAGGCGTGGGGCTTCGCCGACCCCGACACGATGGCGGCGCGGCGCAAGCTGTCCGCCTTGTTGTTCAGCTGATGTCGCGCAGCGCGTCCAACCCGACCTCCGTGCCCGACCATGGGCTGCCCAGCGAGTTCCCGGTCTTCCCGCTGGAGGGCGCGCTGTTGCTGCCGCGTGGACGGCTGCCGCTCAACGTCTTCGAGCCGCGCTACTTGTCGATGACCGAGGATGCCCTGGCGCAGGGCCGCGTGCTCGGCATGGTGCAACCGAACCCGTCGCTGCCGAGTGGCCCGAGCGGCCCCGCGCTGTATCGCGTCGGCTGCCTTGGCCGCCTGTCCAGTTTCAGCGAGACCGATGACGGGCGCTTCCTGATCACGCTGACCGGCCTCGCCCGCTACTCGATCATCGAGGAGCTGCCGCGCCGGCGCGGCTACCGGCGGGTGCGCGCCCACCAGTCGGCGGTCGTTGAGGACCTCGCCGTCTATGGCGGCGGCTCCGGCGTCGACCCCACGGAACTGCGGGTGTCGTTGCGCGCCTACTTCGCCCGCCGCGGCTTCGAGGCCAATTGGGACGCCATCGAGCAGATGGAAGACGAGTCGCTGGTCGTGACGCTGGCGATGGTGTGCCCGTTCGCGCCGGCCGAGAAGCAGGCATTGCTGGAGGCCGACAGCCCGGCCGACCGCGCCCAGGCGCTGCTTACCTTGCTGGCGATCGACGCGCACGATTTCGACGACGGCGCCGGCCCCTCGCGCGCAAGCTGAGCCAGCGCACGCAATGGAAAACCTCCTCCCAACAGAAAACCCCTTGTCGGTCGCGGTCGATCCGCGACTGCTGGAGATACTCGTCTGCCCGTTGACCAAGGGCGCATTGACCTATGACCGCGCGGCGGGTGAACTAATCAGCCGTGGCGCTCGGTTGGCCTACCCGATCCGCGACGGCATCCCGATCATGCTGCCGGACGAAGCGCGGCCGTTGGACGACGATTGACCCCGCCGGTCGAAATCCGGCTCGACCGCGCGGCACGCCGGCTCGATGTCGATTTCGGCGCGGCCGGCCGCTTCGCGTTGCCGGCCGAGCTGCTCCGAGTCGAGAGCCCGAGCGCCGAGGTCCAGGGCCACAGCCCGGCGGAGCGCAAGACCGTCCCTGGCAAGCGACTGGTCGGCATCAAGGCTGTCGAGCCGGTCGGGCGTTACGCGGTCCGGCTGGTGTTCGACGACGGGCACGACACCGGCAT
>CAXUHK010000211.1:3303-6456 GCA_964250775.1 uncultured Acetobacteraceae bacterium | reverse complement strand
GTGGGCCGACGTGGTCATGGTGCTGACCCCGGACGAGGGGCAGGGCGACCTGTACCGCGACAGGCTGGCGCCGAACCTGCGCCCTGGCAGCGCGCTGGCGTTCGCGCACGGGCTCAACATCCACTTCAACCTGATCGACCCGCGCCCCAACATCGACATCTTCATGATCGCGCCCAAGGGGCCGGGCCATACCGTGCGCAGCGAGTACCAGCGCGGCGGCGGCGTGCCCTGCCTGGTCGCGGTGGCGCAGGACCCGTCGGGCAACGCCATGGAGGTGGCGCTGTCGTACGCCAGCGCCATCGGCGGCGGCCGCGCCGGCGTCATCGAGACGACGTTCAAGGAGGAGTGCGAGACCGACCTGTTCGGCGAGCAGGCGGTGCTGTGCGGCGGCCTGGTCGAGCTGATCCGCGCCGGCTACGAGACACTGACCGAGGCCGGCTACGCGCCGGAGATGGCGTATTTCGAGTGCCTGCACGAGGTCAAGCTGATCGTCGACCTGATCTACGAGGGCGGCATCAGCAACATGAACTACTCGATCAGCAACACCGCCGAATACGGCGAATACGTGACCGGCCCGCGCATCGTCACCGCCGAGACCAAGGCCGAGATGAAGCGCGTCCTGGCCGACATCCAGAGCGGCCGCTTCGCGCGTGACTGGATGCTGGAGAACCGCGTCAACCAGGCCGGGTTCAAGGCCATGCGCCGCCGCAACGCCGAGCACCCGATTGAGCAGGTCGGCGAGCGGTTGCGCGCGATGATGCCGTGGATCGCCAAAGGCAAGCTGGTGGACAAGACGCGGAACTGAGGCTGGGTCAGACCCTACGCCAACGAGGAAAACGGAGAGCGAAGACGCTCCCTGGCGTTACCTTCGCAAGTTCATCCGCAATGACGTCGGCGTTCTCCCGGATCGCCGTCCACAGGTTAGTAGGAAGCACGACAATGGCGAGCTTTCGCCCAGTCAGGTTCTGCTGATGGGCAAGAGACTGGTCGCATGTCACCATCGCTTGGAAGCCAGCCGTCTCGGCTTGCGCAAGCAACTGGCCGTTAGAGAGTTCTGACCAGCCTTGCTCATTCGTGGTGAGAACCTCCTGGCCAGCGAGCAGGCTGCGCAATCCGCGCGGGACATTATGGTCGAACAGAATGCGCAACCGACCGCTCACTCGCGTAAGACAATATCACTCGGACCCAAGCCTCTGGAACGTCGAACTGTTCGGAGATTTCTGCCGGGCTTAGACCCGACTTGAAGTTGTCAAGTACGCTGTCTGCCGGCAGGCGAGTTCCCTTCAGCAAAGGCATACCAGAGACTTTGCCTTCGCGGCTCTCGACCAGCGGGCACCCGGACCAATCCATGCGCAACCTCCTCGCCGTGGAACGTCGCGGCGACCATACACCCGTCACAGGCGGTTTTGCAGGTTGCCGCCCACTGCTCGTATGGCTACACAGCCGCATGTCCTTCGCCGTGGCGCGCCCGCTTCGACTTATCCGCCCCTGAGCGCATCGCCGCGCCCGCCAGGGGCGGCCCTGTTCAGGGGACCGAGACGCAGCCGCCACGCACCATCGCCAAGGACGCACTGCCATGAGCATCGACCACCCGAGCTTCGGCCAGATGGACCCCGAACGGGTCGTCATCTTCGACACCACGCTGCGCGACGGCGAGCAATCGCCCGGGTTCTCCATGAACCTTCAGGAAAAGCTGCGCATGGCGCACGCGCTCACCGAGCTTGGCGTGGACGTGATCGAGGCCGGGTTCCCGATCGCCTCGCCCGGCGACTTCGAGAGCGTGCGGCTGATCGCCCAGGAAGTGCGCGGGCCGGTGATCGTGGGCCTGGCGCGCGGCGCGCGCGGCGACATCCTGCGCGCCGCCGAGGCGGTGGCGCCGGCGGCGCGGCCGCGCATCCACACCTTCCTCAGCACCAGCCCGCTGCACATGAAGTACCAGCTGCGCATGGAGCCGGACGCGGTGCTGGCATTGGTGGCCGAGACCGTGACCCTGGCGCGCAACCATGCCGAGGACGTCGAGTGGTCGGCGATGGACGCGACCCGCAGCGACCTCGACTTCCTGTGCCGCTGCGTCGAAGCCGCGATCCGCGCCGGTGCCACCACCATAAACATCCCAGACACCGTGGGCTACGCGGTGCCGGCCGACGTGACGCGCATCTTCACGGCGCTGCGCGAACGGGTGCCAGGGGCCGACGGTGTGGTGTTCTCGACGCACAACCACAACGACCTCGGCCTCGCGGTCGCCAACACCCTCGCTGGCATCGAGGCCGGCGCCCGCCAGGTCGAGTGCACCATCAACGGCATCGGCGAGCGCGCCGGCAATGCGGCGCTGGAAGAGGTGGCGATGCTGTTGCGCGCCCGCGCCGACGCGGCCTCGGCGCGGACCGGCATCGTGACCCAGAACATCCTGCGCACCTCGCGCCTGCTCGCCGCCATCACCGGCTTCGACGTGCAGCCGAACAAGGCGATCGTCGGGCGCAACGCCTTCGCGCACGAGAGCGGCATCCACCAGGACGGCGTGCTGAAGAACGCCGCCACCTACGAGATCATGACGCCCGAGAGCGTCGGCTGGCAGCGCAGCAACCTGGTCATGGGCAAGCACTCCGGCCGCGCCGCGTTCCGCGACAAGCTGCGCGCGCTCGGCTACGGCGAGTTGGGCGACAACCAGCTCAACGACGCCTTCCGCCGCTTCAAGGACCTCGCCGACCGCAAGAAGGCGGTCTACGACGAGGACATCCAGGCGCTGGTCGACGACGAGGTGCTGCGCGACCACGACCGCATCCGCTTCGTCGCCATGGAAGTGCGCGCCGGCAGCAAGGCGCCGCCCCTCGCGACCATGGAGCTGGAGATCGATGGGTTCACGCACTCCGTCGAAGCCACCGGCGAAGGTGCCATCGACGCCACGTTCAACGCCATCAGGGCACTGTTCGCGCATGACGCGGTGCTCAAGCTGTATTCTGTCGGGGCCGTAACCGACGGCACCGACGCCCAGGCGCGGGTCACGGTGCGCCTGGAGGAGGACGGCAAGCTGGTGGACGGCCAGGGCACCGACCTCGACACCGTCGTGGCCTCGGCCCGGGCCTACGTCCACGCCTTGAACAAGCTCATGGTCAAGCGGGCGCGCACCCCGCCGGCAGCGCTTTAGGCGTGCGC
>CAXUHK010000211.1:2727-3293 GCA_964250775.1 uncultured Acetobacteraceae bacterium | reverse complement strand
CCCGGGGCGGGCCCGGCGTGGCCCGCGGGGGCGGGCCGCGCGCCGGGCGCGGGCGCGGGCGCCCAGCGCGCCGCCGCTCAACGCCCGGGTCAGCGGGCTGTGACCGCAGGCCGACAGGCCGAGGCAGGTCGCGAGCAGGGCGGCGGCGAGGCTAGTACGTTTCGACATGGTCGACTCCTTTGGCTCGTGTGGTGACACAAACGTGTCACGTAAGGGAAAGTCGTGGCATTCGTGCGGCAGATCCGTGCCCCTGGCGGGGCGCCGGACACCATCGCGCGAGCCATACGCCACGGCGCCCTTGCCGCGACCCAGGCGAGCGACTAATGCGGCTTAATCATTTCTTTTTCATAAAGGTCCGCCCGCATGTTCGCACGGCTGTTCGGCCTGATGTCGGCGGACATGGCGATCGACCTCGGCACCGCCAACACGCTGGTCTACCTGAAGGGCCGCGGCATCGTGCTGGACGAGCCGAGCGTGGTCGCCATGGCCGACGTGCGCGGCAAGAAACAGGTGCTGGCGGTGGGCGAGGAGGCCAAGCTGATGCTGGGCCGCACCCCCGGCAACAT
>CAXUHK010000211.1:0-2717 GCA_964250775.1 uncultured Acetobacteraceae bacterium | reverse complement strand
GAGCGCCCAGGCCGGCGGCATCGAGGCCAAGCAGATGCGGGGCCGGACTCCCGGCCACATGGCCGCCATCCGCCCGTTGCGCGACGGGGTGATCGCCGACTTCGAGGTGGCCGAGGAGATGATCAAGCACTTCATCCGCAAGGTGCACAACCGCCGCGGCTTCGCCAGCCCCATGGTCATCGTCTGCGTGCCCTCCGGCTCCACCGCCGTCGAGCGCCGCGCCATCCAGGAGAGCGCCGAGAGCGCCGGGGCGCGCCGGGTCATGCTGATCGAGGAGCCGATGGCGGCCGCGATCGGCGCCGGGCTGCCTGTGACGGAGCCGTCCGGCAGCATGGTGGTCGACGTCGGCGGCGGCACCACCGAGGTCGCGATCATCTCGCTGGGCGGCATCGTCTACGCCCGCAGCGTGCGCGTCGGCGGCGACAAGATGGATGAGGCGATCATCGCCTACCTGCGCCGCCAGCATAACCTGCTGATCGGCGAGAGCTCGGCCGAGCGCATCAAGCTCGACATCGGCGCCGCCGCCGCCCCGCACGACGGCAACGACGGGCCGCAGCGCGAGGTGCGCGGCCGCGACCTGATGCACGGCGTGCCGCGCGAGGTGATCGTCTCGCAACGCCAAGTCGCCGACAGCCTGTCCGAGCCGGTCGGCGCCATCGTCGAGGCGGTCAAGGTGGCATTGGAGAACACGCCGCCCGAACTTGCCGCCGACATCGTCGACAAGGGCATCGTGCTGACCGGCGGCGGCGCGTTGCTGCACCGGCTGGACGAGGTGCTGCGGCACGCCACCGGCCTGCCGGTCGCGGTGGCCGAGGAGCCGCTGCAGTGCGTGGCGCTGGGCACCGGACGCGCGCTCGAAGACACAAAACGACTCCGCAACGTGCTCACTTCGATGTACTAACGATCCGGTTACGATCCGGGTTAGGATCGCGTCATGTGTCGCGGGGCGTCGGTGTGATCCATCTCTCGGTTCCGGTCCGGCAGTCGCTGTCCCGGCTGACGTGGCCCGCCATGGTCGCCGCGGCGGTGGCGACGATGCTGCTGGGCCGCGCCGACGCGACCCTGGGCGAGCGGGCGCGCATGGCGGTGGCCGACGCGCTGGCGCCGATCTACCGAGTCGTGGCCAAGCCGCTGCCCGGCCTGCGACAGATGGGCGACGCCGCTTCGGGCGCGTTCCACCTGGCCTGCGACAACGCCCGGCTGAAGCGCGAGAACGAGGCGCTCCGCCGCTGGCAGTCGGTGGCGTTGGCGCTCGACGGCGAGCACGCCCGGCTCAAGGCGCTGCTGCCCTGGCTGCCGGACGCGGCGCCCGGCTACGTGCCCGGGCGCGTGGTGGCCGATGCCGGCGGCGCCTACGCCCGCGCGGTGCTGCTCGCCGCCGGTCCCAGCCACGGCATCGCCCGTGGCGAGGTGGCGCTGGACGATCGCGGGCTGGTCGGACGGGTGACGGAGGTCGGCGCCCGCAGCGCGCGCGTGCTGCTGATCACCGACATCAACAGCCGCATCCCGGTGACGCTGGAGGGCAGCCGCGCCCGCGCCATCCTGGTCGGCGGCGACACCGCCCGCCCGAGGCTGATGTACTGGCCGGAGGGCACGCCGCCGGCCGAGGGCGAGCGCGTCGTCACCAGCGCCGAGGCGGACGCGTTCCCGGCCGGGTTGCCGGTCGGCATCGTGCGCTATGCCGGCAAGGCCGTTCCCGAGGTGGAACCGCTGGCCCGCCTCGACCGGCTGGAGATCGTGCGCCTGTTCGATTACCGCGACGCGGCGCCGTCCGAGGCCGCGCCGGTCCGCAGCGCGATGCAAGGCGGCCGCTGACCGATGGGTAGCCAGCGTGGATAACCTTCCTGGCATCCGCCCGCGCCCGACTCTGGCGCGGCGCCTCGACATGGCGGCGCGGCGCGCGTTCCCGACAGCGACCACGATCCTGCTGCTGCTGGCCGGCGGCGTGCCGCTGTCCGTGCCGGGCCAAGCCGAGCTGAGGGCGGCGCTGGCCGTGGCGGCGGTGTTCTTCTGGTCGCTGTTCCGCCCGGCCTCGATGCCGGCCGTGGCGGCGTTCGCGATCGGGCTGCTCGCCGACCTGCTCGGCCAGTGGCCGATGGGTGTGGGTGCAGTGACCCTGCTCGTCGCCCACGGCGCCGCGGCGCGGATGCGCCGGGCGCTGGTTCGCCAGGGATTGCCGGTGGTGTGGCTGGCGTTCCTGGCCACCGCCGCCGGCGTGGCGGGGCTGGCCTGGGGGCTCGCGTCGTTGCTCACGCTCCGATTGCTGCCGGCCGCCCCGGCGCTGTTCCAGGCGGCCTTGTCGGCCGGGCTGTTCCCGCCCTTGGCGTTGCTGCTGACCCGGGCGCATCGGACCGTGGCCGAGCCGGAGCGGGCATGAGGCGGGCGGCCCGTCAGGACCGCCAGGCCGGCCTGTTCACCCGCCGCGCCGTGATGGTCGCAGGCGTGCAGGTGGCCGCGACCGGCGGGCTGGCGGCCAAGCTGTACCAGGTGCAGGTGCGCGACGGCGCCCGCTACGCCACGATGGCCGAGAGCAACCGGGTCAGCGCGCGGCTGGTCGCCCCCCCTCGCGGCCGGCTGCTCGACCGCACCGGCGCCGTGCTCGCGGGCAACAAGCTGAACTGGCGTGCCTTGCTCATTGCCGAGCAGACCGACGACGTGGCCGCGACACTCGACGCTTTCGCCCGCCTGGTGCCGTTGCCGGACCATGAGCGGGCGCG
>CAXUHK010000210.1:3707-6479 GCA_964250775.1 uncultured Acetobacteraceae bacterium | reverse complement strand
CGCCGGGACCCCGGCGCCCAGCATCATCGCCGCGAGGCGCGGGTGCGCGCCCAGTCGCGCCATGCGCCGGCCGCCATCGGTGATGCGGCCCGCGGCCTCGAGCGCGCCCAACTGCCGCAGCAGCGCCTGCCCGGCGGCCAGCGCCCCCGCCGGCGGCGGGTCGGGGAACGGCAGGTCGGCCGGCGCCTCGCCCCAGGCGGCGCAGTCGAGCGCCAGGCCGGACAGCTCCGCCTCCAGGACCTGTGGCCGGTCGAACTCGGCCATGCCGCGCTGCGTGGCGCTGGTCCACAGCCGGATCGCGACCCCCGGCGCCTCCCGCCCGGCGCGGCCGGAGCGCTGCTGCGCGGCGGCGCGGCTGATGCGCAGCGTCGCCAGCCGGGTGAGGCCGGTCGCCTGGTCGAGGCGCGGGATGCGCCGCCAGCCGCCGTCGATGACGATCCGCACGCCGGGCACGGTCAGCGAGGTCTCGGCGATCGAGGTCGCCAGCACCACCCGCCGCCGCCCGTCCGGGTCGGGCCGCAACGCCTGGTCCTGGATGGCGGGCGGCAGCTCGCCGTGCAGCGGCAGCAGCAGCGCGCCGCATCCGGCGAGCGCCTGCTCGGTGCGGCGGATCTCGCCCATGCCGGGCAGGAACGCCAGGATGTCGCCGCGCTCGGACGCCAGCGCCGCGCGCACCGAAGCCGCCATGGCCGCCGGCAGGTCGCGGCTGTCGGCTATATCGCGCGCCGAATGGCGCTGCTCGACCGGGTACTGCCGCCCGGCGCTCGCGACGATCTCGGCGTCGAGCAGCGGGCCGAGCCGCGCGCCGTCGGCGGTGGCCGACATCGCCAACAGCCGCAGCTCCGGCCGCAGGCCGCGCTGCAGGTCGAGCAGGAAGGCCAGCGCCAGGTCGGCGTCGAGCCCGCGCTCGTGGATTTCGTCGAGGATCACCACGGCGACTCCGTGCAGCCCCGGATCGCCTTGCAGCCGGCGCACCAGCAGGCCCTCGGTCACGACCTCGATCCGGGTCGCGTCCGACACCGCGCTGTCGAGCCGCGTGCGGTAGCCCACGGTGCCGCCCACCGGCTCGCCCAGCAGGCTCGCCATGCGGGTGGCGGCGGCGCGGGCGGCGCGCCCGCGCGGCGGCCGGCTGGCGCCCCGCCCCCCCCCCCGCCCCGCCCCGCGCCCCCCCGCGAGCTCCAGCATGACGACGCGCCCGCCGCCCAGCCACGCCGCGCTCAACAGCGCGAGCGGCGCCAGCGTGGTCTTGCCGGCGCCGGGCGGCGCCACCAGCACGGCGTTGCGGCCGCGCGCCAGCACGGCGAGCAATGCCGGCAGCGCCGCCGATACCGGCAAGTCGGGGAGGTCGGTATGCATGTCAGACCAGCCTACAGCGTCCGGCGGGCCGCCCCAACGGATGCGGGCATGAGCGTCATGCCTGCCCGAAGCTGTTCGCGGCCACTGCACAGGGCTAACTCTGCGCGACCAGCTTCATCCTTCGATATCAGGAGCTTTCCATGAAGATCGGCATCCTCGGCGCGGGCTATGTCGGCCGTTCGCTGGCCAACGCGGGCGTGAGATCGGGGCACGAGGTCATGCTCAGCAACTCGCGCGGACCGCAGACCCTGACCAGCGAGGCCACGCTGATCGGCTGCGGGACCGGGACGATCGACCGGGCCGCGCGGTTCGGCGAGCTGATCGTCGTCGCCATCCCGCTGAAGCATTACAAGGCGGTGCCGGTCGAGCCGCTGGCGGGCAAGGTCGTCATCGACACCAACAACTACTATCCGGACCGCGACGACGCCATCCCGGAGCTGGACAGCAAGCGGACCACCAGCAGCGAGATGCTGGCGGCGCACCTGCCCCGCTCGAAGGTGGTGAAGGCGTTCAACGCCATCAGGATGCCGGACTTCGACCGCGACGGTTCGCCCACCGGCTCGTTCGACCGCCGCGCGCTGCCCTTCGCCGGGGACGATGCCGGTGCGAAGCAGGCGGTCGCCGGCCTGATCGACCAGTTCGGCTTCGACCCGGTCGACGTCGGCCCGCTCTCGGAGAGCTGGCGGTTCGAGACCGGGACTCCGGCCTACTGCGTCCGGTTCAACCAGGAGTGGATCAAGCACGCGCTCGCCGCCGCGACACGGTAAGCTTTGGCGTGGACTACCTTCGCCTGTTGCGCTCGCGCCCGAACCGCGCGTCCTTGAGACCGTCGTAGCCGATCACGACCGCGAAAATCGCCGTGAACAAGGCGAAGTATCCCACGTCCGGCGCTGGGTGGACGGTCCCATCACCTGATAGGCGGCCATGTAGGCCATCCCGAGGCAACCCAGGCTGCTCACGGCGGTAACGGCGCGACCCCAGGGCCGGTCCTGCCACGGCGTTCCTGACGGCGCCGCATCGGCCGGCTTGGGAACATCGCTCATTCACGTTCTCCCGCTGTGACGATGCCGCGCCGCCATCCTGGCGTTCCCGCCATGATGCCCGATATAGCGCAGGCAAGACAGAGGGACGCCGAAAGCCTGGCATGATCCGCACCGTGTTGGCCCTCTGCCTGCTGCTGTCCGCCCCGGCGCTTGCCGCCGAGAGCCAGGCGCTGTCCAACGCGCGGATCACGGCGTCGCTGGTCTCCGACAGCGACACGGCGACGCCGGGCCGGCCGTTGCGGGTCGGACTCAAGCTGCGCATGGCGCCGGGCTGGCATACCTATTGGCGCAACCCCGGCTCGGCCGGCGCCCCCGCCGACTTGGCGTTCACCCTGCCGGCTGGGGTGGGGGGCCGGGGGCGCGGCGGGGCCCC
>CAXUHK010000210.1:0-3697 GCA_964250775.1 uncultured Acetobacteraceae bacterium | reverse complement strand
CAGCCGGAAGGCGAGTTGCTGACCTACGGCTACGCCGGCACCGTCCTGCTTCCGGCCACGCTCACCGGCATCGCCGGGCCGACGCGGGTGGCGCTGCACGCGAGCTTCCTGGTCTGCGCCCAGTTATGCGTGCCGTACGACCACAGCTTCAGCCTCGACCTGCCGGCAGGCCCGCCGACGCCGTCCGCCGACGCGACGCTGTTCGCGCGCGCCGAGGCCGCCCTGCCGCGCCCCTCTCCCTGGCCGGCGCGGGTGACGCCCGACGGCGAGCTGGTGCTGCGCGGGGCCGACCTCACGCCGGAGACGGTGCGCGACGCCTGGTTCATGCCCGAACAGCCGGACCGGCTCGACGACGCTGGGCCGCAATCGCCCGAGGTGACGCCCGGCGTGCTGCGGCTCCGGCTGGCACCCGCCCGGGGCGCCCTGCGTGGGGCGGCGCTGAGCGGGGCGGCGCTGAGCGGCGTGCTGGTGCTGCGCGACGGCGCCGGGCAACAGAGCGCGTTCCAGGTCGACGCCGCGCCCGGCCCGGCCGAGCCGGCGGCCCGACGGCTCGGCGCGTGGCGCGCGCTGTTGCTGGCGTTCGCGGGCGGGCTGGTCCTGAACGCGATGCCGTGCGTGTTCCCGGTGCTGGCGATGAAGGCGGCGGCGCTCGCGCGAGGCACGTCGCGGCCGTTCGCGGGCGCCGCCGCCTACGCGCTCGGCGCCATGGCCACGTTCTGCGCCATCGCGCTGAGCCTGCTAGCGTTGCGCGCGGCGGGCGGGCTGGCCGGCTGGGGTTTCCAGTTCCAGGTGCCGGCGTTCGTGGCCGCGAGCTGCTGGCTGATGTTCGCGGTCGGACTCAACTTGTCCGGCGTGTTCGCCGTAGGCGGCAGCGGCGCCGGCCAGGGGTGGGCCGGACGCCGCGGCCTGCTCGGCCAGGTCGCGACCGGGGCGCTCGCCGTGCTGGTCGCCAGCCCCTGCACCGCGCCGTTCATGGCGACGGCGGTGGCGGCCGGGCTGGCGGCGCCGGGATGGCTGACGCTCGCGGTGTTCGCCTGCATGGGGGCCGGGCTGGCGCTGCCCTACGCGGCCGTGGCGACCACGCCCATGCTGCGCCGGGCGCTGCCGCGGCCGGGGCCCTGGATGGAGCTGCTGCGGCAGGCGCTGGCGTTCCCGATGTATGCGACGGCGGCCTGGCTGGCCTGGGTCGCAAGCCGCGAGGCCGGCTCGGACGGCGTGCTGGCCGCGGCCGCCGGGCTGGTGCTGGTGGGCTTCGTCGCCTGGGCAGCCGGGCTGGCGCAGCGCCAGGGCTCGCGCCGGGCATGGCGCGCCGCCGGGCTGCTCGGGGCCGCCTGCGCGCTGGGCGGGGTTGCGCTGCTCGTCGGGCTGCGGCCGTCGGTTGCCGACGCCTCAGTCACCGCCGGCGCCGAGCCGTTCTCCGAGGCGCGGCTGGCCGAGCTGCGCCACGCCGGCACGCCGGTGCTGACCGACATGACGGCGGCGTGGTGCATCACCTGCCTGGTCAACGAGCGGGTGGCGCTGCAGTCGGCCTCGGTGCGCGACGCGCTGGAGCGGCGCCATGTCGTGCTGCTGCGCGGCGACTGGACCCGCGAGGACGCCCAGGTCAGCGCCTACCTGCGCGCCCATGACCGCGACGGCGTGCCGCTCTACGTGCTCTATCCCCCTGGCGGCGGAGCGGGCATCGTGCTGCCGCAGATCCTGACGCCTGGCCTCGTGCTGGCGGCGCTGCATCCGCTGCCCGCGACCTAGCGCAGGAGACCCCGATGCCCGAGGCCAACCGACAAGTCATCCTGGTCAGCCGCCCGAGCGGCGCGCCCACCACGGACAACTTCGCCCTGCGGGAGGCGCCGCTGCTGCCGCTCGGCGATGGCCAGGTCCGCGTGCGCGGGCATTTCCTCTCGCTCGACCCTTACATGCGCGGGCGCATGAGCGATGCGAAGTCGTATGCGCCACCACAGGCGCTGGGCGAGGTGATGGGCGGCGGCGGGGTCGGCGTCGTGGTCGAGTCGCGCAACCCCGCCTGGACGGTCGGCGACAAGGCGGTCGGCATGTTCGGCTGGCAGGAGTTCGCCACCTCCGACGGCCAGGGCTTGATGAAGGTGGACGATTCCCGCATCCCGCTGTCGGCCTACCTGGGCACGGTCGGGATGCCCGGCGTCACCGCCTGGTACGGCCTGAACCGGATCTGCCAGCCCAAGCCGGGCGAGACGGTGGCGGTCAGCGCCGCCAGCGGCGCGGTCGGCAGCGTGGTCGGCCAGTTGGCGAAGCGTCGCGGCTGCCGGGTGGTGGGCATCGCCGGGGGCGCCGAGAAATGCGCCTACGTGACCGCGACGCTCGGCCTCGACGCCTGCGTCGACTACAAGGCGGGCCGGCTCCAGGCCGACCTGGACGCCGCGACTCCCGGCGGGATCGACGGCTATTTCGACAATGTGGGCGGCGCGGTGCTGGACGCCGCCATGCTGCGGATGAACGATTTCGGCCGCATCGCAGTCTGCGGCGCCATCGCCGGCTACAACGGCGAGCCCTTGGCGATGCGCCACCCGACCCGCATCCTGCGTTCCCGGCTGCTGGTGCAGGGCTTCATCGTCTCCGACCACATGGCGGACTGGCCGGTGGCGCTGCGCGAGCTGGGCGAACTGGTGGCCGAGGGGGCGCTGCGCTCGCGCGAGACCGTGGCCGAGGGGCTGGCCAGCGCGCCGGCCGCGTTCATCGGCATGTTGCGCGGCGAGAATTTCGGCAAGCAGCTGGTGCGGTTGCTGCCGCAATCCTAGCCGGAGAACGGCCGCTCGCTATCCGCGAGCGCGTCGGCGCCGCCGGGAGGGCCGAAGAAGATCACCCAGGTGTGGAAGTCCTCGGTGAAGCTCTCGAACCGATGGTCGACGCCGGCTGGCACGAACAGCGCGTCGCCGCGCGCGAACGGCACCACGGTGTCGTCGCGGCGGAACATGCCGCTGCCGCACGCCACGATGTACAGCTCGTCCTGCCCGTGCGTCGTCTGGGTGTCGCGGCCGCGCGGGGCGTAGAGCTCCATGGTGATGTCGCCGCGCTCGAACAGCACGGCGAAGCGGAACGGCGACTTCGCCACCTGCGCGGTCGCGGCGGCGAGCCCCAGGTGCAGGGTATCGTCCATGGCCAGCGCCGCTGGCCGGGCCATCCGCCTGTTATCCGCCATCGGCCGGTCCGATCCTGGCTGTCCGCCACCGGATTACGCCGGTCGGCGCCGAGCGGCAACAACAACCATCCGGAAAGCAAATGTTCCGGCCTTCGAGCCGTTTCGGCTTCACGGTCCGGCCGCGACCTGGTTCAATCGCGCCACGAAGCGGCGGTCGAGCCAATCCTTGAGCCGCCACGCCCAGGCGCCCGAAACCGCAAGGCCGCCGCGCACCGCGACCGCGCGGCGATCCGCCGTCGAGAGCACGTACAGGGCATGGCGCTGTGGTCGCCAGCGTCGCAGCCTTTGCCCGGTCGCGGCGGCGCGCAGGTTGGCCGCCAGCAGCGCCGCCGCCCGTACCGCGTAGACGCCGGCGTGCGGCACGCCACCGGCCTCGAACGCCGCCACGTCACCGGCGGCGAACACCCCGTCATGGCCCACCGCGCGCAACGTCGCGTCCACGCGCACGAAACCGTCATGGTCGAGCGCCAGCCCGCTGCCTCGCAGCCAGCGCGGCGCGGCACTGGCCGTGGCCCATAGCACGGC
>CAXUHK010000209.1:0-6538 GCA_964250775.1 uncultured Acetobacteraceae bacterium | reverse complement strand
GATCTGCCGCCAGATCACCTCGTCGCTGGCATCGGTGATGATCTGGTGGAAGCCGTAATCCACCATCGCCCGCTCGGCCCTGCGGCGGTACTCGGCCAGCGGCTCCAGGATGCCGCCGCCCTTGAACTGGGTCGAGAAGGTCACGACCGAGGTGGTGCCGCCGGCCAGGCAGGAGCGGCTGCCGCTTTCCCACGTCTCCTCGTCGGACACGCCGTTGGCCGATTGCAACTGCTCGATGTGGCAGTGCGTGTCGACGCCACCGGGCAGCACCAGCAGGCCGCCGGCGTCGAGCGTGCTGTCGCCCTCCAGGCGGTCGGCGAGGGCGGCGACGCGGCCGCCGCTGATGCCGACATCGGCCCGCACCGTGTCGGTCCCGGTGACGACGGTGCCGCCGCGCACCACCAGATCGAATGCCATGCGCATCCCCGTTCTGCCCGCGGCGATCTTGTTGCCGGCGGGCGAGGCGTGCAAGGCGCTACGAGAACGGGTTGGCGACGGTCTTGGGCGGCTCCGGCGGCGGCACCGCGTCCGGCAGGTGCTTGTCCGCCGCGAGCACCGCGATGGCCTGGGCCAGCAGGGCCTGCAGCGCGCGCCTGCGCCAGCCCCGGCTTGTCGCGGGTGATGTCGAGCGAGCCGTACAGGGCGATGCGGTCGGTGCCGTTCTCCACCGTGAGCTCGCCCAGCGAGATCGAGGCGGTGTCGTCGGCGAACGGGGTCAGCTTGGCCATGGACTCTCCGATCAGGGCACCTGCGCCACTTGGCTGCCGCGGCGCCGGCCCGGAGCATAGCGGCTTTTCTCCGGCGCGGGCAGCAGCATCGCCACCTGCTTGACGCCCGCCGGCAGGGACGGGAACGGGTCGATGCCGACCACCTGGGTCAGCGCCGCCACCGAGACCACCTGGCAGGCCGGGGTCGCCGTGTTCTCGCACACGTAGACCCCGGCGCCGCCGGCGCGCGGGTCGTACACCGCCTTCCAGGTGGCCGACGGCACCAGCACGCCGGACGGCCCGATCGACTGCAACTGCTGGCCGCCGAACGCGGCACCGGTGACGAGGTAGAGTTCGCCCTCGCGGCTGGCGAGGCGGCGCACCGCGCTCTCGATGCCGACCCAGATGCCGCGATTCAGGGCGGCGGTCTGCGGCACCATGTTGGCCAGCGAGAACGTCTGCTGCTGCGACTGCGGGTCCGGCATGTCGCCCGAGGGCGTCATGTGGCCACGGTCGTAGCCGGAGCGCCGGTAGTCGCCGATCTGCGCCTGGTCGGCCGGCGGCAGGCGGGGCTCGACGTGGAACTGGCCCTGGCGCGGCGTGGCGCGGGCGGAAGCGAGGCTGGCGGCGGTCGGGTGCTCGGCCGACCACAGCGCCCCGTGGGTGACGCCGGAGGCCAGCGCCACGAAGCCGTCGTTGCACAGCAGCGTGGTGCGCGCCGAGAGCTTGGCGTTGACCACGCTGGGCAGCTCGCCGGGCGAGAACTGCCCGCAACTCGGCGCCAGGGCGAAGGCCGATGCCGGCGCCAGCAACGCCAACACGACCGGCAGCCGTCGCGTGACCGCCCGCAGCCCAGGAAATTGCACCATCTTCGCCGCTCGCGAACTGAGTTCACGACAATTCGTGAAGTCAACATTTCTTAACGGGAAGTGTTCGCTTTGGGAAGCGGGAACGGCATCGGCTTCGATACTAATATCGAGATCAGAACAACAGAGTTTTATTGCAATTAAACAACTGAATTGACTAGAGAACGAAAACCTTGGCGACGGTTCTTGCCCCGGCAACCTGGCGCCGGGGTCATTCGTTCATCGAACGATGAGCAAGAGCGCGATCCTAAGCCACATACCGACCGGTTGGCGCGACTTGCTGCTGGTGTGCGGCAAATGCGGCGGCAAGCTCGGTGGCGGCTTCGGCCGCGAGGGCCGCCATCCGCTTGGCCAGGAGCTGCGCCGCGCCCTGCGCGCCGGCGACCGTGGCGCCGCGCGGGTGGTCGAGACCAAGTGCCTCAGCCTGTGCCCGAAACGGGCGGTCAGCGTGGTGCTGGCGAGCCGGCCGGGGACGATCCACGCCGTGCCGTGCGGCGCCGCCGCGGCGGACCTGCTGGCGTTGCTAGGGCTGCTCCAGCTTCCGGGCCAGCTTGCGCGCCATGATCCAGCCGACGCTGGCGCTGAGCGGGGCCGCCGGGACGATGAGCAGCAGGCCGATGTTGGCCCCCTGGCCGACCAGGGCCAGGCCGAGGCCCAGCAGTAGCCCGCCGATGATGCCGCCGGTGACGCCGGCCGAGATGCCCAGCATCAGGAGTTCGCCGCGAGTGACCATGCGGCGCGACCTACGGACCTGGCGGGGCTTTGACAACCGTGACCGGCGTCATGGCGACCAGGACGTAGCCGCGCGTCCGGTTGTCGTTGGCCTGGTCGGTGGTGGCCATGGCGGCGAACAGGTCGGCCGCCGTGACCCAGACCGGCGGGTATTTGTAGCGGGCCACGTCGAGGATCAGGAAGCGGTCGGCCTTCGCGTCGTAGGCTGCGAGCGGCGAGATGTGCCCGCCGCGCTCCTGCTCGAGCGCCATGCGCAGGTAGTTGACCACGACCCCGTGACCCGGCGCCGCCAGGTAGGCGCTGGCGGCGTGGCGGAACGCGTCCAGGCCGCCCGGCTGGGCATGGTGGACTTCGACCGCGACCGGGTGCAGGGCGAGGATGCGGCCGAGCTGGTCGAGCGTCATGCCCTGCCGGGCGATCACCTCCCGAGGCACCACCGCGTCCGATGCCGTGTCGAGCAGGTTGTCCTGGGTGAAGAAGGCATACGGCCGGTACTCCGCGCTGGTCGGCGCCGGCGCCTTGAGCGCGTTCAGCGTCATGACCATGCTGGCGACGCCGCAATACGCCTGGTTCTTCTGCGTCTCGAAGGTGACGCTGAGCGGCACGTAAGTGTCGAGCGTGTGGGCTTCGAGCAGGTAGCCCTCGCCCTGCGGCGAGCCGAGCGCCACCAGCCTGGCCGGCACCGGCAGCGTGTCGGCCGCGGCGCCGGCGGTCAGGATCAGGAGGGCGGCGAGCGAGCGGGCAAGGATCGACATGACGAGGCTCCTGGCGGCGAAGGGTGGCGGAGGAGGCGTCCCCGTTTCGCGGACCGTCTCTAACATGCCGCGACGCGCAAGCGATTTATGGCGTGCCGCCGCAGATTGACAACTTGGCTGGCCGACCCGCCCGAGCACCGACAGATGACCCGCTGGCGGCCACAAAGCTGATCCAGCTTTCGTGTCATGCCCTCGCCGAGGCCGGCGTTGACAGGCGGATCGGAGACAATGAGCAGCCGAGGGCGAGGCCCAACCGTTGGAGTTCGCCGTGATTCGTTACACGGACGGAGGTGCGAGTGCGTCGGCAATTTGACAAACCGCTTCATCGGGTGGCGCTGGCGCGGCCTACGATCAAGGCTATCTCGTCAAAGCGCCTGTCAACCGCGCGCGGTGGGGTCATGGCGCAACTCGCCAGTGCCGTCGCGAGGGGAGCAAGGTTCTCGCGAGACTTCATTACACTTGGCTACCCGTTGTCGTTACTTTTCGGTTTCTGGGTTTTGCGTGCCTATTGCTACAGTAGCCGCATCCCGATGCCGGAGCCCGATGCTTCACTCCTGGTTTGCATGGCTCTCCTTGGCATCGGCGGCCTACTCGTGATGGCCTGGCTGCTGGGCGGTCCGCTCTGGATCTTCGCTGCGGTCGTGTCGGCGCCCGAGGTAAGGGCGCTGCGGCCAGAAGGCGCGGCAACACGGCCAGCTTTCCGCGACGTGCGCCGCTTCGGCAAGCGTTGGCTGTTGATGTTCTTTCCGTTCGTCCTTTCCTCGGCCTCTACCTGCTTTATTTGGGTCATTGCGCCTTTGCGATATCCCTGGCTCGCGAGCAATCCAACACTTTTCCAGGATGTTACATTTGACGCTATAATCTGGTTAATCGCAATAATTCTCTTTCTGATCGGCTTACTTATATCAATTTTATACTACAGATATAGGTCGGACCGTTTCATGCCAAGCTCTTTCAGAAAAAATGACGTTGCGGCTTTCGCGGTTGCCGCAGCGTTCATGTCCGTCGCGGTATGTGGCTGGTTACTTATCGCGGTTGGGTCGGTGTTGTTTTTTTCGGTTGGACAGGTGTTTTTACAGTATGACTCAAGTACCCTGTATGTCCTGGCCATCTACGCCCTCTTGCTCGCATGGCTACCAATCGCAACATTTTTGGCGTTGTGGGAACGCTTCCAAGCGCTTTTGGCAGTCGCCCTGATAGTCGTCGTTGCCGTGATGTTGATGTCCGCGCTGCGGTTGGGCGGCCTCGCCTTGCGCGCGCTGGGTTTTGGTGGCGGCATACCAATCTCGCTGGTGGCCAATGTAAGAGATGCACAAGGCGCGGCCAGGGCCATCAGGTTTGACGGTTGCCTGGCACTTTGGACCGGCGCGCAGGTCACTGTCTTGCGCCCGCTTCACCCGGGACCGCAACGACTGCCGTGCCACTTCAACCCGCGTACGCCGACCAACGCGGACGGGCAGCCGATTGCCACCAGTCTGGACACGATCAATCGTACGGACGTGCTGGACGTGTTTTTCGTAGGCAAGCAATGATGCCGATTTGACAATCCGCCTTGGGCCGCCTATCCGCCGCCGCATTGCTGGGAACGTGGACAGGCAGACGGTGCCTGCGCCCGCCCGCGCCGCGTGGCGCGGGACTACCGGCGCCATACGCCGCAAAGCCCGCCAAGGGTCGCGGCACGCAGAAGGACCACGCGCATGACGAAGCGCGCCGAGAGCAAGTACAAGATCAACCGCCGCCTGGGCGTCAACCTGTGGGGCCGGCCGAAGTCGCCGCTCGCCAAGCGGGAGTACGGACCCGGCCAGCACGGCCAGCGCCGCAAGCAGAAGCCGACGGATTTCGGCATCCAGCTCATGGCAAAGCAGAAGCTCAAGGGCTATTACGGCAACATCGGCGAAAAGCAGTTCCACAAGTATTATTTCGAGGCGGTGCGCCGCAAGGGCGACACCAGCGAGAACCTGATCGAGCTGCTGGAGCGCCGGCTCGACGCCGTGGTCTACCGGCTTAAGTTCGCCATCACCCCGTTCGCCTCGCGCCAGTTCATCAACCACGGGCACGTGCTGGTCAACGGCCGCCGGCTCAACATCGCCAGCTACTCGGTCAAGGACAACGACGTGATCGAGGTCAAGGAGAAGTCGAAGCAGCTCGCCGTCGTGCTCGACGCGGCGCAGAGCGGCGAGCGCGACGTGCCGGAATACATCGAGGTCGACCACCGCGCCATGAAGGGCCGCTTCCTGCGGGCGCCGAAGCTCACCGACGTGCCGTACCCGGTGCAGATGGAGCCGAACCTGGTGGTCGAGTTCTACTCGCGCTAGACCGAGCACGGCCTGTCCGCGCGGCCCGCCTGGTCCTGGGCGGGCCGTTCGCATTTCTGGAGCCTTCGCGCATGGACCCGATCCTGGTCGAAGCCACCCGCGGCGCCCACGTCGAGAGCCGCCATGCCGGCGCCGCCATCGTGCTCGACGCCGAGGGCGGCGTGGTGTTCAGCGTGGGCGACGTCGACCGGCCGATCTACCCGCGCTCCGCGGTCAAGGCGTTGCTCGCCCTGCCGCTGGTCGAGGGCGGCGCCGCCGACCGGCTCGCCCTGACCGACGCCGAGATCGCCCTGGCCTGCGCCTCGCACGCCGGCGAAGCGGCACACGTCGCGACCGCCACCAGCATGTTGCGCAAGGCGGGGCGCGACCTGCGGGCGCTCGAATGCGGCACGCACTGGCCGCGCGACCGCGCCGCCCGGGCGCTGGCGGCGGCCGGGGAGGAGCCGACGGCGCTGCACAACAACTGCTCGGGCAAGCATTCCGGGTTCATCTGCCTCGCTTGCGACCGGGGCGAGGATCCGGCCGGCTACGTCCGTCCCGAGCATCCGACGATGCAGGCGGTGACGCGGGCGCTGGCGGAGATGACCGGGGCCACGCTGGACGAGGGCAACCGCGCCGTCGACGGCTGCTCGATCCCGACCTTCGCCATCCCGCTGCGCGCCCTGGCCCTCGCCTTTGCCCGCTTCGCCAGCGGGCGCGGCATGGCAGCGGGGCGCGCCGCCGCCGCGCGGCGCATCCGCGCCGCCGTCGCCGCCCACCCGTTCATGGTCGGCGGCACCGACTCGTTCGACACGCAGGTGATGACCGCGATGGGGGCGCGGGTGTTCAGCAAGGGGGGCGCCGAGGGCGTCTGGTGCGCGGCCGTGCCGGAATTGGGCCTCGGTATCGCGCTCAAATGCGACGACGGCGCCGGCCGCGCGGCCGAGATCGCGCTCGCGGCGGTGTTGCAGCGCCTGCTGCGCGCCGACGCGCTGGAAGCCTTCGCCTGGCGCACGCTCACCAACTGGAACGGCATCGCGGTCGGCGCATTGCGGCCGGCGGCGGCGCTCGCGTGACCGACGCTCACGTCGAAATCGCGCGCCGGCGCACCTTCGCGATCATCTCGCACCCCGACGCCGGCAAGACCACGCTGACCGAGCGGCTGCTGCGCGCCGGCGGCGCCA
>CAXUHK010000208.1:0-6575 GCA_964250775.1 uncultured Acetobacteraceae bacterium | reverse complement strand
CGGCCTGGGCGAGCTCGCGCACCAAACCGGGCGGCGTCGCGGCCAAGCCGAGCAGCCGGAAGCCCGCCGCGCCCGCCTGCAGCCATGCGCCGAGTTGGAGTTGCCACCACTCGGCCAGCGCCTCGGGCTGTTCGTGGAAGCGCGGGCGGGCGAACGGCTCCGCCACGCGCGGGTCGATCGCCGCCGCCGGGGCGGCGAACAGCTCGGGCCGGGACCGGGCGATGGCGCCGTCAGGGGCCACCCGGTCCAGCACGACGTCGAGCAGCCAACCGAGCCTGCGCTCGCGGCAGGCGGCGTTCAGGAAGCCAAGCGCCGAGGCGCTGTCGCCGCTCCACTCCAGCGCCGCGTGCATCCGGCCGAAATCGTCGGGCAGCAGCACCGAGCCGCCATGGAACGGCGGCGCCAGCATGACATGCGAGAAGCCGGCGGCGGCAACCCGGTCGAGCAGCGCCGGCCAACCCTGCAGCGGCCCCGCCAGCAGCGGATGGATGTAATGGATTGCCGTCGCCGGCCGCGCCTCTGGCGCCGCGACTGAGGCCGCAGGAGGTGCGACCGCCGGCGGGGTGGCGGGGGGCATGGCGATGGTCGTCGATTGGCTCGCCATCGAACCTCCTGGAACAGCTGGGGCAGAGATCAAGGCGAACCGGCAACGAGAGTTCCCGCGCCGCCGCACGGGAGCGCGTTCGGCTAACCCGCGGTCAACTCAGCCGGACGCCCCCGGTGACTGCCTGGTAAGTGGCGACCGCCAGGGTCAGCGGCTCGAACGGCTTGGTGATGACGAAGGCCGGCTCCAGTGCCTCGCCGGTCAGCAGCCGCTCGGGATAGGCGGTGACGAAGATCACAGGTGCGTGCAGCCGCTTGAGGATGCGCGCGACCGCGTGCGCCCCGTCCCCGCCGGCGCCCAGGTTGATGTCGGCCAGGATCAAACCGGGCTGCTCGCGGGTCGCGATGTCGAGCGCCTCGGCCTCGGTGGTCGCGGTGCCGATGACCCGGTGGCCGCAACCGGCGACCAGCTCCTCGATGTCCATGGCGATGATCGGCTCGTCCTCAATGATGAGCACGTCGGTCGCGGCCGAGGCGCGCAGCCGCTCGCGAGCCTCGGCCAGCAGCGTCGCGGCCTGCTCCGGCGGCGCCGCGACGACGCTCGCCGCGACCTCGACCGGCATCTCCTCGAGCGATGTCAACAGCAGCAACTGGCGCTGCACGGCGGTCAGGCCGAGCTCATGCGCGCGCTGCGGCAGCCGGTCGAAGCACCGCGTCACCGCGCCGTACAGCGCCAGCCTCGGGTCGTCGTCGGGCCAATGCGGCGCGTCGGCCAGCACCGCCTTCAGGCTCTCGGCGACCAGCTCGTCACCACGGGCCTGGCTGCCGGTCAGCGCGCGTGCGTAGCGCCGGGCATAGGGCAGGGCGCGGATCAGTTCTTCGCGAAGCATGGCGATCATGGTTGATGCGGCCCTTGCAGAAGACGGCGAGGCGATCGAGGTTGGCTGCCGTCGAAGGAACATTGCGCATCGTGGACGACGCCGATAGCCCGAGACGCGCGATGATCGCCTTGCTGCCCGATCTGCGCCGCTACGCGAGGTTCCTGCTCCGCGACGCCGCCGAGGCCGACGACCTGGTGCAGGAGGCGTTGAGCCGCGCCCTGGCGGCGCTGCCGGGCTACCGGGATGACGGCAATCTGCGCGGCTGGCTGTTCACCATCCAGCGCAACGTGTTCTACGAGCAGGCCCGCCGCCGCCGCACCGAACGCGTCGTGCTGGCGAACGCCGGCTCTCCTGACTGGCACAGCGCGCCGGCACAAGACGGCCGTCTCGATCTGGCCGACCTGACCAGGCACCTGTTCGAGCTGTCGCCGCTGCTGCGCGAGGCACTGGTGCTGGTCGGCGCCCACGGGCTCAGCTACGACGCCGCCGCGCGGATATGCGCGGTCCCGGCCGGCACCGTCAAGGCACGGGTGTCCCGCGCCCGAACACAACTCGCGCGGGCGATGGCGCAGCCGGTCGCGGCCGACACCTGAGCCGTGCGCCAGGCTGGCCGCGCGTGGGTGGGATGCTGACATGCTGGCGCGTGCATCGCATCCGCCCGCGACGGTGGCAATTCGTTGGCCGGCCGCTCGCGATTACGTGACATGGCGGATGCAACGAACCGCGCGGGCGGTTCATTGACCGGACATAACCTTCATCTGCGGGAGTGGTTCTATGGCGTCGATGGTTTTTCACGATCAGGTCATCGCGATCCTGCCGAAGCTGCGGATCCAGGCCCTGGCGCTGACGCGCAACCGGGCGAGCGCGGAGGACTTGGTGCAGGACGCGGTGTGCAACGCGCTATCGGCCGCGAACAGCTTCATTCCGGGCACCAACTTCGCGGCCTGGATGCATCGCATCCTGCGCAACCGCTTCATCTCCAACCTGCGCAAGCGCCGCGACACGACGGATATCGACGATGTGCCGGCGTCGGTGTTCGCGACCGAGGCCGCGCACGAGGATCGGCTGGCCCTGAAGGAACTCGCCGCGGCGATGAACCGGCTGCCGTCGGACCAGCGGGAGGCGCTGGTCATGGTGGTGATCCATGGCATGAGCTACGAGGCGCTGGCCGAATCCACCGGCTGTGCCGTCGGCACCGCCAAGAGCCGGGTGTTCCGTGCCCGCCGGCAGTTGGAGGCGTGGCTGATGGGCGAGCAGAGTGACGCCACTTCTGTCACCACCGCGCGGCGCACCCAGCTGCGTCGGGACCAGTTCACGGCGCTGGGTCGCCAGCCCGCGATGGTCGGCGCGCTGGCGGCGGCGCGAGGCGCGGCGTAGGCAATTTTAGTCACGATCACGCATTGAATCCATGGCGCGATCGGGGAACCTGATCGCGTCATGGCGTTCAGTATGCCTTAGCAGGTGAGCGTGGCTTTGATGGTTCGGCGGAAATCGGTCCAGGACGCCAATCGGCTTTCAGGGACGACCCAGAGCAAGCCCGGCCAACGTCCGTCAAGGAACGCTTTCGACGTGTTCCTCGACCGTGGCTTGCACAACCTGTTCGACTCGATCAAGGACGAGCCGATTCCCGAGGAACTGCTGCGCATCATCGAGGAAGATCGCAAGGAATGAGCGGTGCGCCCCAGGACGGGGCGACGCCCACCGGTGCCGGCGCGGTCGGTGATGCCATGCTGTCCACCATTCGGGCGCGGTTGCTGGCGATGCTGTTGCTGGTAGCGTTGCCGCTGTTCGCCTTCGGAGCCGCCACGTCCTGGGAAAACTACCAGGATGTCTCCGCCCTGGTCGGCAGGCAGTTGCAGGTGGCCAGCGCCGCGGCGACCGCCACCGCGGTCGATGCCATGAACGCGGTCCGGCAGCGGCTCCAGGTGGTGGCATCGTTGCCGGGCGTCCGGGACGGGCCGCCGGCCGCGTGCGACGCGTTGCTGGCGCAGGTGTTGCGGTTGGAACAGCCGCGCTACGGCGCGTTCGCCCTGCTGGACGGGAGTGGCCAGCTTCGGTGCGGCACCAACCTGGAGGCGTTCGGCGGCCGGGCACAGATGCTGGCGACGGCGACGCGGCCGGGTGGTGGCGACTTCCTGGTGGGCGATCCGACGGCCGGCCCCGGCGCCACGTTGCCGGCGCGCCTGCGGGTGGTCGAACCCGGCTTCTCCGGCGTGATCTCGACCAGCGTGTCGATGGATTGGCTGGCGCATCGGGAGCGGAACATCCCGCGCGTGCCGCAGCAAGTCACCGCGTTGCTGGACTCGCACGATCGCACGGTGCCGTTCGGGACCATGACGCAGGCGCCAATGGCGACAGGGGAGCTGTTCGAGCCTCGGACCCAGTTCCGCGTGTCGCAGTTGCCGGGTGGCCTGCGGCTGCTGGTCGGCACGCCGGTCATGCCTCGGCTGCTGGAGGCGCGGCGCGCCTTGATCCAACGCCTCTCGGCACTCGGCCTGTTGCTGGCGGCGGGGCTGGCGGCCATGGCGGCGGGTATCGGCGTCACCGTGGTGCGCCCGGTCCGGCAGTTGTCGGCGGCGGTGGCGCGATGGCGCGAGGGCGGCAGCTTCAAGCCGGGTTCTGTCAGCCACGCGCCACGCGAGATCGCGGCGCTGTCGCTGTCGTTCGGCCGCGCCGTCGCGGCGCTGGACCAGCGCGAGGTGCAGTTGCGCGAGGCCGGCACCCAGCAGGAACTGCTGATGCAGGAAATCCACCATCGGGTGAAGAACAACCTGCAAATCGTGGCGTCGCTGCTCAACCTGCAGGCCAGCCGCATCAAGCTGCCGGAGGCACGCGCCGAGTTCCAGGCGGCGCGCGACCGCATCCGCGCGCTGGCGACGCTGCACCGCCACCTGTACGCCTATGGCGAGCTGCACACCATCAACATGCGCAGCTTCCTGATCGAGCTGTGCAGCCAGTTGCTGCAGGCGTTGGGCGAGACGGCGGCTGGTGGCCGCATCAAGCTCGATATCGAGGCGCCGGAGTTGCGCATCTCGTCCGACCAGGCGGTGCCGATGGCGCTGATCGTGACCGAGGCGGTCAGCAACGCCGCCAAATACGCCTTCCCGGGCGGCCGCAGCGGCCACATCGCGGTGCGCCTGCTGGTCATCGACGAGGGCGCCGCCCAGGAAACGCTGCGCCTGACCATCGAGGACGACGGCGTCGGCATCGTCAGCCAGCCACGCGACACGCCGACGGAAGCGCGCAGCGGCATCGGCACCCACTTGATCCGCGGGTTCGCCAAGCAGTTGCAGGCAACGATGACCCTGACGCATGACGGCGGCACAAGCTACGTGCTCGACATCCCGACCCGGCGCGGGAACGCCGCAGCGCCCGAGGCGATACCTGAAGGGTAGGACAGGACGTCAGCCCGGCAACGTGGCCATGTCGATCACGAAGCGGTATTTCACGTCGCCCGAGACGACGCGCCCGTAGGCGTCATTGACCTGGTCCATGCGGATCATCTCGATGTCCGACACGATGCCGTGCTCGGCGCAGAAATCCAGCATCTCCTGGGTCTCCGCGATGCCGCCGATCAGCGACCCGGCGAAGGTCCGTCGCGCGATGATCAACGAGAACACCTGCACCGGCAGCGGCTCGGGCGGCGCGCCCACCTGGACCAGGGCGCCGTCGCGCTTCAGCAACGCCAGGTAGGCGTTGATGTCGTGCTTGGCCGCGACGCAATCCAGGATGAAGTCGAACGAGCGCGCCTCGGCCGCCATCCCGTCGGCATCCTTCGAAAGCACGACGCGATTTGCGCCGAGACGCCTGGCGTCCTCGGCCTTGTTCGGGCTGGTGGTGAACAGCGTCACCTCGGCGCCCATCGCGTGCGCCAGCTTCAGGCCCATGTGGCCGAGGCCGCCCAGGCCCACGATGCCGACCTTCTGGCCGGCACCGACGTTCCAGCGGCGCAGCGGCGAGTAGGTGGTGATGCCGGCGCACAGCAGCGGCGCCACGGCGGCCGGGTCGAGGTTGTGGGGGACGCGGAGCACGAAGTCCTGCTCGACGACGATGGCCCTCGAATAGCCGCCGAAGGTGCGCAGCCCCGGCGTCTTGCGGTCCGGGTCGTTGTAGGTGCCGGTGAACGCCACCTCGCAGTACTGCTCCAGGCCCTCCCGGCAGCTCGGGCAGGTGCGACAGGAATCGACCATGCAGCCGACACCGGCCATGTCGCCGACCTTGAAGCGCGACACCTTGTCGCCCACGGCGCTCACCCGGCCGACGATCTCGTGGCCGGGCACCACCGGCCAGTTGGAGTTGCCCCACTCGCCGCGGACGGTGTGGATGTCGGAGTGGCAGACGCCGCAGAACATGATGTCGATGCGCACGTCGGTAGGCCCCGGGTCGCGGCGCTCGAACGAGAACGGGGCGAGCGGCGCGGTCGCGGACTCCGCAGCGAAGCCTTGACATGCGAACATGGTCGATCCTGTTTTCGGGAGCTGCGGCACAGGCTAGGCGCCGCCTGGGCGCTCAGTCAAAGAATAGCGGCGCGCGCAGCGCCGACAGATGCCCGAGGGCGGTCGCCAGCAGGCACATCCCCACCGAGAGCAGCACGTTCGCCCCAGCTTCCAGCCAGGCCCCGCTGCGCGCCAGACCCAGGGTCTGCAGGCTGAACGAGGAGAAAGTGGTGAAGCCGCCGCAGACGCCCGCCATGAAGAACACCCGCGCCTCGGCGCTGGCCGGGACCGCGCCGCCCGGCCCGGTGAGTGTCGCGAACAGGCCGATCGCGAAGCTGCCCAGAACGTTGACGCCGATGGTGCCCCAGGGCAACCGCTCGCCCAGAACCTGGGTCGCCAGGGCTGTCGCCCAATAGCGCCCAACGCTGCCGAGCGCGCCGCCCAGCGCGACCAGCAGGCTTGGGATCAATTCCGCCAGGCGTTCGGTTGCATGGCCCGAGATGTCCCCGTGCGCCGGCCGCCTGTCAATGACGCCGCCATGCGCTAGATTACCGGCATGGCGAGAGCACCGAATCCAACTCGTTCCTGGCTTGCCGCGCAGGGCCGGCTCGGCCGCGCCGCCGCATGGCCGGTGCTGGCGCTGGGCGTCGGCGGCACGCTGGCCGCGATGGCGCAGGCGGTGCTGCTAGGCACCGGCCTGGCCCGCATCCTGCTG
>CAXUHK010000207.1:0-6626 GCA_964250775.1 uncultured Acetobacteraceae bacterium | reverse complement strand
GGGCAGGACCTGCTCGGCCTGCCGGGTCAAGCGATGGTCGCGATGCTGGGCGCACTGCTGACGGCGGCGCTGACGCTGCTCTGCCTCGGCCTGTCGCGCCGCGAGTGGCAGGCCGCCGGCGGCGCGGCGCGGCGCACCGCGTACCGCACGCAGCAGGCCGCCGTGGCGGGCGGCAGGGCCTCGCGGCAGGTGAGCGCGCGCCTGGTAAGCCTGCTCGCCTGGCTGAACGGGGCCAAGACGGGAGCTGAACCGGCGGCAGAACCGGACGCCGCTTCGGCGTTGCAGCCGGCCCCGCGACCCGAGCCGAAACCGGCGCCGTCGCCGGAGAGCGCCTCGCCCGCGGTGCTGCGCGTCCCGGCGCAGGCGCCAGACGCGCATTCGCCGCCGCCGAGCCCGAACTCGGCGGTGGGCTCGATCCGCATCCCGCCCCGCACGGCGGCCACCCGCGCCACGGCGAAGCAGGAGGCGCTGCCGATCGACGGCCCGTGGCGGTTCCCGCCGTTGTCGCTGCTGACCGCCGCGCCGGCGCGCTCGGCCATCGGCGCGCCCTCGCCGGAGGCGTTGCAGGCCAACGCCCGGCTGCTGGAATCGGTGCTGGGCGATTACGGCGTGCAGGGCCGCATCGTCGAGATCAGGCCCGGTCCGGTGGTCACGCTGTACGAGCTGGAACCCGCCCCCGGCATCCGCAGCGCGCGGGTGATCGGTCTCGCCGACGACGTGGCGCGCAGCCTGTCGGTCAGCGCCGTGCGCATCGCGACCGTCAGCGGGCGCAACGTCATCGGCATCGAGGTGCCGAACGCCAAGCGCGAGACGGTCTACTTCCGCGAGCTGATCGGCTCCGACGACTGGACCGCGCACAAGGCCTCGCTGTCGATGGCGCTGGGCAAGAACATCGGTGGCGAGCCGGTGCTGGCCGACCTGGCGCGGATGCCGCATCTGCTGGTCGCCGGCACCACCGGCTCGGGCAAGTCGGTCGGCATCAACGCGATGATCCTGTCGCTGCTGTTCCGCCTGTCGCCGGACCAGTGCCGGCTGATCCTGATCGACCCCAAGATGCTGGAGCTGTCGGTCTACGACGGCATCCCGCATTTGATGGCCCCGGTCGTGACCGAGCCGGCCAAGGCGGTGAGTGCCTTGAAATGGACGGTGCGCGAGATGGAGCGGCGCTACCGCGCCATGAGCGGCCTCGGCGTGCGCAACATCGGCGGCTACAACGACCGCGTGGCCGACGCCCGCGCCAAGGGCGAGGTGGTGACGCGCCGGGTGCAGACCGGCTTCGACAGCGAGACGCACAAGCCGGTGTTCGAGGAGCAGGCGCTGACGCTGGAGCGGCTGCCGTTCATTGTCGTGGTGATCGACGAGATGGCCGACCTGATGATGGTGGCCGGCAAAGAGATCGAGGCGGCGGTGCAGCGGCTGGCGCAGATGGCGCGCGCCGCCGGCATCCACGTCATCATGGCGACGCAGCGGCCGTCGGTCGACGTCATCACCGGCACCATCAAGGCAAACTTCCCGACCCGCATCAGCTTCCAGGTCATCAGCAAGTTCGACAGCCGCACCATCCTGGGCGAGCAGGGCTCGGAGCAACTGCTTGGCATGGGCGACATGCTGTACATGATGGGCGGCGGCCGCATCACCCGCGTGCACGGCCCGTTCGTCTCGGACCGCGAGGTCGAGGACGTGGTGGCCTACCTGCGCGAGCAGGGCGAGCCGGCCTATCTCGACGAGGTGACGGAGGCGCCGCCGGAGAACGAGGGCGGCCCGGCGCTGTCCGGCATGGCGGCGGCGGGTGACGGCGAGAAGGGGTTGTTCGACCAGGCGGTCGACGTGGTGGCGCGCGAGGGCAAGGCCTCGACCTCGTTCATCCAGCGCCATTTGCAGATCGGCTACAACCGCGCCGCCAAGCTGATCGAGCAGATGGAGAAGGAAGGCATAGTGGGCCCGGCCAACCATGTCGGCAAGCGCGAGGTGCTGGTGCGGCGGCCGAGCGACGAGGAGCGTTGAGGCAATCCGGCTCAGTCGCCGGCGGCCTTGCGGGGGCGTCCGCGCTTGGCACCGTTCGCTCTCGAAGCGGCCGCCTTGGCGGCCGAACTCGCGCGGCCTGCTTGGCGTGCCATGTGTGCCCGGGTTCCGAGCAGGCCGGCCAGCAGGCCAGGGACCGAAAGGTCGGCGTCGAGGTCGTCCCAGTGCAGACCGTAGCCGGCACCCAGGATTTCGATCCTGGCAAGCTGGTCCGCGCTGGCCGCCTCCAGGCCCCGCGCCAGCCGCGGCGGGAACGCGAAGGTGCAGCCGTTGGTCAGCTCGACCACGACCCGGCCCGATCGAGCGTCGTAGCGGGCCGACGCGGCCCTCGGTTCTTGGAGCCGCGCGAGCCGGCCGCGCTCCGGGGCCGCATCGATCTCGGCGTCACTCGGTTCGCCCATGGATGTCCTCCCAGCGTCGAAGCAGCGCTTCCCGTCGTTCGTTCACGACGCGCATGGCACGCCGCACGGCGCTGCGGGTCATGCCCTCGGCCCAGACGAGTTCCAAGCCGCCGCCAGAACCCGCCAGGTTAACCTTCGCGTGACCGTCGCCGAAGACGTGGACATGGGCCGGGGGCGTGATCGTCGGTGAAGATGACCACGCGGAAGCCGCCGGCACGGAGCACCACGACCATCGACTGAATTAGCCCATCCAGTAAGGTTATTCACGCCTCTCGCGAGCCAAAGGGAAGTTGCATCGCGCAACCATCGCGACCGGCCGGGCTTAATGGAGCCATGCAAACCTCCGCCCTCTCGTTCATTGAAACCGCACTTTCGACCCTCGAGCACTCCGTAGGCGAGCGCAGCGGCGAGTTGCGCAACATCCAGCTCGCGACCGTCTCGCCCGACGGCCGCCCGGCGGTCAGGACGGCGGTGCTGCGCACCTTCGACCGCGCCACCGCCACCGCAGAGATCCACACCGACGCGCGCGCCGACAAGGCCCGCGACATCGCGCACGCCAGCCAGGTCAGCTTTGTGGCCTGGTCGGGCGACGACCACCTGCAGCTCCGCTTCGACGGCGCCGCCCGCCTGCACCGCGACGACGATGTGGCCCGCGACCGCTGGGACAAGCTGCCGCCCAAGGGCCGCGACACCTTCGGCCTGCGCGCCGAGCCGGGGACGCCGATCGCCGACCCGGAGGACCAGTCCCACTTCCCCGATGAGGAGCAGTATCGGCAGTTCAGCGTGATTCTGGTGTCGCTCGCCAGTGTCGACGTCCTCCGCCTCGACCCGGAAAGCGGCCAGTTCCGTGCCGCCGGCCGCCTTGCCCCGGCCATCGTCGAGGCCAGATGGATCGGCCCGTGACGCCCTTCAGTCACCCTGCATCGTATTGAGCACGCCCTCCATCGCCGGCAAGCCCAGCGTGCGCCCCGGATAACCGGCCACGTCGAAATACGGCGTGGCACCGAACGTCTGCTGGCGCAGCACCGTGACATGGCCGAGCGCGTCCGGCTGCGACGCCAGCTCGGCATGGCCCCAGGCCTCCAACGGCCGGCTGCCCACCAGCGCCTCCTCCAGCACGCGGCCGACCAGGTGGCCGTGGTCTGGGGCGTGCAGGCCCAGCAGCCGCAGCAGCGTGCGGCCGACATCGGCGTTGCTGGCCGGCAGCCCGTCGCGCAAGCCGGCGCGGAAGTCGGGGCCGGACGCCAGCAACGTGCTCGCGGTGTCGGCGCGGCTGAAGCTGCCGTGCATCCCCTGCCCCTGCTGCAGCCCGGTGTCGGCCACCTCGACGCCGCACAGCGTCGCGTCGTCGCAGCCCAGGGCGTAGCTGGCGAAGTTCACCGCGACCGCCGGCGTCGGCGTCCGCGCGTGGCCCTTGAGCGCGATCGCGGACAGCGGCAGGGTGCCGGGCACCGGGCCGAACGCATCGTCGACGAACAGGCCGCTCACGTAGTCCTGCGCCGACAGCGCCGACAGCACGCGGTCCAGCAGCGCGCGGTCATGGCCCGGCAGGTAGATCAGGTCGCTGCCTCCGTTGGCCGCGACGATGACCTCGGGCTTGGCGGGGTCGCCCAGCAGGCCGTTGCCGAACATCGGGGCGGCGTTCGCCGCCACCTCGATCTGCGCCGCGTCGGGGTCATACAGTTTCATGCCCAGCGCGTGCGCCAGGTCAAGGGCGACAAAGCCCTTGGGCAACAGCCCGGCCGGCGTGCCGGCGATGCCCTGCCCCGCCGCGAAGCTGGTGCCGCTCTGCTTGCTGATGGTCGAGAAGCCATGGTCGGACGCCACGATCACGTCGGTCGTGCCATCCAGCCCGAGCTGCTTCAGCGCCGCCAGCAACTGCGCCAGGTCGTGGTCGGCGTTGCGGATCGCGGCCAAGCTGGTCGGGCCGTTGATGCCGGGGGTCAGTTGCAACGGGCTGTCGCCCTGGTTGTGCTGGGTGCCGTCCGGGTCGCGCGACCAGAACACCATGGCGAACGGCTTGCCCGATGCCTTGCTCGACTGCGCCAACATCGGCAGCGCCACCTTGGTCGCGGCGTCGGCGAAATACTGCTGCTGGGCCAGGTTGGCGACCAGCGTGCCCGGCTCGGTGGCGCTGCCGGGCTTGCCGTTGGCGCCGCGCGAGGGAGAGGCGAGCGGCAGGCCGGCCTGCTGCAAGCCGGCGCGCGCGTCGTCGGACAGCGCGATGCCGAGCGGGCCGCCGGTGGCGTCGTCGATCTCCAGCGTGTGCTGTCCGCGGTCGGTGTGGTCCTGCAGCAGCGTGGGGCCGAGCTTGCCGATGGCGGCCGTCGCCATGCCGGCCTGCCGGGCGGCGGCCAGCACCGTCTCCTCGTCGATGAAGTCCGTGCCGAAGTCACGGTCGAGTTCGCCCAGCACGGCGTCGTTCTCGATGAACGGGGTGGCGCTGCCCTTCGCCGCCTGCACGGCCTGGCCCACCGAGAGCGTGTTGCTGAACACCCCGGTGTCGCCGAGGTAGTGCCCGGTCGCGAGCGCCGAGGCGTTGGCCATGGTGAAGGTCGGGAACATCGAGTGGGTGTTGAGGAACGCGACCCCCTGCCGCGCCAGCGCCGCCATGGTGGGCGCGCGCTCGGCGTCGATCATGCCCGGCCGCAGCCCGTCGGCCACGAACAACAGCACGTCGTGCGATGCCGCCGGTGGCTGCGCGTGTGCCGGCGCCGAACCGGCCAACACGGCGGCGATGGCGAGCGGTGCGAAGGTCGGGCGCATGGGCTTGCTCCGGATTGGGCAAGAAATGATGCTTGCCTGGTATAATCGCCCGCACGCACACGATCGTGCAAAGGTAGCCTGGTGATGCTATGCTGCACGCGAGGAGACAAGAGTGAGTTCGATGCAGGCCGAGGTGTGTGCGGCATTTCGTACTCTGAACGTGCCCGAGAAGGAGGCGTTGGCGGCCGCCGAGGCGCTCAGTCGTCGCGGCAACGACGTGGTCTCGCTGAAAGGCGACATGCGCGCGGTGCAGGCGTTGCTGGGCGTCAACACCCCCATGCTGGTGGCGTTGCTGTTGGAGATCTTCGCGCACGGCTGAACCGCTGCAAGTGGCGCGTGCCTCCGATGCTCGCGGCGAGGTCGCTTCGCGGTCGCAGCATTGCCCGCAGCCGGGCTATGCTGGCTGCATGAAGGTCCCCGGTTGGCTGGCGACGATGCTGGGCGTGCTGTCCGCGGTGGGGCCGGTCTCGACCGACATGTACCTGCCGGCGTTCCCGGCGATCGAGGCGGCGATGGGCGGCCGGCCGGGCACGGCGCAGATCACGCTGGCGACCTGGTTCCTGGGCCTCGCGGTGGGCCAGATCACCCAGGGCACGCTGTCCGACCGCTTCGGCCGGCGCGGGCCGCTGATCGTGGGCACGCTGATCTACACCGCCGCCTCGGTCGGCTGCGCGCTGTCGCCCAACCTCGCAACGCTGTCGACGATGCGCGCGCTGGCGGCGTTCGGCGGCTCCGCCAGCATGGTCATCCCGCGCGCCATGGTGCGCGACATGACCGAGGGCTACGCCTCGGCCAGGCTGATGAGCCGGTTGATCCTGGTCATGGGCGCCGTGCCGGTGCTGGCGCCGACGCTGGGCGGGCTGGTGCTGGGCTTCGCCGACTGGCACGCGATCTTCTGGATCGCCGCCATCTACGGCGGCGTGTGCTGCCTCATGGTGTGGCGCTTCCTGCCCGACACGCTGCCGCCCGGGATGCGCACCAGCCTCGACCCGGCGCGGACGCTGCACCGCTACGCCGACATCATCGTCGAGCGCAGCTTCATCACCCACACGCTGATGGGCGGGTTCGCGATGTTCGGCATGTTCGCCTACCTGGGCGGCTCGCCGGACGTGTTCATCTCGCTGTTCCACCTGCCGCCGCCGCTGTACGGCACGCTGTTCGGCTGCAACGCGGTCGGCTACATCGCCGCCTCGCAGATCAGCCCGCGGCTGCTGCCGAGGTTCGGCGCCGGCCGCGTGCTGCGCACCGCGGCACGGATGTTCCTGGCCGCGATGCTCGTGCTGGCGGTCGTCGCGGTGGCGCATCCGGCGCCATGGTGGCTGGTCATCGCGCCGATCTCGGTGGGCTTCGCGGCCGTGGCCATCATCATGCCCAACGCGGTGGTGGGGGCGCTGGCGCCCCCCGCCCAGCACGCCGGCAGCGCCGCGGCACCGAAGC
>CAXUHK010000206.1:0-6637 GCA_964250775.1 uncultured Acetobacteraceae bacterium | reverse complement strand
CAAAACTACCTCAAAGCAGCAGGCTATGCGTCGGATTAAAAGAGCGAAGCTCTAGGGCGACGCTGGCAAAAGTCTGATCCGTGTTTCCGTGGCGCGTTCGACGGCCTCGGCGCTGTAGAGCAGCGGGACGTAGGCGCCGGTTCCCCAGAGCGGGGCCAGGTCGGCATAATGCGGCGACGCCGGATCGCCGGATTGGCCGGGGCTGTTGACGCAGACACTGCGGTCCCAATCGCCGACATCGACCACCAGGCGGACTGTGGCGCCGACGGTCACGCGAAAATCGGCAGGCCGGTAGGAAGAATTCATCGGCGTCGATTCGCTGCCGCCCTGCGGCAACGGGCCGACATCCATGGCCATGCTGCCGGGCGTTTGGAGTTGGCTCAGCGGATGCACGAAATGCGCTCGATGCAACCGTCCCCAGGACCATGCGGCCACGTCCTCGCCCAGCAATCCCTCGCACGCCCGGAACGCGGCGGCGAGGGTGGTTCCGAGCAGCGTGTCCCGCGTCGTCTCCGGCTCGGTTCCGAGCCTCAAGTCTGGTGTCTCCAGCAGCCCCAGGATGCCGGCGACGTCGCCGGAGCCGATCAGCTCCCTCGCGATCGCGTCCTCGGTCGCGCAAGCGATCACGGACGGCCGCAGATGCCTGCCCCACCAGACTTCGAACAGCGCGGCCGCGGCGCTCTCCGCGCCAAGTTCGCCGTCCCACGCATCGAGCAAGCCCATCGCCGCCGCCGGCGCTTCGCGTGGCTGGCGTTCGCGCAACAGACCGCAAAGACGCCGGGCGGGGTTCGAGACCATGTCGGTCTGCAAGGCGCACGAGGCCGTGATCGAGTGTGCCTCGGCGGAAGCCAACACTTCGGTCAGGCGCCGTGCCCGCGAGCCCTCTCCCCATTCGTAGCCGATCGGGCGTTCCCGTGCCGACCACTCCGTCGGCAGGTTCATCTCGTTCGCGGTCATGAGGAAGCCCGAGGACGGGTTCAGCGTCCACGGCAGCTGTTCCGATGTCAGGAACCCCGACCACTCGTATCGCCCGTCTCCCGGCACTGGCAGGAGTCCGGTCCAGTTCGGCCGGACAGGACTGCGACCGGCAGCGATCCAGCCGATGTCACCCGCGACATCGGCATAGACCTGGTTGGTCGTGGGCACCGACCAGCGCCGCATGGCGTGCCGGAAGTCGGCGAAACTGCGCGCGGCCATCGCGGCAAGGCTTGCGAGATAGGGCGCCGATCCCGGCTCGAACCACACCGAGCGGATGGCGAAGGCACGTCGGGCCACCAGATCCTCGTGGATCACCGGGCCGTGGCGGGTGAATTTCAGGACGCGGGTTTGGTCCGGATGACCGCTGACGGCAAACATTTCCGTCTCGAAGCGCATTTCTTCCCACTGCCCGTCGTAGCGATAGCAATGCGGGGCGCCTGGCTTGGTGTCGTAGACATAGACGTCCTCCTGGTCCGGACCGGGGAAGATGGTCAGCCCGAACGCGGCGGTTCCGTTGTGGCCGAGCGAGATGCCGGGCAGGATCGGCTCGCCCGCGCCGATGACATCGAGGCCCGGCATCGACAGGTGGACGAGGTAGCGCAGCGAGGGAAGGGTGTGCGCGCGATGCGGGTCGCTGGCCAGGATCGGCCGTCCGCTCGCGGTGCGGCTCCCGGCGACCGCCCAGTTGTTCGATCCCTGCCCCGACGCTTCCCGCTCCACGTCGCCGAGCGCGGATAGCTTCCGCCACCTGGGCGCGTCACCGAGCGGGGCGGCAAGCCGGTCGGGCGTGAAGCTGACCGCCGCCGTGGCCAACGTGAAGCTGTCGAGGATGCCGGGAGGGATCGCGCCGAGCTCGATGCCCGGCTCGGCCGTGACGTCCTGCGCAGGATCGAGGCGCTGCCGCAGCACGTCGACGCCGGCGCCCGCTCGCGCCATGACATTGGCGCGCGTGACCTCCGACAGGGCGTTGCGCGACAGGGCGTGGCTGCGCACGCGCACCACGTCCTCTGGATGCCATGGCGCCGGGCGGGTTTCCATGAGCGCGAACTCCGGACCCAGCCGTTCCGGCTCGCGCTCGGTCAAGGCGATGTAGGCGTTGATGCCGGCCACGAAGGCACGGCACGCAGCCTCCGCGTCGCCGTCATAGGACGCCCACTCCGCCGCCATGTCACCGCGATAGAGGAACAGCCGCGAGGCCCGGTCCTGTTCCAGGTAGCCGGGCCCGAAATCCGCCGCGAGCAGGCCGAGCCCGCGCTTGCGCCACAGGTCGATCTGCCACAGGCGGTCTCTCGCGACATTGAAGCCTTGCGCAAGGAACAGGTCGGATCGGTCCGAGGCCCGGATATGAGCGATCCCCCATCGGTCGATGTCGACCGAGGCCGGGGCCGCGAGGCCGGGAACCACGAAGACGCTGTCGGCCGGTCTCATGGCGTAGCCATGAAGGAGGAGGATGTCGCATTGGCGCGGGAGCCGATCACCACCATTTCACCGGCTTCTGCTTTGGCTCGCGGACGGTGGCCGCCGCACCCTGTGCGTTCATCCGCCTCCCACGCCCCCGCGCCGGCACGTCAGGCGCCCGAGGCGTGGCCTTCACCCGCGCGCCGCTCGCCATGGGCGACGCGCCGCGACGCGCGGGTTTGTCGGACGGCTTGCCTGCCGCCGGCCCCTGCGTCGCCGCCATGTCGAGGCCGAACAGCGCCGAGATGTCGTTCGTCTCGAGTAGGCGGCCGGTCGCCGGCGCCGGCTTCGATAGCGGCATGGCCGGGTCGATCCCCGCCACCAGGTCGCCCTCATCCACCGCGCGGAGACGGAACAGCAGCTCCGGCTTGCGGTCGAGCCGCGCGCCGATCCCGTACAGCACAGCCGCGACGTGCTTGCACATCGCGGCATGGTCGAGGCAGCTGCAGGAGAAACGAATATCGGGCGGCCGGGGAAACAGGCCGCCATCCTGCCGGCATAGCCGCTCCATGACGGCCTTCGACAACCGCCCTTGCAGCAACTCGACCAGCGAGTCGATGCTGGCGGCACAGTCGCGGCAGATCGCCCGCCATTGCGGCCTCGCCGTCTCCTTGACGGTGACGGTGACGTCGTAGAGCTCCGACCCGCTGACCATGGCCGTGACCCGTCCCGGTGCCACCTGCAGGTCGACGACCGATCCGTTGCGCACGTAGGTCCGCCCGCGCGGCAGGCGGGTTTCGTAGTCGCGGTAGCTCTCCATGTTGTCGCACCACGCCCGACCCCAGAACGTCGTCGCGATGGCGCGCCCGGAGATCGTCACCGGCGCCACCGGATCCCCGGCGCGGCGCAGATTTGCCAGCGTCCGTTCGGCCTTGCGGCGGCGCTCCGCGACCGTGACGTAGGGCGCCCACTCGCCGTCGTGCCGTGACATGGCCTCATTCTCCCGTCGCCGTGGCCAGGTCGAGGGCCACCAGCCGCAGCAACGCCTCGTTGCTCATTTCGGTCAGGCCGACCTCGCCGCCGCCGGCCAGCACCGCGTCCGACAGTCCCTGTTTCGCGTCGATCATCGCGTCGACCCGTTCCTCCACCGTGCCACGGCAGACGAATTTGTGCACCAGCACGTTCTTCCTTTGGCCGATGCGGAAGGCCCGGTCGGTCGCTTGGTTCTCCACCGCCGGGTTCCACCAGCGATCGAAATGCACCACGTGGGACGCCGCCGTCAGCGTCAGCCCAGTGCCGCCGGCCTTCAGCGACAGCACGAAGGACGGCACGGCCTCATCCTTCTGGAACCGCCGCACCAGGGTCTCGCGCCGCCTGACGGCGGTGTCGCCGTGCAGCACCAGGCCAGGGCGCCCGAAGACGCCGCCCAGGAAGGCCGCCAGCGGCGCCGTCGCCTCGCGGAACTGGGTGAACACCAGCAGCTTCTCCTGCCGTGACGCCACGACTTCGGCGATCGCCCGCAGCCGGGCCAGCTTGCCGCTTTCCGCCTCGGCCCAGCCGCCGTCCCCCAGCCATTGCGAGGGGTGGTTGCAGATCTGCTTGAGCCGCATCAGCGTCGCGAGCACGAGGCCCTTGCGCTGGATGCCGTCAGCCGCCTCCAGGCTGCGCGCCAGGTCTTCCACCGCCTGCGCGTACAGCGCCGCCTGTTTGCGGCTGAGCTGGCAATAGGCGCGGAGCTCGGTCTTGTCGGGCAGGTCGGCGATGACGGAACGGTCCGTCTTCATGCGCCGCAGGATGTATGGTCGGACCAGTTCGCGCAGCGGGCCGTACGGGTTGTCGGTCCGCTCGGCGAGGCGCTTGACATAACCGTTGAACTGCTTCGCCCCGCCCAGCAGCCCCGGGTTGATGACGTCGAAGATCGACCACAGGTCGCCCAGGCTGTTCTCGACCGGCGTGCCGGTCAGCGCGATCCGCGCCCCCGCCCGCAGCGCCTTGGCCGCCCGGGTCTGCTTGGCGTTCGGGTTCTTGAGGGCCTGCGCCTCGTCGAGGATCAGCAGCCGCCAATCGACCTCGCCCAGCACCGGCATCCGCAGCAAGGCGCCGTAGCTGGTGATCGTCAGGTCGAGCCCGGCCGCCTGCGCCGCGGTGAACCGCCTCGCCGCCGCGGCGGTCATCGCCGACGGGTGCAGGATGCGCGCCCTCAGGTCCGGGGCGAAGCGCTCGATCTCGGCCGTCCAGTTGGCCAGCAGCGAGGCCGGCGCCACCAGCAGGCACGGCGGCGGGCGCGGCGCCCCGGCACGCCGCCGCTGGACCAGCAGCAGCGCCAGCACCTGGATGGTCTTGCCCAACCCCATGTCATCGGCCAGGCAGGCCCCCAGCCCGAGGCCGGACAGCAGGTGCAGCCATTGCACGCCGGCCTTCTGGTACGGCCGCAGCGTCCCGCGCAACGCCGGGCCAGGGTCGATGTCGCCGCCGGGCGCGCGCAGCGCCCGCAGCGTGTCCGCCAGCCACGGGCCGGCGCTCACGCTGGACCAGTCGGCAGTGGCGGCATCGGCGGCATCGGCGGCGCCGGACGCGGCCGCCGGATCGGCCAGCATCCGCATCGCTTCGGCGAAGGTCAGGCCCTGTGCCGCCGCCCGCGCTTCCGCCGCCTGGAACAGGCGCATCGTGCGCTCCAGGCGGACCCGGTCGACCTCGACCCATTGGCCGCGCAGCAGCATCAGGTCGTCCGTGCCGGCGAGCAGGGCCCGGGTCTCCGCCTCGGTCAGCGGCTCGCCGTCCAAGGTCACTGCCATGGCGAAGTCCAGCAGCCCGTCCAGGCCGAGCTTGGATGGCGGCCGCCCGCCGATGGTCGCACTCACCAGCGGGCGCGCGGGGCGGCGGGCGGGCCAACTAGCGGGCATTCGCACGACCACGCCGGCGCCCTCCAGCGCCGGGGCGCTTGCCAGCAACTGCGCCGCGTCGCGCGCGGTCCAGCGCAGCGGGTGGAAGATCTCTCCGCCGTCGATCATCGGCCGCAGCCAGGCGCAGGTCTCGGCGGCGCGCTGCACCGGCGTCAGCAACGCGAGCAGGCGGCCGCGGCTGGCCTTGCCCGCATGGTCGCGCAACGCCTGGCCCAGCGGCAAGTGCTGCGCCCGGCCCTGTGGCGAAAGCCGCGTCGTGTAGGTCGCCAAGAAGGCGAACGGCGCGTCCGGGTCGCCACGGTTCTCGGCCAGGTTGAAATGCACCCGGCCGACCAGGTTCCAGGCCGGGTCTAGGCCCTTGAGAAAGCCCTGCAGATCCGTGGCGGCGGCGCCGAGCGAGGCCGCGACCGCCCGCCCGATCTCGGCCCACAATCCCCGCAACACGTCCGGCGCCAGGTATTCGGCGCCCGCCATGATCGGCGCCGTCAGCACCATTTCGGCGAGTTCGCCCTCGCTCGGCGCGGGGATTTCGGCGATCGTGGCGGGTGCGGCGCCCTCCGCTGCCGTCGCGCTGCCATGGAGACATAGCGCCGTCACGTAGCGTGTCGCGAAGCTGCGCCACCAGACGAAGACGGGAGGCAGAGCGTGGCCCAGCTCGGCGGCCCCGAGCCGCAGCAGCCCGTGCCCGCCGCCCTGGGTGAACGCCGCGTCGAGGCGTGCCGCCACGGTGTCGTCCAGGGATGGCGCATCGGCGACGGGTTCGCAGATCAGATGCCCGTGGGGTGTCAGCCGCAGGCCGAGGCGGGGCGCGGCGACGTCCGCCTCCCGCCGCTCGCCGGCCGGAGGGGAGGCGCCGCCCCTCATGCGACCGCAGGCGCGTGCGAGCCGGACGGCCTTGGCGCAGCGCAACCGCGCGCCGGGCTCGCCGGAGCCGGGCGTGGCCCGGTGTGGGAGGGTGGCTCGTTCCGGATCAGGAGCGGCGCGCTTCGTGGTGGACACGGCATCGCCCGCGCAGGCGTCTCGGCGGGGCGGTCATGCCGGCCATCCGCCGCCTGCCGCCGGGCCGATGGCCGGGCATTGCGCGAGGAAGGCCGCCTCGTCCTCCAGCGCCCGCAGGTCGAGCCGCAGCGCGCGGTCGCCGACATGGCTGATGACCGGCACCGGCAGCGCGCGGAAGGCGGCGGCGGTACGCTCCAGCCAGCGCCCCTGGCCGCGACCCGGGGCGGACGGCGCGATCGCCAGGCAGGCGCTGGGCAGGGTGCGGAGCGGCAACGCCCCGCGGCCGACCTGGCTGGCGCACGGCTCGACCGCCACCCGCGCCGCGGCGCCGAGCGCCCGCGCCAGCGGCGGCTGCAGGC
>CAXUHK010000205.1:516-6678 GCA_964250775.1 uncultured Acetobacteraceae bacterium | reverse complement strand
GAGGGCAAGCTCGACATGGTCGGCATGACCCGCGCGCTGATCGCCGACCCGCACATCGCGCGCAAGGTGCGGGCGCGGCGCGAGGACGACATCCGCCCCTGCGTCGGCGCCGCCTACTGCATCGACCGCATCTACGAGGGCCACGAGGCGCTCTGCATCCACAACCCGGCCACCGGGCGCGAAGCCACCATGCCGCAGGAAATTACCCGCAGCGACGGGCCGGCGCGGCGCGTCGTGGTGGTGGGCGCCGGTCCCGCCGGGCTGGAGGCGGCGCGGGTCGCCGCCGAGCGTGGCCATGCGGTGACGCTGTTCGAGGCGACCGAGCGCGCCGGTGGCCAAATCCTGCTGCTGGCGCGCAGCCCGCGCCGGCGCGAACTCATCGGTATCGTCGACTGGCGACTGGCGCAGTTGCAACGGCTTGGCGTCGGGCTGCGGTTCTCGACCTATGCCGAGGCGGCCGACGTGCTGACGCTGGAGCCGGAGGTGGTGATTGTCGCCACGGGCGGCCTGCCGGACACTGAAGTCCTGGCATCCGGCAACGAGCATGTGGTTTCGTCCTGGGACATCATCGGCGGCCAGGTCGCCGCCGCGCCGCGGGTGCTGCTGTTCGACGACAACGGCAACCATCCGGGGATGCAGGCGGCCGAGGCGCTGGCCGAGGCCGGCAGCGCGGTCGAGATCGTGACGCCTGAGCGCGCCCTCGCGCCCGAGATCGGCGGCCTCAACCACGCCGCCTACGCCCGCGCCTTCCACCGTCGCGGCGTGCGCGTGACCATCAACGGCCGGCTGCGCGCGGTGCGCCGCGAGGGCAACCACCTTGTCGCCACCATCGGCAGCGATTACGGTCCGGAAACGTCCGAGCGCGTGGTCGATCAGGTCGTGGTCGAGCACGGCACCCTGCCCGCCGACGAACTCTATCACGCGCTGGTGCCGCACTCGGTCAACCTGGGCGAGGTCGACCATGCGGCGCTGCTCGCCGGCCGGCCGCAGACCGTGGTGCGCCACCCGGACGGCCGGTTCCGCCTGTGGCGGCTTGGCGACGCCGTCGCCAGCCGCAATATCCATGTCGCCATCTTCGACGCGCTGCGCTTCGCCAAGGACATCTGAAGGAACCGCCATGATCCCGCTCTCCCGCGCCAAGCTCGAATCCATGGTGGCGAGGCGCCAGCCCGGCCACAGCCTCGACGCCGCGTTCTACGTCAGCCCGGAGATGTATGAGACTGACCTGCGGCTGGTCTTCGAGCGGAGCTGGCTGTTCGTCGCCAGCGAGCCGGAGCTGCCCGAGCCGGGCGACTACGTGACGGTGCAGGTCGGCCGCAACTCGGTGATCCTCGTGCGCGACGACGACATGCGGGTGCGCGCGTTCCACAATGTCTGCCGCCACCGAGGCAGCCGGCTGCTGCTCGACCCCAAGGGGATGACCGGCAACCTCGTATGCCCGTACCACCAGTGGACCTACGACCTGTCCGGCAAGCTGATCCACGCCGAGGGCATGGAGCGCTGCATCGCGGGCGGACGGCACAACCTCAAGCCGGTGGCGCTGCGCAACCTCGCCGGCCTGCTCTACGTCAGCCTGGCCGACGCGCCGCCCGACGATTTCGACGCCATGGCGGCCGACCTCACGCCGTACCTGGCGCCGCACCAGCTCGGGCGCTGCAAGGTGGCGCACCAGAACGAGGTGGTCGAGGCCGGCAACTGGAAGCTCACGATGGAGAACAACCGCGAGTGCTACCATTGCGGCGGCCATCCCGAGCTGCTGCGCAGCCTGTTCCACTTCTTCGGCGACGTGAGCGACGTGCCGGCGAGCCAGCTCGACGACCTGCGCCGCTACGAGGCGACCACCGCCGAGATGGCCGGCATCTGGGAGGAGAGCGGCCTGCCGTGGCGCGCCATCGAGAAGCTGGACGGCCGCCCAACCGGCTACCGCACCGAGCGGCTGGCGCTCGACGGGCCGGGCGAGAGCTACACCATGGACGCGCGGCGGGCCTGCAAGAAGCTGGTCGGCGGCTTCACCAACGCCCGGCTCGGCACGCTGCATATGCACACCCAGCCGAACGCCTGGTTCCATTTCCTCGGCGACCACGCGGTCACGTTCTCGGTGCTGCCGCTGGCCGCCGACCGCACGCTGGTCCGCACCACATGGCTGGTGAACCAGGAGGCGGTCGAGGGCGTGGACTACGACGTCGCCAACCTGACCGAGGTGTGGAACGCCACCAACAAGCAGGACGGCAGCTTCGTCGCCTGGGCGCACACCGGGGCGGAGTCGCTGGCCTACGAACCCGGCCCGTACACCCAGCCCGAATACATGTGCGACAAGTTCGACACCTGGTACACCGAGCGCCTGGCTGCCGGCTTGGCCGAACTGGCCTGAGCGGGTGCTCGACTTCCTGCGCGAGCGCCGCGAGGCAATGACGCGGCTGCTTGCCGCCCTGGTCCGCATCCCGGCCGACAACCCGCCCGGCGACGGTGCCCCGGTCGCCGAACAGGTCGCGGAGTTGCTTGAGCAACTCGGCCTGGTGATCGAGCGGCATCCGGTGCCGGCCGAGCTGGCGCGCACGGCGGGCATGGTGTCCTGCACCAACCTCGTGCTGCGGCGGCACTTCGGCGACGGCCCGGTGCTGGCGTTGAACGCGCACGGCGACGTGGTACCGCCGGGCGCCGGCTGGACCGCCGACCCGTATGGTGCCGAGATCCGCGACGGCTGGTTGTACGGGCGGGGTGCCGCAGTGTCGAAGTCCGACATCGTGACCTACGCCTTCGCCCTGCTGGCGCTGGATTCGGCGCCCGCGATGCTGCACGGCGGCGTCGAACTGCACGTGACCTTCGACGAGGAGGTGGGCGGCGAGATCGGGCCGAAACACCTGCTGGCGCAGGGCATCGTGCGGCCCGACGTCGTGATCGGGGCGGGTTTCTCCTACGCCGTGGCGACCGCGCACAACGGCGCCCTGCACCTCGAAGTCACGGTGCAGGGCCGCTCCGCCCACGCCGCGCGCCCGTCCGCCGGCATCGACGCGCTGGAGGCGGCGACGCGCATCCTGTCGGAGCTGTACGCCTCGCGCGCCGGGTTGGCGTCGCAGGTCAGCGCCATTCCCGGCATCGGCGCGCCGCAGTTGACCGTGGGGCTGATCGAGGGCGGCACCAGCACCAACGTCGTGCCCGACCGCGTGACGTTCCGCCTCGACCGCCGCATCGTCCCGGAGGAGCGGCCGGAGACGGTGGAGCGGGAGCTGCGCCAGTTGATCGACGCCGCCGCCGCGCGGTTCCCGACGGCGCGGGTGTCGGTCTCGCGGGTCATGCTGGCCGCGCCGTTGACGCCGCTGCCGGGTGTGGCACCGTTGGCCGAGATGCTGTGCCGCCACGCCTGCGCGACGTTCGAGGAGCCCGTCGCGGTCGTGGGCGTGCCGCTCTACACCGACGCGCGGCACTACGCGGCGGCGGGCATCCCGGTGGCGCTGTACGGTGCCGGCCCGCGCAGCATCGAGGAGGCCAACGCGCACCGCGCCGACGAGCGGGTGGCGCTGGCCGACTTGCACCGCGCGACGGAGGTGGTGGCACTGGCGGCGGCGGAGTTCCTCGCCGCCTAGCAACCCCCTCGCGCGCCGGCCGTTGTTGCGGCATGGAAAAAGATGACGACTGGATGCGGCGTGCCCTCGACCAGGCGCGGCAGGGCGACAGCGCGCCCGGCGCCAACGGCGTCGGCTGCGTTATCGTGCGCGACGGCGCGGTGCTGGCCGAGGGCTACAACGAGTGCGGGCTGCGCCACGACCCCACCGCGCACGCCGAGATGGTCGCTATCCGCCGCGCCTGCGACGCGCTAGGGGCGGACGACCTGCGCGGGGCCACGCTTTACTCGACGTTGCAGCCCTGCGGCATGTGCAGCATGGCAGTGATCTGGGCCAAGCTCGGCCGCGTCGTCTACGGCGCCGAGCGCCATCAGGTCCACGAGATGTATTTCGAGGACCGCCACCTCGACACCATGGATTTCATCCGCGACGCGTTCCGCGACGACCTGGCGATCGAGGGCGGCGTGCTGGCCGACGAGTGCGTCGGGTTCTACGTGCCGCGCGGGGCGAAGCTGCCGGATGCGGAGAAGGTGAACCTATAGCGCTACCTGGACGCCGTCAGGCTCACGCCCGCTCCGGCCAGCAAGCCTCCCGAGACGCGGTTCAGCAGACGGCCGCGTGCCACGATCCAGCCTCTCGCGCGTCCGGCGAGCAGCGCCGAGCCACAGTCGAGCGATGCCACCACCCCAAGAAACGTCGCCGACATCACCGCGAGCTGTGGCGCGAGCATGTGGCCCGGCGAGACGAATTGCGGGAAGAACGCGCCGAAGAACAGCAGCGCCTTGGGGTTGGTCAGCGACACCAACGTGCCGCGTAGGACCGTCGCGGCGACCGATTTTGGGGTCACGGCCACGAACGCCACCGGCAGGGCGCGCCAAGTCTGCACGCCGAGTAGGACGAGGTAGGCGGCTCCGACCCAGCGCAGCGCCGCGAACCAGTGGCCCATGCCGACAAGCAGCGTGGTCAGGCCGACAGCCACCAATAGCAATTGGATCGCCAGCGCGAGCGAGGTGCCGAGCACCGTCAGCAGCCCGAACCGTGTGCCGCGGGCGATGCTGGTGGAGACGATCAGCGCCATGTTCGGCCCCGGCACCAACGCCAGCAGCGCGGTCGCGGCCACGAAACCAAGGAACAGGCGCAAATCCACGTCCGGCTCCGATCAGGGATTGAGCAGACCCTGGATCGTCTCCGACGGCACCGCAAGCCCGCCGGAATCGCCGTTCTCGGCGGCCACCTGCACGCCCGCCGCCGCCCATTCCCCTGATCGCACGCGGACCAGCAGCGGCGCACCGGAGGTGCCGCGCGTGCCGGCGCAACTATGCCGACGCAGCGGATGCCCCGCCGCGTCGGTGACGGTGCCGGTGACTTCGCAGGACAGGTCGGCCAACAGAACCTGCGCCCGGTCCTGGTTGTAGCCGCCCAGCATGGCTGCCGCGCCCGGCCGAGCCGGGGTTAGCTGCAGGACGGTGGCGCGCAGCGACTGCGCCAGCGTCAGCACCGCGACGTCCACGCCCCGCGAGCGGCCGTCGTCGCCAGGGACGAACCCAGTCGGAACCCGATACGAGGCGGCGACGCTGTGGCGCGCGTAGTCGCCGCCGCTGTAGCCGGACAGCACGTGGACCGAGCCGGGCGCCAGCATGTGCCGCACCCGCGCGCCGTATAGGCAATGCGCCGCCGTGACCGCGCGGCGCGGCCCGATCAGGAAGCCGGTGCAGCGCGAGGTGCCGGGAACCTGCACCAGCACCAGCGCCGACCACGGCGGCGCGGCATCGCTGACCCGCGCGCGGGGGTCAGCCCCGCCGAGGCCGGGCAGCAGCAGCGCCGCCAGCACCGCGCCTCGGATCAGGTCAGGGCCTGCATGTCGCCATCGACCGCCAGCGCCTGACCGCTGATGGTGGCCCCGAACGGGCTGCACAAATAGAGCGCCATGTTGGCGATGTCCTGCTGCGTGACCATGCAGCGCAGGCTGGTGGACGCCAGCGCGCGCGCCTCCTGCTCCGCCTCGGTGACGCCGCCCGCCGCCGCCTTGGCGCGCAGCACGGCGCGGATGCGCGGGCCGTCGACCAAGCCGGGCAGGATGGCGTTGACCCGTATCGCGTCGGGGCCGAGTTCGATCGCCAGCGACTTGGTGAGGCCGACGACGCCCCATTTCGCCGCCGCGTAAGGGCTGCGCAGCGCGAAGCCAAAGCGGCCGGCCGAGCTGCTCATGTTGACGATGCTGCCGCCGCCCGCCGCCCGCAACGCGGGCACCGCGCGGCGCGCGCAGTGGAACATCGCCGCCAGGTCTATCCGCAGCGTGGCATCCAGCGCGTCCGGCTCGATGTCCTCGACCCGCGCCGTCGGCCCCGCGATGCCGGCATTGTTGACCAGCACGTCGAGACCGCCCAGCGCGACCACGGCGGCATCGACGAAGCCGGCCATCGCTTCGGCGTCGCCGGCATCGGCGCGCATCCCGGCATGGCCGCACGCAGCCAGCGCCGCGTCGTCGATGTCGGAGACGAACACCCGCGCGCCGCGTGCCGTGAAACTGTCGGCCAGCGTGCGGCCGATGCCGCCGGCCCCGGCGCTGCCCGCGCCCCGGAGCCCCGGCAGCGCGACG
>CAXUHK010000205.1:0-506 GCA_964250775.1 uncultured Acetobacteraceae bacterium | reverse complement strand
CCGCGTCGCCGGCGGCGAGGCCACCGCGTCCGAATCGGCACCGCCTCAGCACGGGTTCTGGGAAAGTCTCAAGGAATTCTTCCTGCCCGAGGCCGACCGGCACCTCTATGCCGAGGGCCTGCGGCGCGGCGGGTTCGCGGTCTCGGTCAATACGGACGGGGGCGCCGCCGCCGCCCGGCGCGGCCACCACCACCCCCCGGGGGCGGGGGGCGTTTACAGTGGCGGCCCGGGGGGGGGGTTGGCCGCCGGCCCCGGCGCTGACCGCGACCCGGAGCCCCGGCAGCGCGACGGGTAGCGGGTCGAGGGCTCCAGTCACCATGCAGATACCTCCCGTAAAGCGCGTCATGCTACCCTGACCCGATGCCGACATCACCACCATCGTCATGCCCGGACTTGATCCGGGCACCCACGCGCCGCCCGCGGACACCGGCCCAGGCCGCTGGGATACGGGCATCCAAGCGGGCCACGCCAGCGGCGCCGGGCCGCGTGGGTGCCCGGATCAAGTC
>CAXUHK010000204.1:6345-6728 GCA_964250775.1 uncultured Acetobacteraceae bacterium | reverse complement strand
ATCACCGCCGCCTCGGCCGGGCCTTCCCGCCCGACGCCGCCGGTGGGCACGAACAGCGGCGCGTCGAGGCTGGCCGCGCGACGCAGCGCGGCCTCGCCCCGGCCGCGCAGGGTGGCGCTGGGCGAGCCGTCGGGCAGCACGCCGGCGCCGAAGATGATGATGGCGGCTTGCTCGGTCACGGGGCCCGGAGTTGTTCGGCAAATGGGAATCGACGCGCGATGGCGATGCGACACTCGCATCGTCGGCCATGGCCGGGCATCCTGGCCCGGCCGTCGAAAGCGCGGCAGTCTGTCAGGCCCACAGAACGATTGGAAGCGATGGCATGATAAGCAACACCGCACCCCTGGCGCTTTGCGCGTTCGTGGCATTGGCGCCACGGGCGC
>CAXUHK010000204.1:686-6335 GCA_964250775.1 uncultured Acetobacteraceae bacterium | reverse complement strand
GACGGTTCCCGCGAACGGATTCCCGTCCGGGTGGTCGTCGTGACCACGTTCGAGATCGGCAACGACACCGGCGACACGCCGGGCGAGTTCCAGAGCTGGGTCGAGCGACTGCCGCTGCCGACCGTGCTGCCGTTCCCGCAGGGCTACCACCATCTGCGCTACAACGCCGACAAGCACGTGCTCGGCATCGTCACCGGCGAGGGGCCGACGCGCATGGCCGCCTCCATCACGGCGCTCGCCAACGACCCGCGCTTCGACGTCAGCCACGCCTACTGGCTGCTGGCGGGCATCGCCGGCATCGACCCGAACGTGGCGTCGGTGGCGTCGGTCGCCTGGGCGCCGCACGTGGTCGACGGCGACTTGGCGTACGAGATCGACGCGCGGGAAATCCCTTCGGGCTGGACCACCGGCTACGTGCCGTTCAACCGCAGCAGCCCGTACCAGCCGCCGACGCCGCCGGTGTCCTCCGACAGCGGCGCCAACGTGTTCACCTTGAACGCCGGCCTGGTGGACTGGGCCTACCAATTCTCCTCGGCGCACGCGGCGCTGCCCGACGACGCCAACCTGCAGGGATTGCGGGCGCGCTACACCGGCTTCCCCAAGGCGCAGGTGCCGCCGGCGATCGTCAAGGGCGACGTGCTGGCCGCCGGGACGTTCTGGGTCGGCGCGCTGCTGAACACCTGGGCGGAGAACTGGGTGAACTACTGGACCTCGGGACAGGGCACCTTCACCACGACCTCCGAGGAGGACGCGGGCTACATGCAGGCCCTGACATTCCTGAGCCAGGTCAAGGCGGTCGACCTGAGCCGGGTTATGGTGCTGCGCGGCGCCAGCGACTTCTCGGTGCCGCCGCCCGGCGAGACCGCGGCGCAGCTCCTGGCTGGCGAGGTGGACGCGACCGGGTACTCCGGCTTCGTCGAGTCGCTGGGGTCGACCTACGCCGCCGGCAGCGCGGTGGTCAACGAGTTGTCGGGCAACTGGCCGCGCTACCGAGACCGTGTTCCGGGCACGCCGTAGCCCGGATGGCCGGAAGCTAGGTCGCGATGCGCTGCTGGAAGCGGCCCACGACTTTCCCCATCGCGAGCTTGGCGGCGTACGGGTGGCGCACGGCATGAACCACGGCGCCAGCCAGGCGCCCCTGCGACAGGCTCTCGCGGATCAGCCAGAAGTTCTCCAGCGACTTCAGCTCCAGGCTGCGCCGCTGCAGCCGCCGCAGTTGCGACGCCGTCACCCGGCCGCTCGCATACGCGACGAAGCGCTCGTTGACCGCGTAGACCTGACCGAAATCATAGCGCTTGCGGCTGGCGTGCGACCATTGCCGCGACTTGGTTCCGAACGGCTGGCTGTAGAAGTACAGCGGACGGTCGGACAGCACCGCCGTGCCGCCATCGAGGAAGAACTGCAGCAGCTTGAAGAAGTCCTGGCCGTTGCGGGCATCCGGCTCATAGCGCAGGCCATTTCTGCGCACGAACGCGGCGCGGAACACCGGCTTGAGCATCCCGAGGCTGAACGAGGCGTAGGCGTTCGACCCGGCCAGCAGCGCCTCCAGGTCGAAGCGCTGCACCCCGACGCCCTGCGGCCATGCCGAGTCGATCACCTGGTTCGCCGCGACGTCGACCAGGAACTGGTTGTCGGCCGCCATGTCGACGCCGTGGCGTTCGGCCAGCGCCACCAGGTAGTCGAGCCGGTCTGGCGCGTAGCGGTCGTCGGCGTCGAGCACCGCGATCCAGTCGCCGGTGGCGTGCTCGATGCCGCGGTTCATCGAGATCGACTTGCCCTGGTTGCTGGCGTTGCGGATCACCCGCACGCGCCCATCGGCTCCGGCGAGGCCGGACGCGACGGAACCGGTGCCGTCGCTCGAGGCATCGTCGATCACGATGACCTCGAGGTTCCGCAGCGTCTGCCCGAGGACACTCGTGACCGCCGGCGCGAGCGTCGCGGCGGCGTTGTAGGCGGGAACCAGGACTGTCACGCGTGGCCGAACACCAAACGCCTCGTCGGACGTGCGGACAGGGCACTCCATCCAGATCCCCCGGGTATGTTAACTTAAAATGACATATATGTCGTAAAACGAACATTCAAACAAAAAGTTAATCTGTTTCACTACCCAATTCGGGTAGTCGGCCTGTTTATACTGTGAAATCATTGCGGTACAGGCAGAGATTAAGGCGAGTACGGCAGGGAGTTCGCGCGCGCCGCCTAGTCGCCCGTGTGCTAGTCGCCAGTGTGCTCGCGCAGTTCCAGCAGGGCATGGCGGAGGCGGTTCAGCCCGGGACGCACCCGCCCGGCGGCGCAGAGCTGCTGCCCGCGCTGCAGCAGCGTGTCCACCTCCGGCTCGGCACTCGGCACGCGCCGTCGCTCGTCCATGATGCGTGACGCCAAGTGCTGACAATACGCCGCGGAGTCGGACGTCACCTCCACCGGACGTGGCGCCTGCGCAGCGGCCGGCAAGGCCGCGCCCAGCGCGATCACGCCGGACAGGAGAGGGGCACGCAACCGTGACATTGCCGGCTTATGCCTGCTCGGCCATGACCTGGCGATGGGGAGCGGGTGACACGCCGGTCACTGCGGTCCGCTCCGGGGTCTCTCCGGGGGCCTCGCCGTACGCTTCGGCATAGGTCGCGAGCGTCAGCACGGCGCGCAGGCCGGGGCCGTTGTCCTCAAGCCGCAGCGTGCCGTCGTGCAACTGCGCCACCGCCTGCACCAGCGCCAGCCCGAGACCCGACCCCGGCGTGCTGCGAGCGTCCTCGCCGCGGAAGAAACGGTCGGCGGCGCGTGCCCGGTCGGCCGCGGGAATGCCCGGGCCATGGTCGGCCACCACGATCCGCACGCCCCCGGACGCCTCCGCGCCGCCCTTGAGCGACATCGCCTCGACCGCGATGGCGTTCCCGGGCGGGGAGAACTTCAGCGCGTTGTCGAGCAGGTTGGCGACCGCCTGCTGGATCATGTCGCGGTCGCCGAACGCCGGCAGCGCGGGCGGCACCGCCGCCGCGAGGCTCTGCCCACGCTCCTCGGCGGCGGCCGCGTACAGCTCCACGAGGTCGAGCAGCAGCGGCGACAGGTCGAGTGCCGCGAACGCCGAACGCCGCGCCCCGGCCTCGATCTCGGAAATCCGCAGCAGCGCGTGGAACACCGAGACCACGTCGTCGAGGTCCGCGATCGCCCGCTCGATCCCGGCGCGCAGCTCGGCTTCGGTGGCGCCTGGCCGGGCGGCGTCCTCAAGGCGGGCGCGGGCGCGGGCGATCGGCGTGCGCAGGTCGTGGGCGATGGCGTTGGACACCTGGCGCACGCCGTCCATCAGCCGGCCGATGCGGTCCAGCATGTCGTTGATGGTCTCGGCCAGGCGGTCGAACTCGTCGCCGCGCCCGGCGACCCGGACACGGCGAGACAGGTCGCCGGCGCTGATCGCCATGGCTGTCGCCGAGACGTCGGCCAGGGTGAAGCGGAACAGGCCGCGCACCGCGAACGCGCCGACCGTGCCAAGGGCGATCACCAGCACGGCCGCCCACAGCAGCCCGTCGGTCAGCAGGCTGGCCATCTGCGCCCGCACCTTGACGTCGCGCCCGACCAGCAGGTGGTAGCCGCTCGGCAGCACGAACTGGCGCAGCCGCGCCACGCCGCGCATCCCGGCGCGGGTGATCGGCAGGCCGAACCACTCCTGCTCCATGGTGACGCGGCCGGGCCAACGGTTGAGGTTGCCGGCCAGCTTGCCCATGGCGGGCGTGGTCAGCAGGTAGATCGCGTCGTCCTCGATGTTGTCGGCCAGGCGCTGCTCGATGCTCTCCTCGAGGCCGGGCAGCCCGCTGTCGCGGTAGCGCTCCGCCAGGCCCACGGTGTCGGCGTTGATCGCGGCGTCGGTCTGGCGGTCGAGCAGGCCTGCCGTCGACCACCACAGGAACAATGCCAGCGCGGCGGCGCTGGCGGCGAACAGCCCGGCGTAGATCAGCCCGAACCGGACACCGGCCGAGCGGATCAATCGGCTCGGCTGGGCGTGGGCTCGGGCGGCGCCCGATCCCCGGACGGCGTCAGCCATCGGCCCGCAGCATGTAGCCGGCGTTGCGCACGGTGTGGATCAGCGAGCTCGCGAACGGCTTGTCGATCTTCTGCCGCAGCCGCGAGACATGGACGTCGATGACGTTGGTCTGCGGGTCGAAATGGTAGTCCCACACGCCCTCCAGCAGCATGGTGCGGGTGACGACCTGCCCCGCGTGGCGCATCAGGTACTCGAGCAGCCGGAACTCGCGCGGCTGCAGGTCGATCCTCTGCCCGGCCCGGCGCACGCCGCGCGAGAGGAGGTCCATCTCCAGGTCGCCGGTGACGAGCTTGGTGGTCGGGCCGTCGCCCTTGCCGCGCCGCGCCAGCGCCTCGACCCGCGCCAGCAGCTCGGCGAAGGCGAACGGCTTGGTCAGGTAGTCGTCGCCGCCGGCCTGCAGCCCACGCACCCGGTCGTCGACCTGCGCCATCGCCGAGAGGAACAGCACCGGCGTCATGGTGTGCTGGGCGCGCAGCGTCTCCAGCAGGCGCAACCCGTCGACGCCGCCCGGCAGCATCCGGTCGAGCACGATGGCGTCGAACGCCTCGCTGGCGGCGAGGAACAGCCCGTCGCGGCCGTTGTCGGCGTGCTCGACCACGTGCCCGGCCTCGCGCAGCCCCTTGACCACGAAGCCGGCGACGTCCCTGTCGTCCTCGACCACCAGTATCCGCATTCGCAACCCCTACCCTTGCCCGGCTTCTAGCCTTGCCCGGCTTCTAACCTTGACCGTCCGGTCGCCGCCCGACCGCCACCACGAGGTCCATCGGCTGCCCCCCGCCCCGGCGCACGCTGAGCCGCACGCTGCTGCCCGGGGCGATGGCCGAGATCGCCTTGATCAGCTCGCGCGACGAGGCGACCGCCTGGCCGTCGACCGCGACCACGAGGTCGCCCGGGCGCAGGCCGGCGCGGCTCGCCGGGCCGTTGCGGTCGACCGCGGTGATGCCGATGCCGCCGGCCGTGGCGTCGCCCTCGTTGGACACCGCGACGCCGAGCCAGCCGCGCTCGATGTGGCCGCCGCGGCGCAGCACGGCGACCACCCGGCTCACGATCTGCGACGGGATCGCGAAGCCGATGCCGACCGAGCTGCCGGTGGGCGAGACGATCGCGGTGTTCATGCCGATCACCTGGCCGTCCTCGTCGAACACCGGGCCGCCGGAGTTGCCTGGGTTGATCGGCGCGTCGATCTGGATGAAGTCGTCGAACGGGCCCTCGTCGATGTTGCGGCCGCGCGCCGAGACGATGCCGGCGGTGATCGAGCCGCCGAAGCCGAACGGGTTGCCCGCCGCCAGCACCCAGTCGCCCACCTCGACGTTGCGGCTGTCGCCGAACGCCACGTAGGTCAGCGGCCGTGGCGGGTTGACCTTGATGAGCGCGATGTCGGTCGGCGCGTCGACGCCCACCAGCCGCGCCGGCAGGTCGGTGCCGTCGGCCAGCGACACCACGATGCGGTCGGCCGAGCCGACCACGTGGTTGTTGGTCACGATGTAGCCGGCGGGGTCGATGATGAAGCCCGAGCCGGCGCCCTGCACCTGCTGCCGGCGGCGGCCGAGCCGCTCGCCCAACAGCCCCGGCCCCCCCCGCGGCCGATTCGCCGGCCGGGCGTCGCGGGGCGCCCC
>CAXUHK010000204.1:0-676 GCA_964250775.1 uncultured Acetobacteraceae bacterium | reverse complement strand
CCCCCCGCCGCCCCGGCGCGGCCCCCCCCCCCCGCCCCCCGGCCGGGTCGTCGCTGGCCGCCACCATCTCGGTGACGCCGATGTTGACCACGGCGGGCAGGATGCGCTTGACCAAAGGCGCGAAGCTGTCCGGCCCGCTGCGCGCCAGGGCCGGCGTCGCGCAAGCCACCGTCGCGGCCAACATCATGGCCATCATCGTGGCGGCGAGCCGCATGGATCGCGCGAATGCGTGGTGCTTCATGGCTCGAACCCGGGTTGTGCAGGCAGCATGGCACGAAATGGCGCGCCTGCGGCATGGCGGCAAGATTTTTGCCCTACCGAGCCGGCCGCCGCGGCGCGGCGGTGGCGGGTTCGTCGGGCCAGTGGTGGCGCGGGTAGCGGCCGCGCATGTCGCGCCGCACCTCGGCCCAGGCGCCGCGCCAGAAGCCCGGCAGGTCGGCGGTGATCGCGACCGGGCGCTGCGCCGGCGACAGCAGCGCGAGCCGCAGCCCGATCCGACCGCCGGCCAGGGTCGGCGTCGCGTCGAGGCCGAAGAACGCCTGCGCCCGCGCCGCGACCAGCGGCACCGGCTGCGTGTAGTCGACCGCCGCCCGCCCGCCCGGCAGCGCCCGGTGGGTCGGCCGCTCGCGCTCCAGCCGCGCGCGCAGCGTCCAGTCGAGCGTCGCCTCCAGCGCCG
>CAXUHK010000203.1:0-6742 GCA_964250775.1 uncultured Acetobacteraceae bacterium | reverse complement strand
ACGGCCGCATGGCGCTGCGGTAGCGGCCGTAGCCGCCGAAGATCTCGTCGCCGCCCTCGCCGGACAACACCACCTTCACGTCCTGGCGGGCGCGGCGCGCCAGGAACCAGGTCGGGATGATGGCGTAATCCGCCGCCGGGTCGTCCATGCAGGCGACGATCTCGGGCAGGTGCCGCCACACCATCGCCTCGGTGACGCTCACCGTCTCGTGGCGGGCGCCCAGCGCGCGGGCGACCCGGCCGGCGGCCTCGCGCTCGTCGGCCACGCCGGGCACGTCGAACCCCGCGGTGTAGGCCAGCACCGGCGCGCTGTTGAGCCGCGCCATCACGGTCAGCACGGCGGCGCTGTCGATGCCGCCCGAGAGGAACATGCCGTACGGCACGTCGCTGCGCTGGTGCAGGTCAACGCTCTCGGTCAGCGCCGCGTCGAGCCGGCTCAGGGCCGCCGCCTCGGTGATCGCCTCGCAGGCTCCGGGCGGCACCGCCGCGACATGGCGGCGCTCCAGCACCTTGCCGTCGGCGCAGGTCAGCGTCTCGCCCGGCAGCACGCGGCGGATGCCGGGGAAGATGGTCTCGTCGCCGGTGGTGAACTGCATCTGCAGCAGCTCGTCGCGCGCGGCGGCGCGCAGGCCGCGCGGCACGATGCCGGCGGCGAGCAGTGCCTGCGGCTCCGAGGCGAACGCCAGGCAGCTCGGGGTCTGGGCGATGTACAACGGCTTGATGCCGAACGGGTCGCGCGCCAGCGTCACGATGCGCCCGGCGCGCTCATGGATCGCCAGCGCGTACATGCCGCGCAAGTGCTGCGCGAAGCCGGCGCCGTGGCGGAGCCAGAGGTGCAGCGGCGGCTCGTTGTCGCTGTCGGTGGCGAAGTGGACCTGCGGCATCCCGGCGCGCAGCTCGCGGTAGTTGTAGATCTCGCCGTTGCCGACCAGGGCGGCGCTGCCGGCGAACAGCGGCTGGTCGCCGCCCGCGAGATCGATGATCGCCAGCCGGCGCTGCACCAGCGCGACCCGGCCCACGACGCTGTGGCCGCCGCCATCCGGGCCGCGATGCGCCAGCGCCCGGTCGAGCAGCGTCAGCGTCGCGCCATCGATGTCGGGCGCGCCCGGAGCCGCCAGGATTCCCGCGATGCCGCACATGCGCCGTCGCATAGCACCGCGGGGGCCGTAAGTCTTGAGCCGGCCGCGCGCACGGCCCATGTCGGTGCGATGGGCAAGTTGGCGCACCTGGACGGCCGTGGCGTGATCGAGGTGGGCGGCGCCGCCCGCGTGGGCTTCCTGCAGGGGCTGGTCAGCAACGACGTGGCGCGGGCGGCCCCCGGCCAAGCCGTTTGGGCGGCGCTGCTGACGCCACAGGGCAAGTGGCTGGCCGACTTCTTCATCTTCGCCGAGGGCGACTGCCTGCTGCTCGACGTCGAGCGGGCGCAAGCCGAGATGCTGCTCGCCCGCCTGGTACGCTACCGGCTGCGCGCCGACGTGACGCTGGCCGACCGTTCGGACGAGCTGCGCGTCTACGCCGCCTGGGATGGCGACCCGCCGCTGGCCGGCGATGTGCTAACGGCGCCCGACCCGCGCCTGGCCCAGGCCGGGTGGCGGGTCCTGGCGCACCGAGCGCTGGCGGCCAACGCCGGGTTCGACGTGTGGGACGCGCACCGCCTGGCGCTCGGCCTGCCGGACGGCTCGCGCGACATGGAAAGCGACAAGACGGTGCTGCTGGAAGCCGGGTTCGACGAGCTGCACGGCGTCTCATGGACCAAGGGTTGCTACATGGGCCAGGAATTGACCGCGCGGACCAAGTACCGCGGCCTACTGAAACGTCGGCTGGTGCCGGTCGTGGTAGACGGCCCGACACCGGCGCCTGGCATGCCGGTGCGACATGGCGAAGCCGAAGTCGGGACCATGCGCTCGACCTGCGGCGTCATCGGGATGGCGCAGGTCCGGATCGACTCGATGGCGATGGCGCTTCATTGCGGGGACGCGAGGCTGCACCCACGCCTGCCCGGCTGGATGCAGCTCACCCAATCGAGCTGAGTGGCGGCGCCTACGCGTCGCCGCTGCTGTCGGTCCAGCCGCCGCCGTCATCGGCCGAGCCCTGGTCCCAGCCGCCGCCGGCGTCGGTTTGGTCGGGTGCCTGCTGCCAGCCGGAGTTGTCGGCGAACTGGTCGGAGCCGGCCGGGTCCTTCATCGCGCCACCCTGGTCGTACGGGTCGGCGCCCCCGGCGTTGCCGCCGCCCCAAGGGCTGTTGTCCGCGACCGGCGGCGGATAGTAGTCGCCTCCCGGACCCGAGACGTTGCCGCCGAACATCCCGCCGCCGCCCTGGTGGCCCGAGAACAGGCCCATCAGCGCGTCAGCCGCGACCACGCCGCCGGCGACCCCGGCCGCGGTGCGGAGCGCGCCGCCCAGGAACCCGGTGCCTTGCGGCTGCATCATGCCGCCCATCTGCTGCTGCGGCGCCGCGTATTGCTGTTGCGGCGGCGGCGCGTATTGTTGCGGTTGCGGCTGCTGCGGTTGGCCGCCACCGCCGAACAGGTTGCCGAAGAAGCCCCGGCTCTGCGGCTGCTGCCCCCCCGCCGACGGGCCAGCCTGCTGCGCCTGACGCAACTGCGCGATCTGCTGCTGCGCGTTGGCCAACGCCCGCTCCTGCACGAACGCCAACTGCGTCAGGCGATAGCGCGCCTCCGGATACTTGGCGAACAGTTCCGCGATCAGCGCGTCGGCGTCATGGTCGACCGGGGCGGCGCCCTGCTGGCCAGAGCTGGGCACCGAGCCGGCGAAGCCTCCGGAAGCCGCCACCCCGCCCACGCGCGAGACGAACTGGGTTATCAGGTCTCGTTCTTCGTTGGTCATGGCTTCCCCAAGGGTGCTGGACGCGCAGGATGTGGCTCGCGCCACCCGGCGGTTCAAGCCGGATGCGCTTGTCGGGTTCCCGTCCGCCGCCTATGCTCGATCGTATTGTGCATCGCAGCATACGGCATGACCGCTCCCGCAGCGCCTAGCTTCCAAGACCTGATCCTGCGGCTGCACGCCTTCTGGGCGGCGCAAGGCTGCGTCATCCTGCAGCCGTACGACGTCGAGATGGGCGCGGGCACCTTCCATCCGGCGACCACGCTGCGGGCGCTGGGCGCCCGGCCGTGGCGCGCCGCCTACGTGCAGCCGAGCCGCCGGCCGGCCGACGGCCGCTACGGCGAGAACCCGAACCGGCTGCAGCACTACTACCAGTACCAGGTCATCATGAAGCCGAGCCCGGCGGACGCGCAGGCGCTGCTGCTCGACAGCTACCGCGCGATCGGCCTCGACCCGCTGCTGCACGATTTCCGCTTCGTCGAGGACGACTGGGAGAGCCCGACGCTGGGCGCCTGGGGGCTCGGCTGGGAGGTGTGGTGCGACGGGATGGAGGTGGGCCAGTTCACCTACTTCCAGCAGGTCGGCGGCATCGCCACCCAGCTTCCCAGCTTCGAGATGACCTACGGCCTGGAGCGGCTGGCGATGTACGTGCAGGACGTGGAGCGGGTCTACGACCTCGACTTCAACGGCCAGGGCGTCAGCTACGGCGACGTGTTCCTGCGCGCCGAGCGGGAATACAGCGCGCACAACTTCGAGCACGCCGACACCGCCATGCTGGGCCGCCATTTCGCCGACGCGGAGGCGGAGTGCGCGGCCCTGCTGCGTGAGCGTCTGGCGTTGCCGGCCTACGACCAGTGCATCAAGGCCAGCCATCTGTTCAACCTGCTGGACGCGCGCGGCGTCATCAGCGTCACCGAGCGCGCCGCCTATATCGGACGGGTGCGGGCGCTGGCGAAGGGAAGCTGCGAGGCGTGGCTGGCCGGCGAGCCAGCCGCAGGCTAAAAGGAGCGCCATGCCGGAACTGCTGCTGGAACTGTTCAGCGAGGAAATCCCGGCGCGGATGCAGGCGCGCGGGGCGGAGGACTTGGCGCGCTTGGCCGGGGACGCGTTGGCGGCGCTGTCGCCGCGCGACATGCGCGGCTACTCAGGCCCGCGCCGCATCGCCCTGGCCGCCACGCTGTCGCCCGCCATTGCCGAACGCCGCAGCAGCGAGCGTGGCCCGCGCGTCGCCGCCCCCGAGCAGGCGCTGGCCGGCTTCCTGCGCAAGCACGCGGCCCCCCGCGAGGCGCTGCGCCAGGAGGGCGGGTTCTGGGTGCTCGACCGGATGCAGCCCGCCATCGATGCGGGGCAGCTGCTGGCGCGCGAGCTGCCAGGCCTGCTGCGCCGCTTCCCGTGGCCGAAATCGATGCGCTGGGGCGGCAGCAGCGCGTTCACCTGGGTCCGTCCGCTGCGCCGCGTCCTGTGCATCCTCGATGGCGCGGTGGTGCCATTCGCGCTGGCGGAGGGCGACGACGACGGGCATGGCCTCGCCAGCGACCGCCTCACCGAGGGCCACCGCTTCCTTTCCCCGGGCGCGTTTCCGGTCGGGTCGGTGGCGCAGTGGCGGGAGGGATTGCTCGAACGCCACGTCCTCGTCGATGCCGCCGAGCGTCGGCGGGCGGTGGCCGAGGGCGTGGCCCGCCTCGCGGCCGAACAGGGATTGACGGTCGCCGACGACCCCGGCCTGCTCGACGAGGTCGCCGGGCTGGTCGAGTGGCCGGTGCCGCTGCTGGGCCGCATCGAGGCCGCCGCCATGGACCTGCCGCCCGAGGTCATGCAGGTCTCGATGCGGGTCAACCAGCGCTACTTCGCGCTGCGCCACGGCGACGGCAGTGCCGCGCCCTGGTTCGCCTTCGTCGCCAACATCGCGGCCACCGACGGGGGCCGGGCCATCGTCGCCGGCAACGAGCGGGTGCTGCGCGCCCGCTTCTCCGACGCCCGCCACTTCTGGGACCTCGACCGCGCGCGGACGCTGGAGAGCCGGGTCGCGGCGCTGGACCGGGTGACGTTCCACGCCAAGCTCGGCAGCCAGGGCGACCGGGTGCGGCGGCTAGTGGCTCTTGCCGGGGAAATGGCGTCGCTGGTGGGCGCCGACCCGGCGCTGGCCCGACGCGCGGCGCTGCTGGCCAAGGCAGACCTCACCACGGGCATGGTCGGCGAGTTCCCCGAGCTGCAGGGCGTCATGGGCCGCTACTACGCGCGGCACGACGGCGAACCGGCCGCGGTGGCCGACGCGGTGCGCGACCACTACGCGCCCAAAGGGGTCGGCGACCCGGTGCCTGTCGAGCCGGTGGCGGTGGCGGTGGCGCTGGCCGACAAGCTCGACCAGTTGGCGCGGTTCTTCGCCGCCGGCGAGAAGCCGACCGGCTCGGGCGACCCGTTCGCGCTGCGGCGCGCGGCGCTCGGCGTCGTGCGCATCATCCGCGAGAACGGCTTGCGCCTGAACCTCGCCCGCGTGGCGACAGCGGAGGTGCGCGCCTTCCTGTTCGAGCGCCTGCGGGTGCAGCTGCGTGGCGAAGGCACACGGCACGACGTGTTGACGGCGGTGCTGGACGCGCAGGACGACGACATCGTGCGGGTGATGGCGAAGGCGGAGGCGGTCGCGTCGATGCTGTCGACCGAGAACGGGGCCAACCTGCGGGCGGCCTACAAGCGGGCCAACAACATCGTGGCCAGGGAGATGCCCGCGCTCCAGGGCCTCGGGGCGGCCGAGGTCACGCGGGATTTGTTGCGCGAGCAAGCCGAAATAGCCTTATACGGCCACATGGAAACGGTTGGGCCGACAGTCAGAACCCTCATGCGTGACGAGGCGTTCGGGCCGGCGATGGACGTGTTCGCGGGTCTCCGGCCGGCGGTGGACAGGTTCTTCGACGAAGTGACGGTGGTCGTGCCGGACCCGGCGACGCGGGAGAACCGCCTGCGCCTGCTGCGGCGCTTGACGGAGACGATGGACGCCGTCGCCGATTTCTCGAGAATAGAAGGCTAGGGGAACGCCATGGTCAAATGGGTCTACGGCTTCGGCGCCGACCACAACGAAGGCAGCGCCGCGATGCGCGACCTGCTCGGCGGCAAGGGCGCCAACCTGGCCGAGATGGCGTCCATCGGTCTCCCCGTCCCGCCCGGCTTCACCGTCACCACCGAGGTCTGCACCGAGTTCTACAAGCGCGACCGGCGCTACCCCGACGGTCTCGACGCCGAGATCAACGCCGCCATGGCGCGCGTCGAGCAGGCGGTGGGCCTGCGCTTCGGCGACCGCCACCATCCGCTGCTGGTCTCGGTCCGCTCCGGGGCGCGGGTGTCGATGCCGGGCATGATGGACACGGTGCTGAACCTCGGCCTCAACGACGTCACAGTGGAGGGCTTGGCCGCCGCCTCCGGCGACCCCCGCTTCGCCTGGGACAGCTACCGGCGGTTCGTGCAGATGTACGGCTCGGTCGTGCTGGGTGTGGACCACCACCGCTTCGAGGAGATCATCGAGCACACCAAGCTTGACTCCGGCCTGCTCGACGACACCGCGATCACGGCGCAGCAGTGGCACCGCATCGTCGAAGCCTACAAGGACATGATCGAGAGCGAGATCCGCCGCCCGTTCCCGATGGACCCCGAGGAGCAGCTGGCGGGCGCCATCGGCGCCGTGTTCGGCAGCTGGATGAACCCGCGCGCGAATACCTATCGCCGCCTGCACGACATCCCGGCCGATTGGGGCACGGCGGTCAACGTGCAGGCGATGGTGTTCGGCAACATGGGGGCAGATTGCGCTACCGGCGTCTGCTTCACCCGCAACCCGTCCAACGGCGAGAACCTGTTCTACGGCGAGTTCCTGGTCAACGCGCAGGGCGAGGACGTGGTGGCCGGCATCC
>CAXUHK010000202.1:0-6778 GCA_964250775.1 uncultured Acetobacteraceae bacterium | reverse complement strand
GTGATGGAGATGGTGGCGCACATCCAGGAGCGCGGCGACGTCGGCGCCATGTTCGGCGAGTGGCTAGGCGAGCCCGGCAGCAAGCGCTGGATCGAGGGCTTCGGGCTGGCGCCGACCTCGGCGATCTCGCCCAAGGACATCGAGTACCAGGCGGTGCTCGGCCGTGGCTGGCTGTCGCCCTGGGTCGAGGGCGGCCAGTTCTGCGGCAGCCGGGCGATGGCCCTGCCGGTGCTGGGCCTCAAGGTGCGGCTGCGCGGCGAGGCCGAGGCGACCCACAGCGTCAGCTACTCCGCGACCTTCATCGACGGCACCCGCGCCGGCCCGGCGCATGACGGCGAGGCCTGCGAGTCCGAGGCGCTGGTCGGCATGGAATCGTTCATGGTCAGGCTGGAGCCGCGCGTGCCGGTCGCCGTCGCTCCCAAGGCCGCCGCGCGGGCGGCGGCGGCCAAGCCGGAGCCGGCCAAGCCCGCCTCGACCAAGCCGCGCCGGTCCTGAGCTTGGGCATCGGAGAGCTTGGGGACCGGGGCGTGACCGGGTGAACTACCTGTTCATCCACCAGAACTACCCGGGCCAGTTCCTGCACATCATCCGCCATCTGGTGCAGGATCCGGGCAACCAGATCGTGTTCATCTCCGAGCCGAACGCCAACCGGATCGAGGGCGTGCGCCGCGCCTTCTACCAGGCCCCTGGCGGCGAGCAGCCGGCGACCCATCCCAACGCGCGCGACTACGAGCAGGCGGCGCGCCGCGCGGAGTCGGTCGCCATCGCCGCCGCCAACCTGAAGCGGCTCGGCTTCCAGCCCGACATCGTCATCGGCCACCACGGCTGGGGCGAATTGCTGAACCTGCCGGACGTGTGGCCGGACACGCCGATCCTCGGCTACTACGAGTTCTACTACCGCACCGACGGCCAGGATGTCGGCTACGACCCGGAGTTCCCGACCACGCCGGACCGCTTCGCCCGCATCCGGGCGATGAACGTGGTCAACCTGCTGGCGCTGTCGCTGGAGCAGCACGGCCAGACGCCGACGCATTGGCAGCACACGCGTTACCCGGACTGGGCGCAGGGTCGCATCCGGGTGATCCCCGAGGGCGCCAACCTCGACACCTGCAAGCCCGACGCCGCTGTCGCGAAGCAGGATTTCAGCATCGGCGACTTCACCGTGACGCCGCGGCAGAAGCTCGTGACCTACGTGGCGCGCAACCTGGAGCCGTACCGCGGCTTCCACGTCATGATGCGCGCCCTGCCGCAACTGCTGCGCGAGCGCCCGGACGCCAAGGTCGTGCTGGTCGGCGGCGACGGGGTGAGCTACGGCGCCAAGCTGTCGGAAGGCACTTGGCGCGAGCACCTGCAACGCGAGCTGGCTGGGAAATACGATCCGAGCCGGGTGCTGTTCGCGGGCCAGGTCGGCTACGGCACCTACCTCAAGCTGCTGCAACGCTCCGACGCGCACGTCTACCTGACCTACCCGTTCGTGGCCTCCTGGTCGCTGCGCGAGGCGCTGGCGTGCGGTTGCGCCATGGTGGTGTCCGACGTGGAGTCGGTGACGGAGTTCGTGGCGGACGGCAAGACCGGGCTGGTGGTGCCAGGGCTCGACCCGGCGCGGGTCGCCGGCGGCGTGCTGACGCTGCTGGAGGACACCAAGCTGGCTCGCCGCCTGCGCACCGCCAGCCGGCGCCACGCCGAGCGGACGCTCGGCATGGCGCACCACATCGAGGCGTACCGCGCCACCATCGGCGAGCTGACCGGAAGCGCGGTCAGCCCCTTGGTCATGGCGGCGAAGGTGCCGTCCATGGCTTAATGCCGCGCCACCATCACGGGGATGCGCATGAACCAGACCATGATCGAGACCGCCCGATTGACCTTGCGCCCGCCGATCGAGGCCGACCTCGACGGCTGGGCGCAGTTCGCGGCCGACGCGACCGCGATGCGGTTCCTCGGCGGCGCCAAGCCGCGCCCGGTCGCCTGGCGCGACATGGCCAGCATCGCCGGCGGCTGGGCGCTGCACGGCTTCAGCATGTTCTCGGTCATCGAGCGCGCGACCGGCCGCTGGATCGGCCACGTCGGCCCCTGGCGCCCCGAAGGCTGGCCCGGCTCGGAAGTCGCCTGGGGCCTGGCGCGCGACGCCTGGGGGCGCGGCTACGCGACCGAGGCCGCAACCGCCGCCATGGACTACGCGGTGGAGACGCTCGGCTGGCCGGACATCATCCACGTCATCGATCCCGCCAACGCCGCGTCGATCGCGGTGGCCAGGAAGCTCGGTTCGGCCAATCGCGGGCCGGGCCGGCTGCCCGAACCGTACCAGCACGAGACGATCGACGTGTGGGGCCAGACTGCCGCGCAGTGGCGGGCAAGGCGGAGCCTGAGCGCCTAACTCGGCCGGCGCTCGCCCAGCGGCTGTGAAAACCGGACCAGGTAGCCGTCGGGGTCCTGCACCACGAACTGCTCGACCCCGGTCTCGACGGCGCCGGCGCGATACCATTTCCGTTCCGGCGCCATGAACAGCGGCCAATCTGCCTCGGCCAGCGTAGCAAGGATCGGCGCCACCGCCGCTACCGCGACCTGGAAGTTGACTCCGCGGCCGAACGGCGCGTCCAGCGTTGCGGCGATCCAACTGCGCCCATGGCCGCGCTCCTCGAGCATGACCTGCGCACCCTCACGGTCGAGATAGGCAAACCCTTCCTCCATCCGCTCGTAGGCGACCGCGAAGCCGCAGAGCTGGCACCAGAACCGCAGGCTGCGAGCGATGTCGGCCACCAGCAGTTCCGGGACCAGCGCCGCCCTGACAAGGCCCACCACCTACTTGGCTGCGACGATCGCCTTGGCGATCACCGCCTCGGCGGCGGCGCGGTCGGCCCAGCCCGTCACCTTGACCCACTTGCCCGGCTCCAAATCCTTGTAGCGGGTGAAGAAGTGCTCGATCGCCTGGCGGGTGATCTCGGGCAGGTCGTCGACCGCCTGCACGCGGCTGAACTGCGGGTGGATCTTGTCGTGCGGCACGCAGACGATCTTCTCGTCCTGGCCGCTCTCATCCTCCATCCGCAGCATCCCGATCGGGCGGCAGCGGATCATCGCCCCTGGCACGACGGGAACGTTCGGCGTCAGCACCAGCGCGTCCGCCGGGTCGCCGTCGTCGGCCAGCGTGCCGGGGATGAAGCCGTAGGCGGCGGGATAGGCCATCGGCGTGAACAGGAAGCGGTCGACCACCATGGCGCCGCTCTCCTTGTCGACCTCGTACTTGACCTGGCTGCCCTGGGGGATCTCGACCACCACGTTGATGTCGTGCGGCGGCGCGCGGCCGGTCGAGAGCTTCGAGATGTCCATGCTGTCCTCGCTGGTCGGTTTCGATGGCGCGGTATAGCCAAGCTCGGTTCCCACTAGTAGCGGCAGACTTTCGATGCCGCCCGCGACGCCACCCGCTCCCGCCGATGAGGCGTCGCGCCCATCGCGCGCCTATCCATCCGCCTCCGCTTCCGCCCAGTCCAGCTCCTCTTCGATGCGGTGGAACGCGTCGTCGCCGATCCGCTCCTGCCGGCGCAGGGCGCTGATGCAGGCGCGCTCCGCCGCCAGCGCGCGGCGCCGCAGGGTGGCGAAGCCCGTGGCATCGCCGCTGACGTCGCCGTTGCCGGCCAGGCGCGCCTCGTATTCGCGGGCCAGCAGGTTCCCGGCCTCGCTCGCCCGGTCCGGGCCGAGCGCCTGCAGCGCTGCCCGCGCCGCTTCGGTCCGGGCCAGCGACACCTCGTCGGCCACGCTCTCGTCCCGTGGCAGCGCCAGCCGCCAGAGCAGCGGACGCAGGGTCATTCCCTGCAGCACCAGCGTGCCCAGCACGACGCAAAACGCGGTGAACACGATGAGGTCGCGATGCGGGAACCGATCCGGCAGGGCCAGGGCCGCAGCCAGCGTGACGATGCCGCGCATCCCGCACCAGGATATCGCCAGGCCGCCGCCCACGGTCGGCAGCAGCATGGGACGCCGCGTACTGGCACCGAAGCGCCGGTTCTTCGAGCGAACCACTCCGTTATAGCTCATCACCCAGGCGAAGCGGATCAGGATCGTCACCGCCAGCACCGCGCCCGCGAACCCGATCGCTCCCCATAGGACGCCCTGCAGCCGCAGCAGGATGTCGCGCAACTGCAGCCCCATCAGGATGAACGCCAGCACGTTCAGGACGAACACCGCGACTTCCCAGACCGCGTAGCTGTTCCGACGCTGCCGCGCGCCGATCCGCCCCGGCGCCAGCCGCGCCAGGGTCGCGGCATAGCCCACCAGCGTCAGCACGGCCGACAGCCCCAGCCGGTCGGCCAGCAGCCACACGCCAAAGGTGCTGAGGAACTGCAGCAGCACGGACGCCGGGCCGTCCTCGACCCGTGCCACCACGGCGATGTAGAGCCAGGCCATGGCGGTCCCGAGTGCCACTCCGCCGGCCACCGCCAGCAGCAGCAGCAAGGGGGCGGTCCAGCCGGTGACGCCGCCGGCCGCGGCCCCGATGGCGACGCGGTAGACCAGCAGCGCGGAGGCGTCGTTGAGCAGGCTCGCGCCTTCGCGGACCACCAGCCGCCGGGGCGGCCGGCGCACTTGACGCAGCACCGCCGCGGCCGCGGCGGCGTCGGGCGGCGCCACGATGGCGCCCAGCGCGATCGCGGCGGCCCACGGCATCCCCGGCACGAGCCAGCGCGCGGTGGCCGCAACGGCGGCGACCGTCAGGCCGACCGCCACGAGCACCAGCCCGCCGACCGGGATCCAGTTGTCGCGCAGGTCGCGTGGGCTGGCGTCGTAGGCGGCGTCCAGCAGCACGGGGGCGACGAACAACGCCAGCGCCAGGTCGGGTTCCAACGCGACGGCGGGCACGCCGGGCACGAAGGCGAGTCCTGCCCCCGCGAGGGCCAGCAGCGCCGGCCAGGGCACGCCCAGGCGGGGTGCAAGCAAGGCAAGGCCGACGCCGCCGATGAGCAGCGCCAGCACAAGTTCGAACACGGCCATGCCGACGATGTGCCCGAGCGGGGACCGGAAGCCAAGCCGAGCGGGCAATGGTTGCGAACAACCGTGCGGCGTGCCACATCGCACCGCCGTGCGCCTGTAGCTCAACGGTTAGAGCGGGCCGCTCATAACGGCTTGGTTGCGGGTTCGATTCCTGCCAGGCGCACCAGCCGCCGCCGACCCAAGGAGCCCCTGCCATGCCCGCCTACCAGTATGTCTACGTGATGAAGGACCTCACCAAGGCGTTCCCCGGCGGGCGCGAGGTGTTCAAGGGCATCACGCTTTCCTTCCTGCCCGGCGTGAAGATCGGCGTGCTCGGCGTCAACGGCGCCGGCAAGTCGACCCTGCTCAAGATCATGGCCGGGATCGAGACCGAGTTCGGCGGCGAGGCCTGGGCCGCCGAAGGGGCGCGCATCGGCTACCTGTCGCAAGAGCCGCAGCTCGACGAGGCGTTGAGCGTGTCGGAGAACGTGCAGTTGGCGTTCGGCCCGCTGAAGGCCGCGCTCGACCGCTTCAACGAGATCAGCAACGAGTTCGCCGAGCCGATGGACGACGAGCGGATGAACACGCTGCTGTCCGAGCAGGCCGAGCTGCAGGAGAAGATCGACGCCGAGGACGGCTGGGAGCTGGAGCGCCGGGTCGAGATCGCGCTCGACGCGCTGCGCTGCCCGCCGCCGGACAGCCGGGTCACGCACCTTTCGGGCGGCGAACGCCGGCGCGTCGCCTTGTGCCGGCTGCTGCTGGAGCGCCCCGACATCCTGCTGCTCGACGAGCCGACCAACCACCTCGACGCCGAGAGCGTGGCCTGGCTGGAGCACACGCTGCGCGACTACGCCGGCACCGTGCTGGTGGTGACGCACGACCGCTACTTCCTGGAGAACGTGACCAACTGGATCCTGGAGCTGGAGCGCGGCCGCGGCTACCCGTTCGAGGGCAACTATTCGAGCTGGCTCGACCAGAAGCGCAAGCGGCTGAAGCAGGAGGAGAAGGAGGAGAGCTCGCGGCAGCGGGCGCTGGCCGCCGAGGCCGAGTGGATCGGCAGCTCGGCGCGGGCGCGCCAGACCAAGAGCAAGGCGCGCATCCAGAAATACGAGGAGATGCTGCAGAAGAGCCAGGAGCAGCAATCGGGTGTGGCCGAGATCGTCATCCCGCCCGGCCCGCGGCTCGGCGGCACCGTCATCGTGGCCGAGCAGTTGCGCAAGACCTTCGGCAACCGGCTGCTGATCGACGAGCTGGACTTCAAGCTGCCCCCGGGAGGCATCGTCGGCGTGATCGGGCCGAACGGGGCGGGCAAGACGACGCTGTTCCGCATGATTACCGACCAGGAGAAGCCGGATGGCGGCACGCTCACCATCGGCGACACGGTGAAGCTCGGCTACGTCGACCAGAGCCGCGCCAGCCTCAACCCGGACAACTCGGTGTGGCAGGAGATCAGCGGCGGCACCGACGTGATCCACCTCGGAAAGCGCGCGGTGGCGTCGCGTGCCTATGTCGGCGCGTTCAACTTCAAGGGTAGCGACCAGCAGAAGAAGGTCGGCATCCTCTCGGGCGGCGAGCGCAACCGCGTCCACCTGGCCAAGATGCTGCGCCACGAGAGCAACGTCATCCTGCTCGACGAGCCGACCAACGACCTCGACGTCGACACGCTGCGGGCGTTGGAGGAGGCGCTGGAGGAGTTCGCCGGCTGCGCCGTCATCATCACCCACGACCGCTGGTTCCTCGACCGGCTGGCCACGCACATCCTGGCGTTCGAGGGCGACAGCCACGTCGAGTGGTTCGAGGGCAACTTCCAGGCCTACGA
>CAXUHK010000201.1:0-6789 GCA_964250775.1 uncultured Acetobacteraceae bacterium | reverse complement strand
GTCGCGAGCCGTGGCCGGCGCGCGGCGCAGGCCACGCCCGCCGCCGCCAGCGCCCCCAGCCGCAGCAGCACGACATGGCCGAAGCTGGTGGAGAGCGCCACCGTCGGAGCCGCGGCGACGGCCTCGGCAACGCTGCCGGCATCGGCGAGCGTTCCCGTTTCGGCCAGCAGCCATGCCAGCGTGGCCAGCACCGCCACCGACCAGATCGACCAGAACAGCCTTGCCCAGCGTCGCTGGAACGTCGCCGCCTGGCCGCGCGGCATCGTCGTCAGCACCGGCGGTGCCAGCGCCACGCGCAGCAGCAACGTCCCGAACACCGACAGCAGCCCCGCCACCGAAGCGCCGCGGAGCAGCGCCAGTCCCAGGCCGCCGTCGAGGTCGAATGTCGGCGACACGCTCACGTGACTCAGTGCGCGCCTTCGAGATAGGCGGCGCGGATCTCGGGGCGCGCCAGCAACTCGCGGCCCTCGCCCGCCATGGTGATCTGGCCGTTGACCAGCACGTAGCCGCGATGCGCCAGCCGCAGCGCCTGGTAGGCGTTCTGTTCCACCAGCAGGACCGTCAGCCCGGTGCTGCGGTTCAGCTCCCGGATGGCGTCGAAGATCAGCCGCACCACCAGCGGCGCCAAGCCCAGGCTCGGCTCGTCGAGCAGCAGCAGGCGCGGCCGGCTCATCAGCGCGCGGGCGATCGCCAGCATCTGCTGCTCGCCGCCCGACAGCGTGCCGCCGCGCTGCGCCGCGCGCTCGCGCAGGCGGGGGAACAGCGCGAACATCCGCTGCATGATGTCGGCGACCTCCGCCGGCGCGCGGCCGCGCGCGCCCATCAACAGGTTCTCGCGCACGCTCATGCGGGGGAAGATGCGCCTGCCCTCGGGCGACTGGGCGATGGCGCGGCGCATGATGAGGTGCGTGGGCATCCGCGCGATGTCGACGCCCTCGTGGACGATCCGGCCGGAGCGGGCGCGGGGACTGCCGCAAATGGTCATCATCAGCGTCGACTTGCCGGCCCCGTTGGCGCCGATCAGGGTCACGATCTCGCCCTGGTCCACCGTGAGGTCGACGCCCTTGAGCGCCTGGATCGCGCCATAGAACGCGGTGACGCCGGACAGGCTGAGCAGCGGCTGGGTCAAGCCGCCGCCTCGGCCGGCGCCTCGTCCGCATCGCCCTCGCCGAGGTAGGCGGCGATCACCGCCGGGTCGTGGCGCACCCGGTCGGGCGGGCCGTCGCTGATCTTGCTGCCGTGGTCGAGTACCACGACGTGGTCGCTGATGCGCATGACCACGCCCATGTCGTGCTCGATCAGCAGGATCGAGCAGCCGTCGCGCTTGATGCCCAGCAGCAACTGCGAGAGTTCGTCGCTCTCGCGCGGATTGAGCCCGGCGGCCGGCTCGTCGAGGCAGAGCAGCACCGGGCCGGTGCACATGGCGCGCGCGATCTCGAGCCGGCGCTGCGCCCCGTATGGCAGCGCCCCGGCCGGGTCGTCGGCACGGCCGAGCAGGCCAGTGGCGTCGAGCCAGTGCCGCGCCCGTTCGACCGCCAGGCGCTCACGCGAGCCGGTGCCACCCAAGCCGAGCACGCCGAGCAGGCCCAGCCCGACATTGGGCATCAGCATGTTGTGCTGCGCCACCAGCAGGTTTTCCAGCGCCGTCATGCCGGCGAACAGGCGAATGTTCTGGAACGTGCGCGCCACGCGGGCGCGGCGCGCGATGCGGTGCCCGGGCATCCGCTCCAGCCCGAATTGCGCGCCCTCGGGATGGCGCAACTCCAGGTGCCCGGCGGTGGGACGGTAGAAGCCGGTGATGCAGTTGAACACCGTCGTCTTGCCGGCGCCGTTGGGGCCGATCACGGCGGTGATCTCCCCCGAACGGGCCTCGAACGACAGCCCGCCCACCGCGGTCAGGCCGCCGAAGCGCATCACCAGCTGGCGCACCTGCAGCAGCGGGACCATCAGGCGCGGCCTTCGGCCACCAGCTCGGCGGCGATCTCGCGCGGGGCGCCCAGGGCGATACTGGGAGTGCGGCCGGACACCAGCCCGCGCGGGCGCAGCACCATCATCACGACGAGCGCCGCTCCGAACACCAGCATCCGGTACTGCGCGAAATCGCGGAACAGCTCGGAGCCGCCGATCATCACCAAGGCCGCCAGTGCCACGCCGAGCTGGCTGCCCAGCCCGCCCAGCACCACGACGGCCAGCACGATGGCGCTCTCGATGTAGGTGAAGCTCTCCGGGCTCACGAACGCCTGCCTGGTCGCGAAGAACGCGCCGGCGAAGCCGCCGAACATGGCGCCGATCGCGAACGCGGTGAGCTTGGTCACGGTGACGTCGATGCCGAGCGCGCGGCAGGCCACCTCGTCCTCGCGCAACGCCTCCCAGGCGCGGCCGAGCGGCAGCCGGCGCAGCCGCAGCGACACCCAGTTGGTCAGCAGGGCCAAGCCCAGGATCACGTAGTACAGGAACACGAAGCGCTGGGTGACGCTGTACTGCAGGCCGAAATACCCGGCGAAGGTCTCGGCGCCGCCGCCGCCGGTGAAGGTGAGGCCGAACAAGGTGGGGCGCGGGATGCCGCCGATGCCGTTGGGGCCGCCGGTCAGCTGGGTCCAGTTCAGCAACACGATGCGCACGATCTCGCCGAACGCCAGCGTCACGATGGCCAGGTAGTCGCCGCGCAGCCGCAGCACCGGGAAGCCGAGCAGCATCCCCCATGCCGCCGCGAACAACCCGGCCAGCGGCAGGCAGGTCCAGAAGCCGAGGCCGAACGTCGTGCTGAACAGCGCGAAGGTATAGGCGCCAACGGCGTAGAACGCGACGTAGCCGAGGTCGAGCAGCCCGGCCAAGCCGACCACGATGTTCAGCCCCCAGCCCAGCATCACGTAGGTCAGCACCAGGATGCCGATGTCGAGCGCGTAGCGCCCGGAGTACAGCGGCAGGGTGAGCGCGAATAGCAGCAGCAGCGGCGCCAGGAGGCGGCCGGCCCGCGTCAGCGTCTCGGCCAGCCTGCGCGCCGGACGACGGCCGCCACGCTCGTGCGCCGCCCGCGTCGCCTGCCACAGCGACATCAGGAACCGCCCGGCGAACACCACCGCCACGATCACGACGACGCGAACCGGGCGCGGCGCCAACACCAGCACGCCGTTGTCGACCTCCGTCGGCAGCCCGACCATGACGGCGAACAGGCCAAGCGCCACCAGCGCCGTCAGGAACGCGTCACGCAGCGCCGTGGCGATGGCGGGGCGGTCGCCGGTGGCGGCGCTCATACCTTCTCGATGTCGGCGCGGCCAAGCAGGCCGGACGGCAGGAAGATCAGCACGATGATGAGTACCGAGAACGCCGCCACGTCCTTGTATTGGACACTGGCGTAGCCCGACCAGAAGCTCTCGATCAACCCGATCGCAAGCCCGCCGAGGACCGCGCCCGGCAGCGAGCCGATGCCGCCCAGCACCGCGGCGGTGAACGCCTTGACGCCGGCGTTGAACCCGATGAAGAAGTTGATCGACCCATAGTACAGCAGGAACAACAGACCGGCGACGGTGGCCAGGCAGGCGCCGATCACGAAGGTCAGGCTGATGGTGCGGTCGGTGTCGATGCCGAGCAGCGTCGCCATCTTGAGGTCCTGCTCGCAGGCACGCATGGCGCGGCCCAGCGGCGTGCGCGTCACCAGCCAGGTGAACACCGCCAGCATCGCCAGCGTCACCGCCGCGATCAGCAGCTGCATCCACGAGAGCTGCACCACGAAGCCGTCCTGCTCGAACAGCTTGAGGCCGCCCGGGATCATCGAGGCGATGTTCTTGTCGCGGGCGCCCTGCGACACCTGGACGAAGTTCTGCAGCACGATCGACATGCCGATCGCCGAGATCAGCGGCGCCAGGCGGAACGAGCCGCGCAGCGGGCGGTAGGCGATGCGCTCGACCGCCCAGCCGTACAGCCCGGCAATGGCGGCGGCGAACACCAGCGTCAGCGCCAATGCCAACGGGACCGAGGTGATGCCGATGACCGAGAGCAGCGTCAGCGCGATCAGCGACAGGAAGGCGCCGACCATGAAAATGTCGCCATGAGCGAAGTTGATCATGCCGATGATGCCGTAGACCATGGTGTAGCCGACCGCGATCAGGCCGTAGATCATGCCCAGAGTCACGCCGTTGACCAGTTGCTGCAGCGCGTACGCCAAGCCGGAGAACCTCATTTTGATTGCTGACCGGCGAGCAACGAAGCATGGGGTTGCATAGGGTGCAAGGGTGCCCCGAGGCCCACGCAGGCGCCGCGATCAGGGGTTCACAGCGCAAGGCAGCGTTGCTATAGCGCCGTGCCGACCCATAACGTCGGCCTTTTGGCGGGCGCATAGCTCAGTTGGTAGAGCAGCTGACTCTTAATCAGCGGGTCGTAGGTTCGAATCCTACTGCGCCCACCATCACCGTCCTGCGCAAGTGCCTGCCGCGCAGGCACACGCAAGAGTGGTACGGGGAAGACGGATTAGCCTGCGCGGGTTTCGACGAGCTTCGCCGGGCAAAAATTGCAGAATGGCGGCTTCCGGGCGTGGGCAACGGCCTCGGCAGGTCGCCAGCGCCGGCCCTAAATCTTGCCTTATTCCCATCCGACTTTCATACATCTTAAGGATTGTATGGAACAGCGAACCAACGGGATGCTTCAATCGGACATAGCGCGGCGCATGGTTGGGGCGGGTGTAGCCGCCGCGGCGCGCCACGCCGGGGGCGTCGAGCTTTTCCTCTCGCCTTCGCAGCGCGAGCCGCTGCTTGCCTTGCTGCGCGGCCTGGAGAGCGGGGAGTCCCTCATCGTCATCACCGGCGAGGCCGGGGTCGGTAAGACGACGCTGCTCGACAGCGTGTTGCCGGCCGGGGAGGGCGGCGGCACGCAGCGGGTCTGGATCCGCAACCGGAACGCCGCCGAGCTCTCCCGCGCCCGCGTCATGCTCGAACTGGCGACGCAGAACGTGACCGCCAGGAGCGCGGCCGAGACGGGTTCCGACGAGCCGGCGCAGGCCCGACGCACGATCCTGGTCGTCGACAACGCGCATCTGCTGACCGCGGAGGCGGCGGGAGGCTTGGTCGACCTGCTCGGCCCGGATGGCGGGCAAGCCGGGGCGCTGCAGCTCGTCCTGCTGGGCCGCCCGTCGCTCTGGTCCGTGCTGCGGCAAGCGGGATTGGTCGACCGGGCCAGGATCTCGGGCGAAGTCACCGGATTGCCGCTCAGCGAAGTGCGGGAGTACCTGCGTGAACGTCTGGAAACGAGTGGCACGCCCATCGACGAGATCCTGAGCGAGGATGCCAGGCTTGCATTTCTCAGGCGGCTCAGGTGGACGCCAGCCGAGCTCAACCTGATCCTGGCGAGCGTAGGCGACATCCCGCCCGGCCAAGGTGCGGGATGGATCACCCGGGAGATAGTCGAGCAAGCGGCGCCGGGGGCGAGACGCGTCGCCGCAGCTCCGTTCGAGGCTGCCGCCAAGGGCGAGGCCGACCATCCGGCAGCCTCCGCGACGTTTTGGGCAAGCGCGCGACGGCTGGTGGCGGGTGCGGTGGCGGCAACGGCGGTGGCGGGAATGCTGGCATCCGGGGCGCTTTACTGGTGGCGCCTCCCGGATCATGCCGCGCCCCCGGTCCCGCAGCGCGTGGCGGCCGTGCCGGACCACCGCGATGGCCAAGTCGCGACCACGCCGCCCACCCGCGCCATGGCGCAAGCGATGAGCCTGCCGCCCGTCCCGGTGCCGCCGCCAGCGCAGCGCCCGGCAGCCCCCGCCAGCGTCGCCCCGGAGCAAGCGCCGCCCAAGGCGCCGCCAGCCACTCAGGCGCCGCTGCCCGAGCAGGCGAGCGCAAATAGCCGCCGCGCCGCGCCGACGATGCCGGCGGCGCAACTCGACGACATATTCAGGCGCGGCGAGGCGATGCTGGCCCGCGGCGACGTCCAGGCGGCGCGGGCGCTGTACCGGCGGGCGGCCATGGCGAACTCGGCGGCCGCGGCGACGGTCGTCGGTAAGACCTACGATCCCACCTTCCTGGCCGGCATCGGCGCCACCAAGGTCAAGGGCGCGGTGTCGCGTGCCGTCACCTGGTATCGGCGGGCGGCCGAGCTCGGGGACAGGGAGGGGCGGGAACGCCTGCTGCAACTGCGGTCCTCGACCGATCAGGTCGCCGGCAATGAGTGAGCGCCCGGCGAACGAGTCGCCGCTTCCAGTGCAAAATCAGTATCCGTGGTGGTCAGTTCGATGAAAACCGGGCATTTGACTTGCCTCGCCCTCCCCGTGGCGGTGGCTGCCTGCATGGCGGCCAGTGCCGCCGACGCGGCGAACGGCCCAAGCGGCAGCCACGGCAACCCCGGCGCCGCCAGCCATGGCGCCGCGAGTGCCGCCGCCGCTGCGGGCAGGAGCGTCGGCGTCAGCATCGGCCACGGCAGCGTCAGCATCGGCGGCCCCGGCGGCAGCGTCACCATCGGCGCGGGCGGCCATGTCACCGTGAGCGGCCCCACCGGCAGCGCCAGCACTGGCGGCGCGAGCGCAACCGGGAGCACCAGCCCCGGCGTCAGCGGAGCCGCCACCGGCGCAGGCAGCGCCGCCGCCGCCGGTGCGAGCGGCACCAACGCCAGCGTCGGCAGCAAAGCCGTCGGCAGCACTGCAAGCGGCAGCGTGGGCAGTGGGAGCGCCGCGAGCGGGAGTGCCGGCACGAGCGGCAATGCGGCCGGCAGTGCGGCAGCCCGGAGTAGTGCCGGGAGCACGAGCAGCGGTGCCGCCACCACGGCCTCGGGAAGTGTCGGCGCGGCGGCCGGAAACGGCGCCGCCCCCGC
>CAXUHK010000200.1:0-6816 GCA_964250775.1 uncultured Acetobacteraceae bacterium | reverse complement strand
CTCCTCGCCGGGGAACCGTCCGAATTTACCTGTCTCGCGTCAGGGGACCACTCCAGCTTCGGCCCGCTGGCAGAACGTGCTGTCCGGGATCGGCTACGCAGCGGCGTCCCTCACGGCGATCTTCTCACTCCTGTTGGAGACGGTTCTTAGCCCGAAGCAGGATGCCGACGTCGGCGGCCACAACGCCAATCAGCGGAGCGGCGGTCAAGAACGGGTTGAAGTCGGCAACCACCCCGATAGCGGCGCAGCATAGCAAGCCACACACGCCGGCGATGGCGAACCCGGCGTGGTAGGGAGCGCGGTTCATGCCGACACTCCGCCACATGCCGCCCCGCCGTGGTGGCGGGTGCTACGTAATACCGCGCAACAAGCTCGGCCTGTCCATCGATCTCAAGCATCCCGCCGCGGCCGAGGTGGTCGCGAGAATGAAGGCAGGCCGACGTCTTGGTGGAGAACTTCCGCCCAGGCGTCATGCGCCGCCTCGGCCTGGGTTACGACACGCTGAACCGGATCAGGCCGGAGATCGTCTACTGCTCGATATCCGCTTACGGCGCCACACCACCCTGGCGGGCGCGGCCTGGCGTGGATGGCATCCTTCAGGCGGCGACCGGGCTCATAAGCGGCATCGGCGCCGGCGGGGGCGAGCCCGGCAAGGTACCGCTGCCGTTGGCCGACATGACGGCGGCGATGTTCGGCACGATCGCGATTCTTGCCGCACTGCGCAAGCGCGATAGGGAGGGAGCCGGGACGCATCTCGATCTCGCCTTTACGGTGGCATGCTGATGCTGCAGCAGCTGAACCTGGCATCGTTCCTGACCAATCGAGAGCAGCCGGAGCCGCAGGGCAGTGCGGCATCCTACGCGGCGCCCAACGAGGCGCTGCAAACCGCGGATGGCTGGATCATGGTCGCCGCTTACCAGCCGACGCGTTGGAGCGCCCTGTGCGCGGCCATCGGGCGCACGGACCTGCTCGATGACCAGCGATTCGCCACCAACGAGGCGCGCGTGGCGAACCGGCCCGCGATGCGCGATGCGCTGACGGCCGCGCTGCGCACCCGTCCGACCGCGCATTGGTGCGCCGTGTTGACCGCAGCCGACGTGATCGCGGCACCAGTCGCCGGATATGCCGATGTCGTCGGGTCGGAACAGTATGCCGCATCCGGCATCGAGATCGCGGTCGGTCATCCCGGGGCCGGACGGTTTCGCATGCCAGGATTCGCTGTTGGAAGCCGGCCGATCCCGCCCCGCCGCCGGCCGCCGGACGAGGGGGAGCACTCCCGGCACGTGCTCGAGCGGTTCGGCTTCAGCGGCGACGAGATCGAGCGATTGATCGACGATCAGGTCGTCGGCGCGGAGGTGCCAGCATGACCCAGCCTTTCCTGCAGGAATTGCGCCGAGGCGGCGTCCTGCTGCTCACAATGAACCGGCCCGATGAGCGCAATGCCCTCTCGACGCCGAAGCAGTGCGACGAGATCGTCGCGGCTGCGCGGCGCATCAATACGGACGACACGTTAAAGGCGGTCGTGCTGACCGGATCAGGCACGGCGTTCTGCTCAGGCGGCAACGTCAAGCACATGCGCAGCCACGAGGGTTGCATGGCCGGCAATCCTGTAGAGATCGCCGAGCGCTACAGGCGATACCTCCCGCAGATCGCCATTGCGTTGTATGAACTGGAACTGCCGCTGATCGCCGCCGTGAACGGCCCGGCAATGGGGGCGGGCCTCGACATCGCCTGCATGTGCGACATCCGCCTCGCGTCCGACCGGGCCCGCTTCGCCGAGACGTTCGTCCGCCTGGGCCTCATCTCGGGGATCGGCGGCGGCTGGTTCCTGCCTCGCGTCGTGGGTGCGGCGATGGCGGCCGAGCTGAGCTTCACCGGCCGGGTCATCGATGCGGAGGCGGCGCGTCGATGCGGCCTCGTGTCTGAGGTCGTGCCCGAGGCCGCGCTGCTGGACCGGGCCTGGGCACTCGCCGAGGAGATCGCGCAGCATTCGGGCGTGGCAATCCGCTTCTGCAAGCGCCTGCTGCGGATGAGCGCGGGCACGGACCTACGCAGCAGCCTTGAAGCCGCGGCGGCGCTGCAACGCTCGCGCACCAGTCGCCGGAGCACGAGCGGGCCGTCGCTGCCTTGCTGGCGCAATGGCGGGAGCGGCCGAACCCTTAACACGAAAAAACAAGGGAGAAATGTCAATGACGATATCACCCGAGGCTCAGGCAACAGGTCATTCCGGCCTGGCGCGCATCATCGTCTCGTCGAGCCTCGGGACGATGCTCGGGTACTATGACTTTTTCGTCTACGTCACCTTAACCGGGACGTTCGGGACCTTGTTCTTCCCGGCGCAGGACCCGGCCGTCACCGGGCTCCTGACGGCTGCCACCTTCGGCATCGCCTACCTGGCAAGGCCGATCGGCACGTGCGTCTTTGGCTCCATGGCGGACCGGATCGGACGGAAGAAGACGTTCGTCGTGACCCTGCTGGTGACGGGCGCCGCCACGGTCGCCATGGGCTGCCTGCCGACCTACGCCGCCATCGGCGTCGCAGCCCCGGCCATGCTGCTGGCATTGCGGATTGTCCAAGGAGTCGGCCTGGGCGGCGAGTATGGCTCGGCGGTCGTCTACGTCATGGAGTACGTGCCGCAGCGGCAGCGGGCAACCTACACGAGCGTCTTGCAGAGCACCGCCACCATCGGGCTCCTGGTCGCGCTCGCGATCGTCTCGGCACTCCGGTTGAGCCTGGACGCGGAGCCCTTCGACACCTGGAATTGGCGGGTCCCGTTCCTGCTCTCCGCTCCTATCGTTGCGGTCGCGACATGCGTCCGGCCGCACATGACGGAGACGCCGACCTTCCTGCGCAGGGCCAGAGCCGGGGAACTCTTGTCCTCGCCCCTGATGGACACGCTGCGCAGCCGGGAGGCCTGGAAGTCGATCCTGCTGGGAGTGTTCAGAGTCCGGGGGGCGACCTCGGGCTCCCTCCACACCTCCATCATCTACATGCTCTATTTCCTGCAGAACGTCGTACACGTGCCGCCCATGGTCACCAATGCCTGCGTCGCCGTGGCCGTGCTGGTTGCAGCGCCTTGCTAACCCTTCGTTCGGTGCCCTGACCGACCGGGTCGGCCGGGCGATGGTCATGCTGGGCGGCATCGTGCTCTGGATGGCAGTCGCCTACCCCGTGTTCTCCGGCATACAGGCGGGCGCCGCGACGGCGTCCTGGGCCACAGTCACGGCGTTGATCACGGTGCTCGCCGTAACCACGGCCATGACCATGGCGCCGCTGCCGGCCTACATCGCCGAACGGTTTGTCGGCCAGAACCCCACGACCGGGTTTGGCCTGGCGCAACAGCTCGGCAACATCCTGTTCGGTGGTTTCCTGCCCCTGATAAGCCTCGCCCTGGTCAATTAGACCGGGAACCCTTTGGCAGGAGGCGGCTACTCGCTCGTCTCGCTCGTCCCCTGCCTTGGTTGTGGCGCTTGTCTGGGGGCTGCGGCGGGATCGGACCGCCGCCGCCGTCCCGGCCGAAGCGGCTGCGGAGCCGGTCTGACTAGATTCCCAGCCCCGCCATCAGGACGTATTTGACGTGGACATACTCCTCGATCCCGTAGTGACTGCCCTCGCGCCCATAGCCCGATTGCTTGATGCCGCCAAACGGGACAGAGGCCGTACCCACCGAGCCGGAGTTGAGGATCACCATCCCGGCCTCAAGCCGGCGCGACAGACGGAAGGCTCGGCCGAGATCGTGCGTGTAGGCGTAGGCGACCAAGCCATACTCGGTGTCGTTGGCCCGCTCGATCACCTCTTCCTCGGAGGTGAATCGATAGATCGCAAACACCGGGCCGAAGATCTCGGTACGAGCCATTTCCGAGGTGTCCGGCACGTCGGTCAAGATGCTCGGTTCGAAGAATAAGCCTCCCCCGGAGTGCAGCTTGCCGCCGAGCAGGAGCTTGGCCCCATTTGCTACGGCGCCGCTCACCAGCCGGGTCACCTTGTCGACACCGGCCTGGTTGATGAGTGGACCAACGACGAACGCCTCCTGCAAGCCCCGATCGACCGGTATCGTCGCGACGACCTGCTTCAGCCACTCGTTGAATTGGTCATAGATGCCGTCCTGCACGAACATACGGTTGGAGGAGATGCAGACCTGGCCGGAGTTGCGCAGCTTGGCCGCGACCAGTCCCTGCACGGCGACGTCCACGTCATTGTCGTCGAATACGATGAATGGGGCATTGCCGCCCAGCTCCAGGGTCAGCTTCTTGAGCGTCTCGGCGCCATTCCGGGCAAGCAAGCGTCCGACGCCGGTGGACCCGGTGAAGGAGATCTTCTGGATGCGCTGGTCGCTCGTGATGGCTTCGCCGACCGCCTTCGGGTCGCCGGTGACCATCTCGAAGACGCCCGCCGGGATGCCCGCCTGCCGGGCGTATTCAAGCAGCTTGTAGGCGGTCAGCGGCGTCTCCTGCGACGGCTTGACGATCATCGTGCATCCCGCCGCGAGCGCGGTCGCCACCTTGCGGGTGATCATCATGAACGGGAAGTTCCAGGGCGTGATCGCGGCCGTGGGGCCGACCGGTTCCTTCGTGACGAGCACGGTGGAGCCTGACGCATGGCTCGGAATGATGTCGCCATTCACCCGCTTGGCCTGCTCGGCATACCACTCGACGACGCCGAGCCCGTAATCGATCTCGCCCATGGCCTCGGTGAGGCACTTGCCGTTCTCCCGGACCATGATCTCCGCGAAAACCTGCTTGTCGGCCCGCACCAGCTCGAACCAGCGCCGCAGCATGTCGCCGCGGTCCTTGGCCAAACGCTGAGACCATGCGGGAAAGGCGCCGCACGTGCGGTCGATGCTGGCTTTCACATCGCTCATGTTCATGAAGGGGGCCTCGCCGGCGACGGAGCCGTCCGCCGGGTTCACTACCTTGATCATAGCGTCATCACCTTTGGTTCGATCGGCGGGCGGATCTGCCCGGCTCGGAAAGCCGGCGCCAACCGTTGGGCCGTTATGTCGTGGGCTTGCCCGCCGCGAACCAGCGACTAAAAATCGCTCAACTGTTCACTCCAGCTCCACGGTATCGGCCATGCGGGATTTGCCGCCGCTCAACGCGCTGCTGACGTTTGAAGTCGTGGCCCGCACCGGCGGCGTCCGCGCGGCAGCTGGCGAGATGCTCGTCACACCGGGTGCCGTAAGCCGGCAGGTTCGGCTGCTGGAGGATCATCTTGGGACGGCGTTGTTTGGCCGCCAGGGCCGGGGCCTGACGCTCACGCCGGTGGGCCGGGCCTACTACGAGCGGGTCAGCACGCATTTCGACGGGATGCGGCGTGCGACGGCATTGCTGCACTCGTCGTCCGGCAGGTCTGTGCTGCGGGTCCGCTCATACACCACCTTCGCGACACGCTGGCTGATCCCGCGCCTATCGCACTTCCAACTGGGCCACCCGCAGATCGAGGTTCGCCTTTCGACCGAGTCCAGTTGGAGCGAGGCGGACAACTTCGATGCCGCTGTCCGCCTCGGCGACGGAGACTGGCCGGGCTGTGACGCAACGCCGCTTATCGCCAACATCCTCGCCCCGGTGTGCAGCCCGGCGCGCGTGCCGCTTGCCAGGCGAGACTTGTCGTTCCTCGACCGCGAAACGATCCTGCTCGTGCGGGCGCGTCCAGACGATTGGGCACTGTGGTGCGAGGCGGCCGGCATCGACATGAGCCGGCTCAAGCGTCGTCGCGAGTTCGAAAGCTCGGCTCTGGCCTACAAGGCTGCCGCGGAGGGGCGTGACGTCGCCCTGGCGCAACTCGCGCTGGTCGACGAGGAGGTCAGGTCCGGTGCCTTGGCCACCCTAACCACCGTCACCCTGGACCGTGGAAGACACACCTACTACCTCGTATTCGATCCACGATCTCAGAAACGGACGTTGCTAAGGCAGCTGAAGCGCGAGTTGCTTGGTGACTGCGTGTGATGTCGCGGCTGGAGCTCTCCTTGAGGTTGAAAGCGGACTGGCCGTTTGTCCGCAAACCAAGTTTGACGGACACAGCCAACCGAAATGGCTCTGTATAGATGGTCTGCTTCCCACCAAACTCAGCGCTAAGTGCGCCATATAGCGCTGGAAGAACCCCGCCAATTATCGTTGAATGCCACACATTTGGCGGCGAAAAGAACAGCGGCGTTGGACGCTTCGGAGGCGATTGGATCATCCATGGCCCTGCGACAAGTCGTCTAATCGTTCGATCAGCGACTGCGAGACGATGATTTCGTTCTTTCGCCTGGTTCGGATCGTTACTCCACAGCCATCTGCAAGAACGGCACCACATGCTGGATGACATGGTCGGGCGTGTCTTCGGCGATCAGGTGCCCACCCGGCACGTTGAAGCCGGATACTTGGTCGGCCCATCGACGCCAGACTTCAACAGCCGAGGCTCCGCTGGACATGACTCCTTCCGCTACCAAGCGTTCGCTCGCCCATAGTACGAGAACGGGACAGTGGAGCTTGCGACCCGCCACGCGATCGGCCGCATCGTTCTCCGTGTCGGAGTCATAGCCTGCCTGGTAGTCCCGGATCATAGCCGCGCGAACCGAAGGACGGCGGAACGCTGCGCGATAGTCGGCGAGCGCTGCCGCATGTAGCCGTTCCAGTGTACCGATCGCCTGTTCCAGTGCCGCGTTCAGAAACGCGTCAGGGTCACCAGAAAGGAGTCGTTCGATCATGTCGACGGGCTGCAAGAAAAAGAACCAGTGGAAGGCACCTTTAGCGAACTCACGATCGACAGCCGGCCATATGTCCAGGGTGGGCACGACCGCGAGCGAGGCGAACGCCGAGACTGAAGAGGGAT
>CAXUHK010000199.1:0-6848 GCA_964250775.1 uncultured Acetobacteraceae bacterium | reverse complement strand
GCATGGTGTTCCAGAAGCCGACGCCGTTCCCGATGTCGATCTACGACAACATCGCGTTCGGCATGAAGCTGCACGAGCGACTCACCAAGGCCGAACGCGACGAGCGCGTCGAATGGTCGCTGACCCGTGCCGCTCTGTGGGGCGAGGTCAAGGACCGGCTCGGCGCCTCGGCCACCGGCCTGTCCGGCGGCCAGCAGCAGCGGCTGTGCATCGCGCGCACCATCGCGGTGCGCCCGGAGGTGATCCTGCTCGACGAGCCGACCAGCGCGCTCGACCCGATCAGCACGCTGCGCATCGAGGAGCTGATCGACGAGCTGAAGCACGATTTCACCATCGCGATCGTCACCCACAACATGCAGCAGGCGGCGCGCTGCGCCGACCAGGTGGCGTTCTTCTACCTGGGCGAGCTGGTCGAGGTCGGGCCGGCGGCCGAGATGTTCACGGCGCCCAGGCAGAAGCGCACCCAGGAATACATCACCGGCCGGTTCGGCTGAGGAGCATGGCCATGGCGGAGCAGCGCGAACACATCGTCACCAGCTACCGGCAGGAGCTGGCCCGGCTGCACGATCGCATCGCCGAGATGGGCGGGCTAGTCGAGAACCAGGTCGCCATGGCGGTGCTGGGGGTGATCCAGCAGGACAACGCCGCCGCCGCCCGTGCCGTCGAGCAGGACCCGGCGATCGACGCGATCGAACGCGAGGTCGAACAGCAGGTGATCCGGATGCTGGCGCTGCGGCAGCCGATGGCGCAGGATTTGCGGCAGATCGTGGCATCGCTGAAGATCACCGGCGACCTCGAGCGCATGGGCGACTACGCCGCCAACGTCGCCAAGCGCAGCATCGCGCTCAACCAGTTCACCCTGCCGTACAGCCTGGCCGGCATCGCGCACATGAGCCGGCTGGTCCAGGAGAACCTGCGCCTCATCATCGACGCGGTGGGCGAGAACGACCCGGAGCGGGCACAGCAGGTGTGGCGCACCGACCAGGCGATCGACGACATCTACAACGCGATCTTCCGCGAGCTCATCACCTACATGATGGAGGATCCGCGCAACATCACGCCCTGCACGCACCTGCTGTTCGTGGCCAAGAACCTGGAGCGGATCGGCGACCACGCCACCAACATCGCCGAGACCGTGTATTACGCGGTGCTGGGGCAATCGCTGCCCGACACGCGGCCCAAGAGCGACCACTCCGCTTACGCCGTCGTGCGCCCGCGCGAGGCGTCACCGGAAAAGGAGACCCCGGATGCCGGATGACGCCGCCTCGTTGGCAAGGCCGCTGGTGTTCGTGGTGGAGGACGAGGCGGCGCTCGCCACCATGCTGCGCTACAACCTGGAGAAGCAGGGCTTCCGCGTCGACGAGGCGGCGGACGGCCAGGAGGCGCTGACCCGCATCGCCGAGACGCATCCCGACATCGTGCTGCTCGACTGGATGCTGCCGGTGATGTCGGGAATCGAGGTGTGCCGGCAGATCAGGCGCCGGCCGGCGACCCGCGACTTGCCGGTCATCATGGTCACGGCGCGCACCGAGGACCAGGACGCGGTGCGGGCACTCAACACCGGCGCCGACGACTACATCACCAAGCCGTTCAACATGGAGGCGCTGCTGGCGCGGATGCGCGCCCTGCTGCGCCGCACCAGCAGCGCGCCCACCAAGGGCCGGCTCAGCTTCCACGACATCGGCATGGACCTCACCGCGCACCGGGTGCAGCGCAACGCGCGGCCGATCCACCTGGGGCCGACCGAGTTCCGCCTGCTCGAATTCTTCATGCAGCACCCGCGCCGGGTGTTCTCGCGCGAGGAGCTGCTGGACGCGGTGTGGGGGCCGGACATCCATGTCGAGCCGCGCACCGTCGACGTGCACATCCGCCGCCTGCGCAAGAGCATCAACGGCGAGGGCGAGATCGACCTGGTGCGCACGGTGCGCGCCGCCGGCTACGCGCTCGACACCGAGCCGGTCTGACGCCTCGACCGTAACTGCCGCGCGCGGTATCAGCGACGGGCAATGACAGAACAACCGGCTGCCGCGAAGCGCCCGAGGATCGGCTCGCTCGGGTTCTTGCTACCGTACCTGATGCCGTATCGCGGCCGGGTCGTGGCCGCCACCGTGGCGCTGCTGATCGCGGCCGGGCTGGTGCTGGCGATCGGCCAGGGGCTGCGCCGGCTGATCGACCACGGTTTCGCCGGCCGCGACGCCGGCTCGCTGAACGCCGCGGCGCTCGGCATGTTCGCGGTGGTGGCGTGCCTCGCGGCGGCGACCTACGCGCGGTTCTACCTGGTGTCCTGGCTGGGCGAGCGCGCCGCCGGCGACCTGCGGCGCGACCTGTTCGCGCACGTCATCTCGCTGTCGCCGGAGTTCTTCGAGACCGCGCGCACCGGCGACATCCTGTCGCGCCTCACCGCCGACATCGGCGTGCTGCAGGCGCTGGTCGGCTCGGCGATCTCGATGTGGCTGCGCAACGCGCTGCTGCTGGTGGGGGCGCTGGCGATGCTGGTCGCGACCAGTCCCAAACTGGCCGGGCTGGTGATCGTCGTGGTGCCGCTGGTGGTGGTGCCGCTGATCCTGTTCGGCCGGCGCGAGCGGGCGTTGTCGCGCCGGGCGCAGGACCGGCTGGGCGATGTCGGCGCCTACGCCGAGGAGCGGCTCACGGCGCTGCCGACGGTGCAGGCGTTCACCCACGAGGCGATCGACCGCGGCGAGTTCAACGAGTTCGTCGAGCGCTCGGTCGCGACCGCGGTCGCCCGCATCCGCACCCGCGCAGGGCTGATCCTGGTGGTGATCCTGTTGGGCTTCGGGGCCATCACCTTCAGCCTGTGGGTCGGCGGACGCGACGTGATCGCCGGCCGCATGACCGGCGGGGACTTATCGGCGTTCGTGTTCTACGCCGTGCTGCTGGCCACCTCCGGCGCCACCATGAGCGAGCTGTGGGGCGAGGTGCAGCGCGCCGCGGGCGCCGCCGACCGGCTGCTGGAGCTGCTGCACGCGCACTCCGCCATCGCGGCCCCCGCCAGGCCGGCGCTGCTGCCGCTTCCGGCGCGCGGCGCCGTGGCACTGGAGCGTGTGACGTTCCGCTATCCCGCCCGCCCCGACGCCGCGGCGCTGGACGACGTCTCGTTCGCGGTCGAGCCCGGCGAGACCGTGGCGTTGGTGGGGCCGTCCGGGGCCGGCAAGACCACGGTGTTCCAGCTCCTGTTGCGTTTCTTCGACCCGCAATCGGGCTGCCTGCGGCTCGACGGGGTGGACATTGCCAGCGTGGACCCCACTGCGCTGCGGGCGCGCATCGCAGTGGTGCCGCAGGATCCGGCGATCTTCAGCGCCAGCGCCCTGGAGAACATCCGCTACGGCCGGCCGGGGGCGTCCGACGCGGAGGTGCGGCGCGCCGTCTCGGCCGCCGCGGCCGACTTCCTGCTGGAGCTGCCGCAGGGGCTGGGCACGTTCCTGGGGGAAAAGGGCGTGCGGCTGTCGGGCGGCCAGCGGCAGCGTGTGGCCATCGCGCGGGCCATCCTGCGCGACGCCCCGGTGCTGTTGCTGGACGAGGCGACCAGCGCGCTTGACGCGGAATCCGAGCAGGCGGTGCAGCACGCGCTGACCGCCCTGTCGCGCGACCGTACCACCCTGGTCGTGGCGCACCGCCTGGCCACGGTGCGGCGAGCCGACCGCATCGTGGTGATCGAGGCCGGGCGTATCGTGACCATCGGCACGCATCGCGACCTTGTCGACGAAGCCGGGCTGTATGCCCGCCTGGCGGCGTTGCAGTTCGACCTGACGTGACCGATCCCGTGGCTACCGCGTCCGGTCGCCGAACCACACGACTCCGCACACTCAGTTCCGCGCCCATTGCTCCAGTGCCGCCATGTCGGCGCGCAAGTCGCGGGCGCCGAACCTGCCCGCCTCGCTGTCGAGCAGCGCCGGGTCGTTGAACGCGGGTTCGTTGGACAACCCGTCGAACCCGACTTGTGCCGCGTAGTCGAGGCCGCAGGTTGCCGCCAGCACGGCGTAGGTCCGGGTGGCGTAGAGCGGGTGGAAGATTTCGAGCACCCGCGCACCGGGCGGGCACACCACGAGATGTGCCAGCGCCGCGCCATGCGCTGCCGTGATGTGCGAGGCGGCGCGGAAGGCGGCAACCTGGTCGTCGTAGGCCATCATGGCCGGCGCGATCGTCTCGAACCCATGCTCCGCCAGCAGCGACGCCACCGCCAACTCGTTCACCAGCCGTCGCCCGGCCGCCTCGCCGCGCGAGACGAACAGGCGGCGCGTCCCCGAACCGGGCGGCCCGGCGCCGCCGAGCAGTGCCCTCGCATACTCCACCGCCCAGCCGGCCCCGAGATGCGCCGGGTGCTGCAGCGTGCGGCAGTTGCTCGCGACCCACAGCCGCCGCGCCCGTACCCGTGCCATCCGCGCCGTGCCGAGACTGCCGGCCAAGCCGCAGCGGGCCAGGATGGCCGACTGGAACGGCGCCCGCAGTTCCGGCGCGACCGCGACGGCGCGCGCCAGATCCGCCCCGGCGGCTCGATACGCCGCCAGGCGCGACACCTGGTCGAGCAGGAAATGCGCGAGGTTTGGCGACGGATGATTGTCCAGCAGCAGCACCGCCTCGTCGCAATCGTGCCGCTCCGCCGCATCGCCGGCGCGCTCGACCTTGCGCCGCACCAGCTCCGGGACCGTGCACACCGAGAACCCCGGGACGATCCGGCCATCGCGGTCGCACACGACGGCAGCGTCGTTGCAGACCAGCAGCTCGCCGTCGGGGACCTCGACCACGTCCAGCGGCGCCCGTCGTATCGGCGCCGCCAACGGCTGCAGCGGATTTGGCAACGCCCGACCGCAAACGGCAACCGACGTGGCCGCGCGGTCCTCGGCCTCGCGGACGCGGTGCATGACGACCGACACCGCCGGCGGCGCCTCGGACCGGTCGAGCAGCGGCTCGATCTCGTGCAGCTCGACGATCGGCTGCTCCGGCCAGTGCTCGCCGTGGCGCAGGAACAGGTCCAGCGCCGCCGCGCGCTGCCCGGTGCGGACCAGGTGCCGGAACGCCGTACGATATGGCTCCAAGGAGGCCGACCATGCCGGCTGCATCCGCACCGCCTGCGCCGCCATCAGGAACGCCGCATGGTCCTGGCGCAGGTCGGCATACACCCGCGCCATACGGTGCAGCACCCAATAATGCCGCACGTCGGCCAGCGGCAGCATCGCCTCGAACAGCGCCACCTGCCCGGCCAAGTCCTGCCGCGCGTCCAGCGCCTCCAGCGCCAGCCGCAGCCGGTCGCCGGGGTCGGCGCTGGCAACGACCTCCTCGACCAGCGCCCGCGGCGCGTCCAGGTCGCTCAGGTGGCTCGCGCCAGCTCCCCCGCCGCCGGCGCGGCACGGGGCGCCAGGTTGGCGACGAACCGGCGCTGCTTGCGCTGCAACAGGAACCAGGCGCCGCGCGCCGCCAGGTCGGACAGCCGGCCGCGCGGCTTCAGCCCCACCGATTTCAGGATCATGCCCATGCCGCGCTCGATGTGGCGGAAGCGGTAGAACGACATCGCCCGACCCATGTAGGTCGCCATGCAGCGCCCGTGGTCGTATGGCCGGTCCTCGGCCTCGTTGCTGCAATGGTAGGCGAACGCCAGCTCGTCGTCCTCGGTCTCGGTGATGCGGCCCGCCGCGATGCGCAGGCGTTGCGGAAACGAAATGCGCTCGCGTGCCAGATAGCGCCGCATGTGGTCGTAGAACAGCTTGAAGTGCCGGTACTCGTCGGACGCGATCAGGCGGCACACCTGCCGCAACGCCGGCTCCTCGGTCGCCTCGGCCAAGGCCGTGTAGTAGCTCGACGTGCCGGTCTCGACCATGCAGCGGGCGATCAGTTCGCCGGTCAACGAGCCACGCACCGAGTTCTGGGCGTCGAGCGGCAGCTTGTAGCCGTTGCGATAACGCTCGAACGCGGCGGCATAGTCCCAGTGCGGATCGGCGAGGCTGGCCCAGCGACCGAGCGCGTCGCCGTGCTGCACCTCCTCGATGGCCCAGTTCTCGGTGGCACGCTGGAATGCCGGGTCGTCGTGGAACACGTTGCAGAGATAGACCGCGTATTCGACCCCGTTGCGCTCGACCATCGCGGCCGCCTTGACCAGTGGCACGATGTCCGGGTCGACCTTGCCGGGATCGAACCGATCCCACCCGACATCCTCAATGCGCCAATGCTTCATGCCGCCAATCCATGCCCGAGCCGCCCGACAACACCTTGGCGTTGCGACGATTGGCGAGGTTAGCCCAGCTTCGGGCGCTGTGAAGCCGGCACGACACGCTCGGACGGCAGGCGTGCCTTATGTGCAACAGGACTGACACACTTCCGTCAGTGCAAGCGCCGGAAGATCAGGCGCCGGCCGCCTCAATCATCGCCCGCGCCGACTGCATCCGGTCCATCAGCGCGTCGAGCGCCGGCACGTCGGCCTTGTCGGCATCGGCGTAGGCCGCCTCCGCCTCGCCCAGCCGGCGCTCGCCCTCGGCGCGCGACAGTTCGGCCACCGGCAGCGCCTCGTTGGCCAGCACGGTGACGCGCTCGGGCGTCACCTCGGCGAAGCCGCCGGAGACGAACAGCCGGTCCGTCACCTGCCCGCCCTGGTACAGCCGCACGGTGCCACCGCGCAGCAGCACGATCATCGGCGCGTGCTGCACCATGACACCCATCTCGCCCTCGGAGGCGGGGATCACCACCATGTCGACCGGGCGGCTCAGCAGCAGCCGCTCCGGCGAGACGATCTCGAGGTCGACCGGCATCTACGCCGTGGCCTTCATCTCGTCGGCCTTCTTCACCGCGTCCTCGATGGTGCCGACCATGTAGAACGCCGCTTCCGGCAGGTGGTCGTA
>CAXUHK010000198.1:0-6859 GCA_964250775.1 uncultured Acetobacteraceae bacterium | reverse complement strand
GCCTCGCGCGCCGGCCTGGCGCTCGGCCTCCCGGCGCACCGGATCGCGGTGGCGTCGACCCATGGGGCCGGCGATACGTTCGTGGGCGCGCTGGCCGCCCGGCTGGCGGCTGGCGAGACGCCGGACGTGGCGCTGCGCTACGCCAACGCCGCTGCGGCGCTGCTGGTGTCCGGCGCGCCGGCGTCCGATCCCGATGCCGTCGCCGCGATGCTGTCGGCCGCCTTGCGCTGACCCGGTGCGCGCGGCGCCGAGTGCGGCTACTATCCTGCCAAGAAGAACCCGGAGGGACCGACCATGCCCATCATCACGCGCCGCCGATCGGCGCAGCTTCTCGGCGGCGGCCTGCTCGCCGCCACGCTCGGCCGGCCGCAAGCCGCCCGGGCGGCGGCCAAGACCATGACCACCGTGGTCAAGATCGCCGGCGTGCCATGGTTCAACTACCTGAACGCCGGGCTGGAGCAGGGCGCCAAGCAGTTCAACATCGACGTCTCGATGGTGGGTCCGGCGCATGTCGACCCCGCGCAGCAGGTCCGGCTGGTCGAGGACCAGATCGCGCGCAAGGTCGACGTGCTGGGCCTGGTGCCGCTCGACGTGAAGGTGCTGGCGCCGGTGCTGGCGCGGGCGCAGCAGGCCGGCATCGTGGTCGTCACCCAGGAAGGCCCCGACCAGGACGGCCGCACCTGGGACGTCGAGCTGCTCGATTCCCGCGTGTTCGGCGAGATGCAGATGAAGGCGCTGGCGCGCGCGATGGGCGAGAAGGGCGAGTACGTCGTCTATGTCGGCACGCTCACCACGCCGCTGCACAACCGCTGGGCCGACGCCGCCATCGCCTACCAGCAGGCGCACTTCCCGCAGATGAAGCTGGCCGCCGCGCGCTTCCCGGGTGCCGACGAGATCGACAGCTCGGCGCAGGTGACGCGCGACGTGATCCAGGCCTACCCGCATGTCGCCGGCATCATCGGCTTCGGCTCCAACGGCCCGATCGGCGCCGGCAACGTGGTGCGCGAGCGGCACCTGCAGAAGAAGATCGCCGTGGTCGGCACCACGATTCCGTCGCAGGGCCGCCCGATGATCAAGAGCGGCGTGATCCGCGAGGGCTTCCTGTGGAGCCCGAAGGACGCCGGCTACGCTATGGTCGCGGTCGCCAGCCTGGCGCTGTCCGGCGCCAAGTTCGAGACCGGCATGGACATCCCCGGCATGGGGAAGGCCACGGTGGACGGCCCCGGCAAGCTGGTCAGCGTCGACCGCATCCTGGCGTTCGACGCGTCCAGCATCGACGAGACGATCGCCAAGACCGGGCTTTGACGCCAACGGCAAGGCGTTCGGCATGGCGAACTTCCTCGAACTGGCCGGCATCTCGAAACGGTTCGGCGGCGTGCGCGCGCTGTCGGACGTGGACCTCGAACTGGCCGCCGGCGAGGTGCATTGCCTCGCCGGCGAGAACGGCTCCGGCAAGTCGACGCTGATCAAGATCATCGCCGGCGTGCAGCCGCCCGATCCGGGCGGGCGCATCGCCATCGACGGCCGCGCGCAGCCGCACCTGACGCCGGCACTCAGCACCCGGCTCGGCATCCAGGTCATCTACCAGGACCTGTCGCTGTTCCCCGATCTCACGGTGGCCGAGAACATCGGCTTCGCGCGGCATTTGGGCCGGCTGCACGGCGTCGATTGGCGGCGCATCCGCGCCGACGCCGCCGCCGTGATGCAGCGCATCGGCGTGGCCCTCGACCCGCGCGCCAGAGTCGGCGAACTCGCCATCGCACAGCGGCAACTGGTGGCGATCTGCCGCGCGCTGGCGGCCGAGGCGCGGCTCGTCATCATGGACGAGCCGACCGCCTCGCTCACCCGCCACGAGGTCGACGCGCTGCTGCGGCTGACCCGCGAGCTGAGTGCCGCCGGCATCACCATCGTGTTCGTGAGCCACCGGCTCGACGAGGTGCTGGAGATCGCCGACCGGGTGAGCGTGCTGCGCGACGGCCGCAAGACCGGCACCTATCCCGCCGCCGAGATGACCGGCCGCCGCCTCGGCGCGCTGATGACCGGGGCCGATTTCGACTACGCGCCCAGCGTGCCCGACCTCGCCGACGCCCCCAGCGTGCTGGCGGTGCGCGGCCTGTCGCGCACCGGCGACTTCGCCGACATCGGCTTCGACCTGCGCGCCGGCGAGATCGTGGGCCTGATCGGCCTGCTCGGCTCCGGGCGCACCGAACTGGCCCTGTCGCTGTTCGGGATGCGCCCGTCCGAGCGCGGCGACATCCTGTTGCGCGGCCAGCCGGTCGCGGTCCGCGACAACCGGGACGCCATCGGCCACGGCATCGCCTACGTGCCGGAGGACCGGCTGACCTTGGGCTTGGTGCTGGAACAGCCGGTGTCGTCCAACATCGTGCTGTCGATCCTGCACGGCCTGGCCGGGGCGCTTGGCCTGGTCGGCGCATCGAAGCGCGGGGTCGCGGTGGCCGACTGGATCGCCCGGCTCGGCATCAAGGTCGGCGACGCCGAGAACCCGGTGCGCACCCTCTCCGGCGGCAACCAGCAGCGCGTCGTGCTGGCGAAGTGGCTGGCGACCGGGCCACAGGTGCTGATCCTCGACAGCCCCACCGTGGGCGTCGACGTCAGCGCCAAGGACGGCATCTACGCCATCGTCCGGGAACTCGCGGCGCAGGGGATGGCGGTGCTGATGATCTCGGACGAGATCCCCGAGGTGCTGTACCACTCGCACCGCATCCTGGTGATGCACGCGGGGCGCCTCACCGCCGAGTTCCGGCCCGACCAGGTGAGCGAGGCGGCGCTGCGCGAGGCGATCGATGCCTGACGCGCTGCGCCGGTTCGCCCGCACCCACGAGGGCCGGCTGTTGCTGGTGGTGCTCGCCCTCGGCGCGGGGCTGTCGCTGGCGACGCCCTCGTTCGCGACGTTGCAGAACGCGGTGGACCTGCTGACCTCGAACGCCTTCGCCGGCATGTTGGCGGCGGGGTTGCTGGTGGTGCTGATCTCGGGCGGCATCGACATCTCGTTCACCGCCACCGCTTCGGTCGCGCAATACGTGGCGATGACGCTGGCCAACCACGGCGCGCTGGGCTGGGTCGGCGTCGCGGCGGTCGGCGCGGCACTGGGCACGGCGCTCGGCGTGCTCAATGCGGTGCTGATCGGCACCCTGCGGCTGTCCAGCATCATCGTCACCATCGCCACGCTGAACCTGTATTTCGGGCTGCTGATGTTCGCCACGCGCGGCAACGAGATCTTCGCGCTGCCGGACTGGTTCGTGAACGGGGCGAGCTGGGTCGCCTACACCGACGCCGAGAAGAACGAGTACGCGGTCAACCTGCCGATGCTGGGCCTGGTCGCGGCGTTCGCGCTGACCGCGCTGCTGCTGAAGCGGACCAACCTCGGCCGCCAGGTCTATGCGCTCGGCAGCAACGCCGACGCGGCGGGGCGGGTCGGAGTGCCGGTGTTCCGGCTCAACCTGCTGGTCTACGGCTACATGGGCCTGATCGCCGGCCTGGCCTCCCTGGTGCAGGCGCAGAACGCGCAGTCGGTGTCGCCCAACGCGCTGGTCGGGCGGGAACTGGACGTGCTGGCCGCCGTGGTGCTGGGCGGCGCCAGCCTGACCGGCGGCGTCGGCACCGTGTTCGGCACCATCCTCGGGGTCACGCTGCTCGCCTTTTTGCAGAACGGCCTGCTGCTGCTGGGCGTGCCGTCGTACTGGTCGCAATGCTTCACCGGGGCGGTGATCCTGCTGGCGGTGTCGGCGCTGGCGGTCGAGCGGCGGCGGCAGCGCGGCCACGCGCGGCGGATCGTGGCATGAGCGCCGTCGTCACGCGCCCGGCCAGCCCCGCCGTGCTGGGTCCGGTGATGCTGCGGCTGGTGGCGCTGCTGGGCGCCCTGGCGCTGGTGTTCGCGCTGCTGTTGGGCGAGCGGCTGTTCAACGCCACGGCCATCCGCTCGATGGCGTTCCAGTTGCCGGAACTGGGCATCCTGTCGCTCGCGATGATGATCCCGCTGCTGTCCGGCGGCCTCGACCTGTCGATCATCGCCACCGCGAACCTGTCGGCGCTGGCGATGGCCTACCTGCTCACCCATCTGGGCCTGGACGCGACAGGGGCCGCGGCGGTGGGCTGGCACGGCCTGGCGCTGGCGGCGGGGTTCGCTGTGGCGACGCTGATCGGTTTGCTGAACGGCGCGGTCGTCGCCTATCTCGGGGTCTCGCCGATCCTGGCGACGCTGGGCAGCATGACCATGGTGAAGGGCATCGCGGTCGGCCTGACCCATGGCAACGTCATCTCCGGTTTCCCGCCCGGCATCGTGTTCCTGGGCAACGGCAGCGTGGGCGGCATCCCGATGGCGCTGATCCTTTTCGCGCTGGTGGCGATCCCGGTCGCGGTGCTGCTGGGCCGCACGCCGCTGGGCACCATCATCGCCATGTGCGGCTCCAACCAGGAAGCGGTGCGCTATTCCGGCATCGACACCAGGCGCGTGGTGTTGCGCGTCTACGTGCTGTCGGCACTGCTGTCGGCGGTGGCGGGCCTGGTGATGATGGCGCGGTTCAACTCGGCCAACGCCGCCTACGGCGAGAGCTACCTGCTCGTCACCATCCTGGCCGCGGTGCTGGGCGGCGTCGACCCGGCGGGCGGCTTCGGCAAGGTGGGCGGGCTGGTCATGTCGCTGGTGATCCTACAACTGATCTCCACGGCGGCGAACCTGCTGGGTGTCAGCCAGTTCCTGACGTTGGCGCTGTGGGGCGCGATCCTGTTGGCGGTGGCCGGGATCGGCCGGCTGCGCGTATGGTTGCCCCTGCGCCTCAGGTGACTGCGCCAAGAACGATAACGGGGAGGAATTCGCGATGCTTCGCAGCCATGGGATGGTGTCCGCGGCGTTCGCCGCCATGCTGGCCGTCGCGGTGCCGGCGGCGGCGCAGGCGCCGTCCGGGCCGGCGCACTGGGTCGGGAGCTGGGGCGCGTCGCCGGCGTTCCCGACCGGCCCCGAAGTGACCGACGAGACCATCCGCCAGGTCGTGCGCCTGTCGCTGGGCGGCCGCGCGGTCCGTATCCGCCTCAGCAACGAGATGGGGATAGCCCCGCTGGTGATCGGCGCGGCGCATTTGGCCCGGCCGGGCCAGGCGCCCGGCAGCGCCGATCCCGCGACCGACCACGCGCTCACCTTCAACGGCCGTCCCGCCATCACCATCCCGCCCGGAGCGCCGGCGCTCAGCGACCCGGTGACGCTCGACGTGAAGGCGCTCGACAGCCTGGCGGTCAGCCTGTTCGTGCCGCGCGACACCGGCCCCGCGGCGACCCACCCGCTCGGCCGCGCCACGGCCTACCGGTCGAGCGGCGGCGACCACACCGCGGCCGCCACCCTGCCCGACGCCAAGACCGGCCCCGAGCGGTTCTTCCTCAGCGGCGTCGAGGTCGAGGCGCCGGGCGCGTCGGCGGTGGTGGCGCTGGGCGACTCGATCACCGACGGCTACGGCTCGACCGTCGACGCCAACCGTCGCTGGCCCGACGTGCTGGCCGAGCGGCTGGCGGCGGCACAGGCGCCGATGGGGGTGGTCGACGCCGGCATCAGCGGCAACCGCATCCTGCATGACCTTCCGGAAGCGCTGTTCGGACCGTCCGCGCTGGCCCGGTTCGACCGCGACGTGCTCTCGGTGCCGGGCGTGCGCACCGTGATCCTGATGGAATCGATCAACGACATCGGCCATCCCGGCAGCGCCGCCCTCGCGGACCAGAAGGTGAGCGCGGACGACATCGCCACCGGGATGCGCCAACTCGCCGACCGGGCGCACGCGCACGGCCTCCGCATCCTGGGCGCCACGCTGACGCCGTATGTCGGCACGATCTTCCCCGGCTACTTCACGACCGCCGGCGAGGCGGACCGGCAGGCGGTCAACCGCTTCATCCGCGAGGGCGGCGCGTTCGACGGCGTGATCGACTTCGACGCCGTGGTACGCGACCCGGCCCATCCGGACCACATCGCCGCCGAGTACGATTTCGGCGACCACCTGCACCCGAACGACGCCGGCTACCGCAAGATGGGCGAGGCCGTGGACCTGACGCTGCTCAGCGCGAAATAAGCCTGCGGCGTTCCGCATAGCCTCGGCACGCATCCCCGAACGCCGCGAAGATGGCGCGGCTCGGGGCATCGGTGGCGGCGTGCCATTCCGGGTGCCACTGCACGCCGAGCACGAAGCCGACGCCGTCGATGCCGCGCACCGCCTCGACCGTGCCGTCCTGCGCCACCCCCTCGACCCGCAGCGATGCCGCCGGGCGGTCGACCGCCTGCCCGTGCAGCGAGTTCACCGCGATCTCGTCGGCGCCCAGCAGTTCGGCCAGGCCGCCGGACAGCCGCACCCTCTGCCGGATGGCGAATTGCTGCTCCGGCGTGCCGCCCGGCTCGCGGTGGTCGAGCCGGCCGGGCAGGGCATGGACCTGCTGGTGCAGCGTGCCGCCCAGCGCCACGTTCAGCTCCTGGATGCCGCGGCAGATCGCCAGCACCGGCATCCCGCGCGCCACCGCCGCGCGGATCAGCGGCAGCGTGGTCGCGTCGCGTCGCAGGTCGTGCTGGTCGGGTGTCAGGCTGTCGGCCACGCCGTACTGCGGCGGGTGGACGTTGCTGACGCTGCCCGACAGCAGCAGGCCATCGAGCCGGTCGAGCACGGGCAACAGCGCCTCGCCCAACGGCGGCAGCAGGATCGGGACCGCGCCCGCCGCCAGCATCAGCGCCTCGCCGTAGATCGCGGCGGCGGCGTGCTGCGGCAAGCCCTCCAGCAGCTTGTTGCAGGCCGGGACGCCGACGACGATGGCGGTCATGCGAGGCGGGTCCGGCTGGCCTCGGGTTCGCCATCCGCGACGCGCGCGGGGG
>CAXUHK010000197.1:246-6953 GCA_964250775.1 uncultured Acetobacteraceae bacterium | reverse complement strand
GGCGGGGTGGTCGGCTGGCGCCATGCCGGCGAGAGTGCCGCCGTCACCGCCGGGCTGCTGGAGCGCGGCTACGACGCGCACGCCATCGGCCTGCTGTGGGGCGGCAACTTCCTGCGCGTGCTGCGCGCCGTCGAGGCGGCGGCATCGTGATCGCGCAGGTCCGCCTGCCGGATGGCGCCATGGTGGCCCAACTCGGCCAAGGCACCTGGCGCATGGGCGAGAAGGGCGCCGTCCGGTCCGACGAGGCGGCGGCGCTGCGGCTCGGCATCGACCTCGGCATGACGCTGCTCGACACCGCCGAGATGTACGCCGACGGCGGCGCCGAAGAGGTGGTGGCGGACGCCATCGCCGGACAACGCGACCGGGTGTTCGTGGTCAGCAAGGTCTACCCGCAGAACGCCACCCGCGCCGGCACCGCCGCCGCCTGCGAGCGCAGCTTGCGCCGGCTGCGCACCGACCGCATCGACCTGTACCTGCTGCACTGGCGCGGGGCCACGCCGCTCGTCGAGACGGTCGGGGCGCTGGAGGCGCTGCGCGAGGCCGGCCACGTGCGGCACTGGGGCGTGTCCAACCTCGATACCGACGAGATGCAGGAACTGGCCGGGTTGCCCGGCGGTTCCGCCTGCGCCACCGACCAGGTGCTGTACAACCTCGAAGCGCGGGGGCCGGAAATGGACTTGCTGCCCTGGTGCGCCGCGCGGGGGATGCCGGCGATGGCCTATTCGCCGGTGGGCCAGGGCGGTGGCTTGCTGGCGCATTCCGCGTTGCGCGCGGTCGCCGAGCGCCACGAAGCGACACCGGCGCAGGTCGCGATCGCCTGGACGCTGCTGCTGCCGCACGTCATCAGCATCCCCAAGGCGTCCGACCTCGCGCATGTGCGCGAGAACGCGGCGGCGGCGGCGCTGCTGTTGACCGAGGCCGACCGCGCCGCGCTCGACGCCGCGTTCCCACCGCCGCGCGGCAAGCAGCCGTTGCAGATGCTGTAGGCGGCGGTCATCACGAACTATCGAGCTTGACTTCGGTGGGCTTCGCTACGGCGCACGCCCGGTGTGGCGTTTCGCACAGATCCGTGGCTCCGGCGCGGGCATGGTCCGGCCTCCATCACAGGAGGCACTTCATGCATCGTATCGTTGCTGCGGCGTTGGCTTTCGCGTCCGTGATCACCGCGGCCCATGCCGGGGAGGTCCGAAACCGGTTGCAGAACCAGCAGGCCCGCATCGATCAGGGCATCAACGGCGGTCAACTGACGCCGGGCGAGACGTACCACCTGCAACGGCGCTTGGCCACCATCAACGCCAGGCGCCGTGCCGACCTCGCGGCCCATGGCGGCCACCTGACGCCGGGCGACTACCGCCGGCTCAATGCCCGCGAAGACTCCGTCTCCGGGCAGATCTACGTCGACAAGCACAACGGGCAGCGCGGCGGCGTGCCGTTCTACGTCCGCTGAAGCAGGCGTCGCTGGCTGGGATCGCTATGCCGGCCGCCGGGTGCGCGGTGGCCGGCCCGGCCAGTCCACCACATGCTCCTCCAGCGCCCCCGCGACCCGCTCGCTGATCGCCCGCCCGCGCACCGAGACCCCGGCGCTATGCACCGTCTCCGGCGAGCCGGACACCAACGGGTGCCACCACGCCAGCCCACGCCCCTCGGCCACGCGGCGGTAGCCGCAGGACGGCGGCAGCCAGTCGATGTCGCGCAGCGATTCGGGCGTGAGGCCCACGCAGTCGGGCACCTTGACCTGCCGGTGCGCGTAGTCGCCGCAGCGGCATTGGTGCAGGTCGAGCAAGTGGCAGGCGACGTTGGTGAACGACAGCTCGCCGTCGTCCTCGTGCCGCAGCTTGTGCAGGCAGCAGCGGCCGCAGCCGTCGCACAGCGACTCCCATTCGGCCTCGGTCATCTCCGACAACCGCTTGGCCTCCCAGAACGGCTTGCCGGCGGCCTCAGCCATTCGGCGGCAGTGGCGCACTGGTCACGGGCGCGCGCGGCGCCGGGGCGCCGTCGAGCGGCGTCGGTGCCCCCGGCGCCGTATAGGTCGGCGCCACGTTGGCGGGCAGGCCGGGCGCCACCGCGCCGGAGAACCGCCCCAGCATCTCGCGCAGCGGCGCCGCTCCCGGGTTGTTGCCTTGGTTCTGCAGCACGAGCTGCTGCGCCGCGATCGGCTGACCATAATAGGCGGCGTTCCAGTCGCTCTTGACGGTAATCAGGCTGCCGTCCAGCGACAGGCCGGCGTACAGGCCGCGACTGCGCGCGAACGCCACCACGTCGGCCTTGAGCGCCCCGGTGGTCGAGCCGGAGAAGCCGGTGCCGAGCGTCGCGAACGCCAGCCCGGCATCGGCGCCGAACTTGAACTGGTCGTCGATGATCGCCTGCAGCCCGCGGTCGGTCAGCACGATGAACATCACCTGGCTGTCCTGGATGCCGGCCTGGAAGCCGATGCTGCCGGCACTGAGGTCGTAGAAGGCGGGGCTCGACCAGCCGTTCGACCCGCGGCCGACCAGCACGCAGTTGCCGCCCTGGCCGCCGATCACGAAGCCGGCCTTGAACACCTGCGGGCAGACCAGCGCGCCACGCGCGCGGCGCATCAGCGGGATCGCGTCGCGGCCCTCGCGCGCCGCCATCATGCCCTGCACCGTGAGCGTGGCACGGTCCACCAGCTCCTGCTCGCGCTGCTGCGCCTGTGCCCGCAGCGGCGCCACGGCGCCCAACGCACACAGCAACACCGTCAAAACGCGCTTCATGCGGCGAGACTCCATCCGACGCCGCACATTGTCCGATCAACCGGCCGCCCGGCAAGCCGTGGCGGTCAGAGGCCGGGCATCTCGTTCACGCACACCACGCGCCAGCCGGCCGCGGTGCGGTCGAGCCGGGTCAGGGACAGGTTCTCGACCGAGAGGTGCAGCGCGTTGTCGGCAGGGATGTCGAGCGCGTGCGCCACGGCGGCGCGGATGGTGCCGCCATGGCTCATCGCCACGACGTCGTGCCCGGCGTACCGCTCCGCCAGCCGCTCCATCAGCGGCGACACGCGGGCGATGCCGTCGGCCATGCTCTCGCCGCCGGGTGGCCGCTCGTCGCCGGCCATCGGCCAGAACCCGTGCGGCGGCAGCTTGAGCTGCGCCGGCAACTCCTCGTGCGGCAGCCCCTGCCAGGCGCCGAAGCTCAGTTCGATCAAGCCGGGCTCGATCACCAGCTCCTGTTCCGGGTAGCCGGCCTCGAAGATGGCGCCGGCGGTGCGCTGGGTGCGCGACAGCGGGCTGGCGAGCCAGGTCACGTCCGGCCCCGGCCGCGGCAGCCGGCGCGCCAGCTCCTCGTACATCGAGCGCTGGCCGACCAGGTTCAGCGGGCACAGCGGCACGTCGTTGTCGCCGTAGATCACGGCGCGCGCGTTCTCCTCCACAATGGCGTGGCGGATCATCCAGAAGCGGGTCTCGGTCTCGTCCATGAAGCGTCACTCGCCGATGCTGATGAGGGCGCCGCGCACGCGGGCGGCGCGGAACTGCGAGGCGAACACCGCGACGGCGCCGGCCAGCCACAGCGCGTTGAGGCCGACCGCCCACGCCATGTGGCCCCACACGCCGCCCGTGGCGTGCAGTGCGGCGCGCATCCCCTCGAACACGTGCGTCGAGGGCAGCGCCAGCGACACCGGGCGCACCCAGGCGGGCAGCACCGAGACCGGGTAGAACACCGCCGAGAACGGCGTCAGGCCGAACAGCACCGACCACGCCAGCGCCTCCGCCCCGGCGCCGTGGCGCAGGATCAGGCTGACGACGCCGAGCGAGACCCACCAGCCCATCACCAGCAGGTTGGCCACGAACAGCACCAGGATCGGCCCGGCGGCGAACAGGTTGAACGCGTACAGGACGTAGGCCAGCAGCACCGCCGGCAGCACGCCGCAGGCGACGCGCAGCGCCGACATGCCGATCAGCGCCGCCACCAGCTCGGCCGGGCGCAGCGGGCTCACGAACACATGGCCCAGGTTGCGCGACCAGATCTCCTCGAGGAAGCTGAGCGAGACGCCCATCTGGCTGCGCAGCGCCACCTCCCACAGCAGCACGGCGGCCAGCAGCACGCCTCCGGCGACCGCCGTGGGGCTGCCCAGGCGGCTCGCGAAGAAGCTGGCGGTGAAGCCCCAGACGCAGAGCTGCAGCGTCGGCCAGTACGCGAGTTCGAGCAGGCGCGGCCAGGAGCGGCGGTACAGCGCGATGTGGCGGTACATCATGCCCCACACCCGGCGCAGCGATGCCCGGACTGGCGAAGGCGTGGCGATCAAGCCGGCACCGCCTCGGCGTGGCGGTCGCGGGCGATGTCCAGGAACACCTGCTCCATGTCGTCGCGGCCGTAGCGCGACAGCAGCTCCGCCGGCGCGCCCTGGTCGACCACGCGGCCTTGCTTGAGCATCAGCACCCGGTCGCACAGCCGCTCGACCTCGGCCATGTTGTGCGAGGCGAGCAGGATGGTGCAGCCGCTCTCGACCCGGTAGCGCTGCAGCCAGCCGCGCACCAGGTCGCCGGTGTCGGGATCGAGGCTCGCGGTCGGCTCGTCGAGCAGCAGCACGTCCGGCCGGTTGATGAGCGACTTGGCCAGGGCCACGCGGGTCTTCTGCCCGGCCGAGAGCTGCCCCGCGAGCCGGCCCAGGATCGGCCCCAAATCCAGTTCGCGCGCCAGTTCGGCGATGCGACGCCCCGGCTGCGGCACGTCGTACAGGTGGCAGTAGACGCGCAGGTTCTCCATCACCGAGAGCCGCGCCGGCAGCGCCACATAGGGCGAGGAGAAGTTCATCCGCGCCAACGCCGCGAAACGGTCGCGCGCCATGTCGTGCCCGAGCACGCTGATCCGGCCGCTGGTCGGGATCAGCAGGCCCAGCAGCATCGCCAGCGTGGTGCTCTTGCCCGCGCCGTTGCCGCCCAGCAGGCCCAGCGTGGTGCCGGCCGGCACGTCGAACGTGATGTCGTCGACCGCCAGGGTGGCACCGTACCGCTTCGACAGGCCGGAGACGGAGATGACGCTGGCGGAAGCGATCGGCATGGGCACCGATTAGGCCGCGCCCGCCATCCCGCCAAGGGCAATGTTGCGTGACATCCGCGTGGGCTCCCGCCCCGGCACCGCGGCGGCGCCCTGGAACAGCGCCACGCCACGCGCCGCGCCCCAGTCGATAGCGGCCCTGGTGTCGGCCCCGGACAGCAGCACCCGCGCCGGGTCAGCCAACGGCGTCGCCGCCTCAAGCTCGGGCGACCAGCGCAGCTCCATCAGGTCGAGTCCGGTGGGCGCCAGCGGCAGCGCCGGCAGCAGCGCCGCATCGACTCCGCGCAGCAGCAGCCGGTAGCCGCGCGCGTGCGCGAAGTCGCGGGCGAACACGAACGCCGCCGGGTCGGCCAGCAGGTCGGCGGCGGACAGGTTCAACGTCACCTGGCCGCGCAGCCGCGCGGGCAACGCCGCGTCGAAGCGCAGGAACTCGGCGGCCAGCAGCGTCGCCACGTTGAGGTCGAGGCCGAACGGCCCGGCGTGGCGGAGCTCGCCCGGGGCAGACAGCAGCGCCAGCATCCGCCGGTCGAGCGTGCGGGTCAGGCGGCGGAACAGCCACGGGTCGGCGCGCACCGCGACCCCCGGCAGCAGCGCCGCCGCCAGTGCCCCCACCGACAGCCGGCGTCGCTCCCAGCGCAGCGCCAGCCGGCCCTCGCCGTCCGGGCCGCACACCGCGCGGCGCCGGGCGAAGTTGGACAGGTCGCAGCGCGCCAGCCGCGCCTCCAACGCAGCCAGGGTGGCGAGGTCGAGCGGGCGTCCGGTCGGCACGGGTTTCGGCGGCGGCGCGCGGCGCTGCAGGTTGGCCGCCGCCAGGTCGCACAGCCGGCCGGCGTCGCGCGGCAGCGCCAGGGGCTCGGCCCGCGCCGGCTGGGGGCCATCGGCGGGGAATTCGTCGGTGAACAGGTGCGCGATGCGGCGCAGGCTCTCCTGCAGCGCGTCCTCGGCGTCGCCGCGCCAGGCCACGACCAGGTCCGTGCCCGGCAACTGGAACAGCCGGGCGCGGTCGGCTGTGGCGGCCAGCGGGTCGAGCGCCGCGCGCGCCAGGCGCAGGTGGTGCGGCTTCGACAGGTTCGGCGGCAGGTGCGACAGCCGCACCGCCAGCACGTGCCGCGCGACTCCGGACGCCACGCTCTCGGCCACCAGTTGCAGCAGCTCGACGCCGTCCTGGCGCGCCATCTCCTCGTCGTGCGGCGCGGGATAGCCCCCCGCCCCGCGGCGCGGGGCGGCCCCACCCGCGGGGTGGGCGGCGGCCCAAGCGCGGCGCTGCGTCCGTCGTCCCGGCATCGGCCGCGGCTTTCGCGAGCCAGAGCGCCAAGGCGAGGGCCACCGCCCCCGGGACGGCAAGCCCGAGGAGCGCGGCGGTCCAGCCCAGCCCGTCGACCAGCATGCCCCCGAACAGGCCCGACAGCGCGCCGCCGATCCCCTGCAGCCCGTTGACCGTGCCCAGCGCCGTCTGCGTGTGGCCGCTGCCCCAGGTCAGGTCGGCGACCAGCACCGGAATGGCGACGCCGAGCAGGCCCGAAGCGACGCCGTCCAGCACCTCCGCCGGGATCAGCCATGCCGGGGCGCCGACCAGCGCCGAGAACACCGCGCGCATCAGGAAGGCGCCGCAGGCAATCGGCAGCAGGGCGCGGCGCCACCGCTGGTCGGCCAGCGACCCGGCCCACAGCGCCACCGGGATCATCGTCAAC
>CAXUHK010000197.1:0-236 GCA_964250775.1 uncultured Acetobacteraceae bacterium | reverse complement strand
CACCAGTTGCAGCAGCTCGACGCCGTCCTGGCGCGCCGCCTCCTCGTCGTGCGGGGCGTTCTCCGGCCAGGCGCCGCGCCGCCGGGCGGCGATCACGCCGCCGCCGCCGGCTCGGGCGAGGACTCCTTGAGCAAGCCCACGCTGCCCATGGCGTCGACGGTGCGGCCCTGGAAGCGGCGGATGCCGTGCGCCAGCCCCCAGCGCAGCGCCGCCTCGCTGTCGGCGCCGGCCAGCAG
>CAXUHK010000196.1:0-6975 GCA_964250775.1 uncultured Acetobacteraceae bacterium | reverse complement strand
CTATTTGCCCGGCAGCGAGGGGTCGTGCGGCTGGGCGACCGACCCGCGCGGCGCCGGCCTCGCGATCGGCAGCAGCGGCGGCAAGTGATGGCGCTCAAGACCGGACGTGCCGCCGAGACGCCGGCGTTCATCGTCATGGACGTGATCGCCGCCGCCAACGCGCGGCAGGCGGCGCTGCCGCCGGGCGCCGCGCGCGTGATCCGCATGGAGGTGGGCCAACCGGCGACCGGCGCGCCCGCCGGCGCGGCGGCAGCGGTGGCCGCGGCGCTGCGCGGCGGCCTGTCGCTCGGCTACACCGAGGCGTTCGGGCGACCGGCGCTGCGCGAGCGGATCGCGGCGCATGTGGCCGACTGGTACGGCCTCGACTTGCCGGCGTCGCGGGTCGCGGTGACGACGGGGGCGTCGGGCGCGTTCCCGCTGGCGTTCCTGGCGGCGTTCGACCGCGGCGACCGGGTGGCGCTGGCGACCCCGTTCTACCCGCCCTACGTCAACATCCTGACGGCGTTGGGCCTGCGCCCGGTGCTGCTGCCGACCGACGCCGCGACGCGCTACCAGCCCACCGTCGCGATGCTGACGGCGCTCGACCCGCCGCCGGACGGGCTGATCGTGGCCAGCCCCAGCAATCCGACCGGCAGCATGTTGCACGCGGACGAGCTGGCCGCCATCGCCGCCTGGTGCGACGGCGCCGGCGTGCGGCTGGTCAGCGACGAGATCTACCACGGGCTGCACTACAACGCGGCGCCGGCCACGGCGGCCGCGTTCAGCGACAGCGCCATCGTCATCAACAGCTTCAGCAAGTATTTCAGCATGACCGGCTGGCGGGTCGGCTGGATGGTGCTGCCATCCGACCTGCTGCGCCCGGTCGAGCGGCTGGCGCAGAACCTGTTCATCTCCGCCCCGCACGTCTCGCAGCTCGCCGCCGAGGCGGCGTTCGACTGCCACGACGAGCTGGCCGCCAACGTCGCCCGCTACCGCCGCTCGCGTGGTGCGCTGCTGGCGGCATTGCCGCAGGCCGGATTCGCACGCCTGGGCGCGGCCGAGGGAGCGTTCTACCTGTACGCCGACGTGAGCGGCCGCACCGACGACAGCCAGGCGTTCTGCGCCAGGATGCTGCGGGAGGCCGGCGTCGCCGCGGCACCCGGCGTCGACTTCGACCGGGCGCGCGGCGACCGCTTCGTGCGGCTCAGCTATTGCGGCAGCGAGGCCGACATGGCCGAGGCGGCCACGCGCCTCGCCACGTGGCGCTAAGCATCACCGCCGCCACCAGCCCCGCTTGGGTCCGCCGGCCAGCTCCGCCTCGCCCCCGATCACCGGCCGGATCGGCTCCGCTTCTGGCACCGCCGTCGCGGGTTCGGGTTCCGCGACCGGCTCCGGCCTGATGCTCGCCTGAGTCTCGGCGGCAACGCTCGTCTCGATGCTGAGCTTGCTCTCGAAGCCCGGCTCGGGCGAGGTGGCCAGTTCCGCGATGTCGGTCACCGTCTCCGGCCCAGTTGCCGGCTCCGGCTCACTTGTCGGCTCCGGTGCGGCCGGGACTTCCGCCACGCGGCCGGCAGGGGCGGGGACCGGCGGTATAGCGAGCGCTGCGACCGGCGCCGGCGGCGGCGCGACGGCGACGGGCGGGGCCGGACGCACCTGCGCCGCCTCCTCCGCCTGGTCCAGCATGTCGAAGATGTCGAAGCCGGTGCCGCCGAACGGGTCGGCCGGGGTCGGGCCGACATAGGCCGGGTAGCTGGGGGCGGGATAGCTGGGCGTCGGCACCGCGGGCGGCGCCTCCGGGGTTGCCGCCGCGGGCGCGCTCTCGCCGGCTTCGGCCACGGCCGTCCCCTCGCCGGGCTCGCGCCGACGGCGACGACCGCCGCGACGTCCGCGACGCCTGGCCTTGGGCTCGCCGTTCTCGTCCAGCTCGGGCTCCGCCTCGCCGGGCGGAGGACCACTCAACGCCGCCTCGGCCGCGGCCGGCTGCTCCGCCGGCGACGGATCGAGGGGCGCGGCGTCCGCGACCTGCGCCTCCCGCAGCGCCGCCTCGACCGGGTCGCCGAATTCCTCCTCAGGGTCGTCGATCTCGGCGGCCGGCGTTGCGCCGACGATCGCCGGCGCGGCCACCTCGCCGCCTTCGCGGCGACCGCCACGGCGACGGCGACGGCGACGCCGGCCACCCTCCCCGCCCCGTTCCGCCGACGTCGCGTCGGCAAGGCCGCCCGGCGCCGCGGCCACTGGGCGACCGGAGTTCTCGGCGGCGATCTCGGCGTCGGTCAGGTCGTCGTCCTCGAACTCCCCGTCGGCGTCGAGCAGCGGGGCGGCGGGCGCCACCGGCACGCTGACCGGCAGCGCCGGGCGCTCGAACTCGCTCTTGGGCCGCAGCCGGTCGATGCGCAGCGCGGGCGGTGTCAGCGCCTCGTCGGCGGTGAACTGCACCGCCATGCCGTAGCGCGCCTCCAGCTCGGCCAGCCGGGCGCGCTTGTGGTTCAGCAGGTACATCACCATCGAACTCGCGACATGCACCATCACCAGCGAGGCGCGCGCCTTGGCGCCCTCGTCCTCGATGGCGCGCAGCACGCTCACGGCACTGCTCTCGGTGCTGCGGACGTGGCCCTGGCCGCCGCAGGCCGGGCACGGCACGAAGCTGGTCTCGGTGAAGCTCGGACGCAGCCGCTGGCGGCTCATCTCCAGCAGGCCGAAATGGCTGATGCTGCCGATCTGGATGCGCGCCCGGTCGACCTTCAGCGCCTCCTTCAACCGGCGCTCCACGGCGGCGTTGTTGCGCTTGCTCTCCATGTCGATGAAGTCGATCACGATCAGCCCGGCGAGGTCGCGCAACCGTACCTGCCGCGCCGCCTCGTCGGCCGCCTCCAGGTTGGTGCGCAGCGCCGTCTCCTCGATGTTGCGCTCGCGCGTCGAACGGCCGGAGTTGACGTCGATCGCGACCAGCGCCTCGGTCTGGTCGATCACCAGGTAGCCGCCGGACTTCAACTGCACCGTCGGGCTGAGCATGGCGTCGAGCTGGGCATCGACCCCGTACTTGCTGAACAGCGGCTGGCCGGCGGTCTCGGCGCCGGCGGTGCGCCAGAGCTGCACCTTGCGCGCGTGGCTCGGCATCAGCATCCGCATGAACTCGTGCGCGCCGCGCCAGGCGTCCTCGCCGTCGACCACGATCTCGTCGATGTCGCGCGAGTAGACGTCGCGGATGGCGCGCTTGATGAGGCTGGCTTCCTCGTAGATCAGGGCGGGCGCCATCGAGCGCATGGTGTGCTCGCGGATGTCGTCCCACAGCCGCATCAGGTACTCGCAGTCGCGCACGATCTCGGGCTTCGGCCGGTTGGCGCCGGCGGTGCGCACGATCAGCCCCATGCCGGGCGGCACGTCGAGTTCGGTGGTGATCTCCTTGAGCCGGCGGCGGTCGGCGGCCGAGGTGATCTTGCGCGAGATGCCGCCGCCGCGCGGCGAGTTCGGCATCAGCACGCTGTAGCGCCCGGCCAGCGAGATGTAGGTGGTGAGCGCCGCGCCCTTGGTGCCGCGTTCCTCTTTCACGACCTGCACCAGCATGATCTGCCGGCGGCGGATCACCTCCTGGATGCGGTAGCTGCGCAGGAAGCGCGACTCGCGGCGCTGGCGCGCCTGCTCGGCGCCCTCGCCGGCATCGGCGTCGCCGCCCACCGTCTCGGGCGGCGGCTCGTCGGCGGCCGGCAGCTCGAAATCGGCGATGCGGGCCTCGGGCGATTCGTGGGCGGGGTCGGGTCCGGGCTGCGCCGCGTCGTCGCCGGTGAACGCTTCTTCCGGCGGCTCCTCGGTCGAGGTCTCGCCGGGGTTGAGGTCGAGCGTGCCGGTCGGGTCGGGCTCCTCCGGCAGCGCCTGCGGCAGGTCCGGCATCTCGGCGTCGGGATCGCCGTAGCGCTCGTCGCGCGGCATCATCGCCGGCTGCGCGGGGCGGGACTCGTCCGGGTCGTCGATCGCGTCGGGACCGCTGTCGCCGGCGGTGTCAGCCTGCTCGACGCTCTCGGGCGACGTCTCGGGGGGAGTTTCGACCGGCTCGGGCCGCCGCGCCGGGGGACGGGGCGCCGCCTGGCGTGGCCGCGGCGCCGGCTCGTCCTCCGCCTCCTGGGCGGCGCGGGCCTCCTCAGCCTGCATCGCCAGCAGCCGCTGCCGGTCGGCGACCGGGATCTGGTAGTAATCGGGGTGGATCTCGCCGAACGCCAGGAAGCCGTGGCGGCCACCGCCATACTCGACGAAGGCGGATTGCAGGCTGGCCTCGACGCGGACCACCTTGGCGAGGTAGATGTTGCCCTTGAGCTGCTTCTTGGTGGAAGTCTCGACGTCGAAGTCTTCGAGCGTATTACCGTCCAGCACCACGACGCGGGTTTCTTCGGCGTGGGTGGCGTCGATCAGCATTCTCTTGGTCATCGTGCGATGAACTCCGGCTGGCCGCCCGGCTGCGCGCGCAGGCGCGGCAGCGGCGGCTCGGGTGACGGTGGGTTGGGTGCGTGGGCCAGGGGTTCGCCGCACCGGCAGCCATCGCGCGCCGGATCGGCCGTGGACGGCGACCCGGCTCGTTGCGCGGACTGAACTCTGCGGCGGCCATGCAACCCTTATCGTTCGGGCGGCGGCACCTCCGACGGAGGCGCGGCCCTGCTGTGGACTCGCCCGCACGCCGGGACGGCGCGCGGGATCGCGAGCGCCGGACAGACCAAGAGAGAGGATCGTGAACGGACGCGGAGACAGGACGGGGAGCGCGCGGCGCCTCTGGAGTTCTCCAAATGGCGGTCCCCGGCGCGCATCTGCCCGGTAACGGACCATGGCGCAAAGGCTGCCCGCCCGCAAGCGGTTCGTGCGAAACCATTCGGTTCCCTGCCGCCCGGGTCACAATTCAGGTCACAAAATGGCCCTAAACAACAATCAACGTGCGGGTGCGGATATCGCCTGTTAAGTTCGGGCCGCCGTGCTCGGGGGTGAAACACGTGCTGACCCGACGTACCCTGCTTGGCCACGCCCTCGCGGCACCGACGGCGGCGGCGCCGCGACCGCTGGTGGTGCTCGATCCCGGGCATGGCGGCAAGGACCCCGGCGCCATCGGTGTCTCCGGCACCTACGAGAAGCACATCGCGCTCGACGCGGCGCACGAGCTGCAGCGCCAATTGCGCGCGGCGGGGCGGCTGCGGGTCGAGCTGACCCGTGGCCACGACCTGTTCATCCCGCTGGAAGGGCGTGTCGCTTGGGCGCAACGGCGCGGCGCGGCGCTGTTCGTCTCGATGCACGCCGACGCGCTGGCCGACCGCAGCGTGCGCGGCGCCAGCGTCTACACCCTGGCCGGCGCCGCGTCGGACGCGCAGACCGCGGCGCTGGCGCGGCGCGAGAACGCCGCCGACCGCTTCGCCGGGCCGCAATTCGCCGGCGTGTCGCCGACGGTCGCCGACATCCTCGCCAGCCTGGTGCGCCAGGAGACCCGGACCGGCTCGGCGCGCCTGGCGCGCAGCGTCGTGGGCCAGTTCCACGGCACGGTGGGTCTGCTGCCCAACCCCGCCCGGCACGCCGGCTTCGTCGTGCTGCAGGCCGCCGACATCCCCAGCGTGCTGGTCGAGATGGGGTTCATGTCGAACCCGCAGGACGAGGCGGCGCTGCGCCAGGCCGATCACCGCGCCATGGTGGCGACGGCGCTGCGGCGGGCGATCGAGGGTTATTTCTCGGGCCGGCCGATCACAGCTTCGGGTTGACGCGCAACGACCGTCACAATCTGTTATTGTCATTCGGCGACCATCGTCGCCAGGCGCGCCTATTGCGGATTGGACGGGACCATCATGCTGCGGTTGCCATGACATCGCCTTTGGTTGCCGGCGAACGGCTGGTCGGCAGCGCTTCCGGCGGCGGCCCGCCGGACCGGGTGCGGCCGCGGGACACCGGTGGCGGGCCGCGCTCGCCGCAGCGCGAGCCGCTGCGCTGGCTGCGGCGGCTGGTCGCGGCCATGGCGGCGCTGCTGCTGGTGGCGGTCCTGGGCGGCGGCGTGGCCGGATACGCGGCCTATCTGCACTACAGCGCCGACTTGCCCGACCTGAACGGCCTGAAGAACTACCAACCCAAGGTGATGAGCCGGGTCTACGCCGGCGACAGCCGCCTGATGGCGGAGCTCGCGACCGAGCGGCGCATCTTCGTGCCGCTGCCGGCCGTGCCCGACCTCGTGAAGCGCGCCTTCCTCGCCGCCGAGGACCAGAACTTCTTCAACCACGGCGCGATCGACCCGCTGGCCATTGCCCGCGCCGGCATCACCGACCTGCTGCAATACGGCAAGGGCAAGCGGCCGCTGGGCGCCTCCACCATCACCCAGCAGGTCGCCAAGAACATGCTGCTGGGCAACGAGGTGTCGCTGTCGCGCAAGATCCGCGAGGCGCTGCTGGCGATGCGGATCGAGCAGACGCTGAGCAAGGACCGCATCCTCGAACTCTACCTGAACGAGATCTATCTCGGCCTGCAGTCGTACGGCGTCGCGGCGGCGGCGGAGTCGTACTTCAACAAGTCGCTGACCGAGCTGACCCCGGCGGAGGCGGCCTTCCTCGGCGGCCTGCCCAAGGCGCCGAACAACTACAACCCGTTCCGCTTCCCCGACGCGGCGCGCACAAGGCGCGACTACGTGCTCGACCGGATGGTCGACAACCGTTTCTTGACCGCGACGCAGGCGACCGAGGCCAAGGCACGCCCGGTGCAGCCGACCGCGTTCCGCCGGCCGGACATGGTCACGGGCGCCGACTACTTCGCCGAGGAGGTGCGGCGGCGGCTGATCGACCGCTTCGGCGCCGACCAGACCACGCAGGGCGGCCTCGCCGTCCGCACCAGCCTCGACGGCACGTTGCAGAACGCGGCCGAGCGCGCGTTGCAGGCCGGGCTGCTGCGCTACGACCAGCACCATGGCGGCTGGCGCGGGCCGGTCACGGCGCTGGCCGGCGGCTGGTCGTACGAGATGAGCCAGTTCAACCGCGCCACCCAGGCCAA
>CAXUHK010000195.1:0-7062 GCA_964250775.1 uncultured Acetobacteraceae bacterium | reverse complement strand
CCCGCATGACCCCCTGCTGGCTGGGCGCCTTGGCGCGTCACGCCTAAGCGTTCGCCCCGGCCGGCCTGGTCACTGTCACCGAGGGGCGCGGCGCGGCGCCGCGCGACGGCGGGACCAAGATGGTGTTCACCATGACCGGGCAGGACGACACGGTGGGCGGCGGCGCGCTGGAGCACGAATGCAGCCGCATCGCCCGCGACATGCTCGGCTCCGGCCGGACGCGCCCGCTGACCCGAACCTTCCCGCTCGGCCCGGCGCTGGGCCAATGCTGCGGCGGCAGCGTCACCGTGCTGTTCGAGCCGATCCTGCCGACCGTCTGGAGCGTTGTGGTGTTCGGGGCCGGGCATGTCGGCCAAGCGGTGGTCAAGTTGCTGGCAACGCTGCCATGCCGGGTGGTTTGGGCCGATAGCCGCGCTGAGCTGTTCGAGGCGTCGGTGCCGAATGGTGTTCGTTGCGTTACAACTACCATTCCGGACGCGGTGGTGCCGACAGGCTCGATGGTCCTGGTCATGTCACATGATCACCGGTTGGATTACCAAATCGTCCGCTCATGCGTGGTCAGGGACGATCTGGCGTTCATCGGCCTGATCGGATCGGAGACCAAGCGCGCCCGCTTCCTGTCGCGACTTGCCCGCGACGGGATTTCACAGGCTGGCCTTGCACGGCTGACCTGTCCGATCGGCCTGTTCAAGGTCGGCAGCAAGCTGCCGGCCGAGATCGCGCTGTCCGTGGTTGCGCAACTGCTGGCGTTGCGCGACCAGCGGCTCATCGTGGCGGACATTGCTCGATCGCAGGAGCCGGCAACACGGCTCGCGGGGTGTGACGGCTGCGACGCGTCGCACGGCGGGGGCCGTGCGGCGCTGGCGCCCGTGCAGCGCCGGGGCTAGAAGCCCCGTTTGGCCATCGACGATTCGCTGATGATCTCCGACAGGTCGCGGAAGAACTCGAGGCCGCGGGCGGTGCGCCTGGCCAGCACGCGCCTGCGATCCTCGCGATCCTCCTCGCGCGCCATCAGGTCGAACTGCACCAGTCGGTCCATCACCCTGGTCACGCCGGGACGAGAAATGTTCATCTCGTCGGCCAGCGTGCTAACAGTGTGAACCGAATCGGCGGTGTAGACCGACAGGAACGCGGTCAACTGCCGGGCGGTCAGGTCGCGTCCGTCGCGGCGGACCAACGCCAAGAGGATGTTGCGCAATGTGTCGATCTTCGCGTCGTCAACACGGTGCGGCAGGCCCGCCTCGGCGTCCATCAGCCCCCGACGGGACCTGGCCCGATGGTCATGTTGAATTGTTGCGGAGCGAGAACTGTTCTGTTCGAGAACCGGAAGTGCGTTGCTGTTAGCCATACGACCCTTCGCCTTTGCATCCTGCCCATGCAATGTGAACCGTAACATCTACTAAGAGCAACGCTTTTTTTGACATATACTGACAGAACCACGGGCAGGTTTCGCCCCCTCGCTAGGGCAATCCTGCCCCGCGACACGATCGAGCTTGCTTTGTTCCTGCTTGGCCAGCTTGTGGTGCGGACCCTGCCGGAGGGCGTCGCAGGCGGCCGAATTGTCGAGACGGAAGCCTATCCGTTGGGGGATGCGGCCGCTCATGCCTATCGCCGGATGACCGATCGCAACCGTTCATTGTTCCTGGAATACGGTCACGCGTACGTTTACCGAGCGTACGGCGTATCGTTTATGTTGAACGTCTCCAGCGAAACACCGGGGCAAGGTGCCGGAGTTTTGATCCGCGCCGTCGAGCCGGAGTTCGGCCTGGACATCATGCGGCGGAACCGCAGCCTGGCGCAGGAGCGGGACTTGACGCGCGGCCCGGGGCGGCTCGCCACGGCGCTGGCGATCGATCGCGGGCTCGACGGCCTCGACCTGTGTTCGCCGGGTCCGCTTCAGCTTTCGCCGGCGCTGCGCCCGATCGGCGCTATCGGCGTCTCGCGCCGGATCGGCATCACGCGGGCCGTCGAGGCGCCGTGGCGCTTCTTCCTGCGCGGCAATCCCCATGTCAGCGGCGGGCGACTCCTGAACCGCTGACGGCGCCCTGCCGCTACGCCAGGAGCCGCGCGCCTTGCGGGTCGTGCAAGGGCGTCAACGAGGCGCTGGCCGGCAGCCTTTGGCCGGCGAACTCGATCTCGTAGTGGCCGGCCCGCACGTAGGAGGCCGCTATCGGGGCTGGTCCCACAACGCTGCCGAGCGCCACCGTGGCGCCGAGCGTGTGCCCGAACATGGCGCTCGTCACCCGCCCGCAGCACGCCCCGTCGCGCCAGATCGGCTCGTCGTGGAACAGCATCGCCTCGGGATCGTCGAGGCGGAACTGCACCAGTCGGCGGCCCACGCCGGCCTGGCGTTGCCGCAGCAGCGCCTCACGGCCGATCCAGTCGCCCGGCTTGTCCCAGGCTACGGCGAAGCCGAGGCCGCTCTCCAGCGGCGTCGAGTCGCTGTCGATGTCGTGGCCCCAATGGCGGTAGGCCTTCTCCAGCCGCAGGCTGTTCATGGCGTGGTAGCCGGCCAGCCGCATCCCGTGCGCGGCCCCTGCCGCCAGCAGCCGGTCGAACACGTGCGCCGCGAACTCGCTGGGCACGTACAATTCCCAGCCCAGCTCGCCCACGTAGCTGATGCGGGTGGCGCGGACACGGGCGAAGCCCAGCGCGATCTCCCGGCTGGTGCGGAACGGGAACGCCGCGTTGGACACATCGCCATCGCTCACCGTCGCCAGCACGGCGCGGGCACGCGGACCCATGAGGCCGAGCACGGCATAGGCGCTGGTGACGTCGGTGGCGAAGCAGTGCGCCGCCTCCGGGGTGTGGGATCGCAGATGCTGCCAGTCGCGGCCATGCGAGGCGGCCCCTGTCACCACCAGGAACTCGTGCGGCGCGATGCGGGTGATGGTGACGTCGGCCTCGATGCCGCCGCGCGGGTTCAGCCATTGCGTGTAGACGACGCGGCCCACCGGCACGTCGATGCGCGAGGTGCTGAGCCGGTCGAGCACGGCGCAGGCGTCGCGCCCCTGGACCAGGAACTTGGCGAAGCTCGACTGGTCGAACAGCGCCACGGTATCGCGCGCCGCGTGGTGCTCCTGGCCCGAGGCGGCGTGCCAGTTCTGCCGGCCATAGGCGTATTCGTAGGCGGGCGACTGGCCGTTCGCGGCGAACCAGTTGGCGCGCTCCCACCCGGCCACCTCGCCGAAGCAGGCGCCGTGCGCGGCCAGCCGGTCGTGCAGCGGCGAACGCCGGGCGCCGCGCGCGGTCTCGGCCTGCCGGTGCGGCCAGTGCATCGCGTAGAGCAGGCCCAGCGACTCGGTTGTGCGCTCGCGCAGATAGGCGCGGTTGGCCTGGAACGGCGCGAACCGCCTGATGTCGACGTCCCACAGATCCATGCCGGGCGTGCCGTCGACGATCCAGTCGGCCACCGCGCGCCCGGCGCCGCCGGCCGACTGGATGCCGATCGAGTTGAAGCCGGCGGCCACGAACAGGCCGGGCAGCTCCGGCGTCTCGCCCAGGATGTAGCGGGTGTCGGGGGTGAAGCTCTCCGGGCCGTTGAACAGCAGCTTGATGCCGGCATCGCGCAGCGCCGGGATGCGGCGCACCGCGGCGTCCAGCAGCGGCTCGAAATGGTCGAAATCCTCGGGCAACTGGTCGAAGCAGAAATCCTCGGCGATGCCGTCCATGCCCCAGGGCTTGGCGTTCGGCTCGAAGCAGCCTACCAGCAGCTTGCCGGCGTCCTCCTTCACGTAGATGCAGTGGTCGGGATCGCGCAGCACGGGCAAGCCGCGCGGCAGCCCGGCGATCGGCTCGGTCACGAGATAGAAGTGCTCGGCCGCGTGCAGCGGCACCGTGACGCCGTGCTCAGCGGCGAAGTCGCGGCTCCACATGCCGCCGGCCAGCACCACGGTTCCGGCACGCACCTCGCCTTGTTCGGTCAGCACGCCGCTGGCGCGCCCGCGTTCGCGGATCAGGCCGGTGACTTTGACACCCTCGACGATGCGGGCACCGCGGGCGCGGGCAGCGGCGGCCAGCGCCTGCGTGGTGTCGACCGGGTCGGTCTGCCCGTCGGTCGGCAGCCAGATGCCGCCGGCCACGCCGTCGATGTCGAGCAGCGGGTACTTCTCCAACACCTGCTCCGGCGTCAGCGTCTCGGCCGGCAGGCCGAACAGCGCCGCCATGCTGGCCTGGCGGCGCAACTCGACGAACCGCTCGGGGCTGGAAGCCAGGCTGATCGAGCCGGTGCGGCGATAGCCGGTCTCGCGGCCGCTCTCGGCCTTGAGGCTCTCGTAGAGCTGCGCCGAGTACTGCGCGAGCCGCGTGAGGTTGAGCGTCGCGCGCAACTGCCCGACCAGGCCGGCGGCGTGCCAGGTGGTGCCGCAGGTGAGTTGCCGCCGCTCCAGCAGCAGCACGTCCACGCCGCGCAGCGCCAGGTGGTAGGCGGTGCTGCAACCGACGATGCCGCCGCCGATCACCACCACTTCGGCCCGTTCCGGAAGGCTCACGCGCGCAACCTCGCATTCTCGGGATCGTAGAGCGGTTCGGTGCCGACCGTGGCGGCGCGGCGCTCGCCCAGCACGTCGACCGCGAGCCGCTGCCCCGCCGTCGCCCGCGCGGTCTCCACATAGGCCAGCGCCAGGCTGCGGCCCAGCGTATGACTCCACCCGCTCGACGTGACCACGCCGACCCGCGCGGCATCGGCGAACACGCCGGAGAGCGGCGGCGCGTCGGCGTCGCCGGCTTCGTCGAGCAGCAGCGGCACCATGCGCTGCGCCGGCCCGCGCTGACGCTCGGCCTGGAGCGCGGCGCGGCCTACGAACTCCACTTTGGAGAAATCCACCAGCCGGTCGAGTGACGCCTGCAGGGCCGTGTAGCCGCTTTCCAGATCGGACTTCCAGCCGCGGTAGCACTTGTCGAGCCGCAGGCTGTCGACGGCGTAGAGCCCGAAATCGGCGATGCCGTGCGCCGTGCCGGCGCGCCACAGCGCGTCGTAGAGCCGGGGCAGGGCGGCCATCGGAGCGTGCAGCTCCCAGCCCAGCTCGCCCACGTAGCCGACCCGCAACGCCATCAGCGTCACGCCCGCGACGGTGATCTCCCGCACCGACAGCCAGGGGAACGCCGCGTTGGAGATGTCGTCGTTGCAGGCGCCCGCCAGCACCGCCCGGGCGCGCGGCCCGGCCAGCACCAGCGTGCCGAACCGCGCGGTGACGACCTGCAGCACCACCCCGCGCGCGGGCAAGGCCGCGCGCAGCAGGTCCTCGTCGTGCGCCTGGGCGCTGGCGGCGCTGCACAGGTAGAAGCGGTCGACGGCGAGGCGGGTCACGGTGAACTCGCTCCAAACCCGGCCGCGCGCATCGAGCGCGTAGGCCAGGCCGACGCGCCCCACTTTCGGCAGCCGCGAGCACAGCAGGCCGTCGAGCCAGGCGGCGGCGGCCGGGCCGCAGACCATGAACTTGCTGAACCCCGGCAGGTCGAGCAGGCCGACGCGCTGGCGCACCGCCGCGACCTCGCGGCCGACCGCCTCGAACCACACCCGGTCGCGCCGGAACGAGGGCGTGTCGGCCGGCTCGTCGGCGCCGAACCACACCGGCCGCTCCCAGCCGCCGCGGCTGCCGAACCGGCCGCCCTTGGCCCGCAGCGTGGCGTCGAGGCTCGATGTCGCGGCCGGCCGGCCGGCAGGGCGCTCCTCGACCGGGAAGGCCGGCGCGTACTCGTGCTGGTAGACCTCGACCGCGCGGGCCACGGTGTAGGCCTGCGTCGCGTAGTCGCCGAAGCGGCGCGGGTCGAGCGCCCACAGATCCCATTCCGGCGCGCCGTCGATCACCCATTCGGCCAAGGCCTTGCCGGCGCCGCCGGCCTGGGCGATGCCGAAGCTGAAGCTGTTGGCGTGGTAGAAACCGCGCAGCCCGTGCGCCGGGCCGACATAGGGGGAGCCGTCCGGCGAGTACGGGATCGGGCCGTTCACCACCCGTTTGACGCCGACGCTGCCCAGCAGCGGCACCCGCGCGCAGGCCTGTTCGATATACGGCTCCAGCCGCTCGAGGTCGTCGGGCCAAAGCCGGTTGGCGAAATCCTCCGGCAGCCCGTCGAGCCACATCGGCGTCGCCTGCCACTCGTACGGCCCGAGGATGAAGCCGTGCCGTTCCTGGCGCAGGTAGTACGACACGTCCGGGTCGCGCAGCAGCGGCAGGCGTTCGGCGCGGGCCGCCAGCTCGGGGCAAGCATCGGTCACGAGGTACTGGTGCTGCAAGGTGACGGTCGGCAGCTTGCGGCCGAGCAGCGCCATCACCTCGCCGGCGCGGTAGCCGGCGGCGTTGACCACCACGTCCGCCACGATCTCGCCGGCGGCGGTCTCGACGTGCCACAGGCTGTCGGCGTCCTGGCGCAATCCCGTGACCTTGCAGAAACGCCGGACGGAGGCACCGAGGTCGCGGGCGCCCTTGGCGAACGCATGGGTCAACTGCGCCGGGTCGATGTCGCCGTCATGCGGGTCCCACAGCGCCCCGAGCAGCCCGTCGGCCGAGGCCAGCGGGTAGCGCTCCAGCAACTCGTCGGGCGACAGCAGCGCGTAGCCGAGGCCGAGTGCGTCGGCCATGCCGAGCACGTGGCGGAACTCGTCCATCCGCTCGCGCGTGTGCGCCAGCCGGACCGAGCCGGTGACGTGGTAGTCGATCGGGTAGCCGACGGCCTCGCCCAGCGTGCGGTACAGCGCGGCGGAATACGCCTGCAGCCGCATCACGCCGACGCTGCCGGCGAAGGTCGGGCAGTTGCCGGCGGCGTGCCAGGTCGAGCCGCTGGTCAGCTCGTCCTGCTCCAGCAGCACGGCGTCGCTCCAGCCGCGCCGTGCCAGGTGGTACAGCGCGCTGCAACCGACCGCGCCGCCGCCCACCACCACCGCTCGAACCCGTTCCGCCATGCCGCCTCCGCAACCGGCAAACGCTGCCGGACTCGCTTCGGTCCGTCAATATTTCCGGTCAATTCACTTCCTGTTGACTCCCGGCGACCAGGCCCGCGATGATCGCATCACAGGCCCGCGACCATGGCAGGGCAGACAGCACGAGGCGACCGGCATGAGCG
>CAXUHK010000194.1:0-7076 GCA_964250775.1 uncultured Acetobacteraceae bacterium | reverse complement strand
GCGTCGGCGGGGCGGGAGTGGCACTGCCCGCGGTCGCCGCCGGCGAAGGCTCCGCCGCCTTGGCCACCTGCCGGGGCTGGTCGGAGACGATGTCGAACTCGACGTCGGGCTGGGGCGGCAGGTCGGCCGGGGGGCGCGTCGGCAGGCTGACCAGCAGGGCAGCCAGCACCGCCGCGTGCAGCAGCGCGGAGGCGGCAGCGCCCCGTGTCATCGCGGGGTCCATCCGGCGGCCGCTCAGCCCGGGGGCTTGGCCGGCGCCGCCGGCCCGCCGCCGGGTTGCTGCGACAGCAGCGCCACCTTGGTGAAGCCGCCCTGCACGATCGTGCCCATCACCTCGATGATACGGCCGTAGCTGTTGGCCTTGTCGCCGCGTACGAAGATGCGGCGGTCGTTCTGGTCGTGCGCCAGCGCCTGCAGCCGCGCCACCAGGTCGGGCAGCGCCACCCCAGCGTCCTGCAGGAACACGTTGCCGCCGGAATCCACCGACACGGTGAGCGGGGCGTTATCCTGGGTGGTCGGGCTGGCGTTGGCCTTCGGCAGGTCGACGTTGATCGACGAACTCATCAGCGGCGCCGTCACCATGAAGATGATGAGCAGCACCAGCATGACGTCGACCAGCGGCGTCACGTTGATCTCGGCCAGCGGCCGGTAGCGCCCCCCTGCCTGCCGACCGCCGCCGCCGAGCCGCATCGCCATTTAGGCGCGCTCCTCGCCCTGCCGCGACAGGATGGCGCCGAACTCGGTGCCGAACGCCTCCAGCTTCGACGCCAGCCGCGCCAGGTCGGTGCTGATCTTGTTGTAGGCGAGCACCGCCGGGATCGCCGCGACCAGGCCGATCGCGGTCGCGAACAGCGCCTCGGCGATGCCGGGCGCCACCACCGCCAGGCTGGTGTTGTGCATCGCGGCGATCGCCGAGAAGCTGTGCATGATGCCCCAGACGGTGCCGAACAGGCCGATGAACGGCGCCGTGGCGCCGACCGAGGCGAGGAACGTCATCCACCGCTCCAGCCGCTCCATCTCCCGCCCGACCGTCACCGCCATCGCGCGCTCCACCCGGTCGCGCACGCCGCCGCGGCTGAAATCGGCGCCGGCCGCGCGCAGGCTGCGCCTCCACTCGGTCATCGCCGCGCCGAACACGGCGGCCATCGGGTGCTGCGGGTTGGTGCCCTCCTGCTCGTACAGGTCGTCGAGGCTGCCGCCGGACCAGAAACGGTCCTCGAACGCGTCCGCCGCCCGCCGCGCCCGACGCAGGGTCACGGCCTTCTCGAACACGATCGCCCACACCATGACGCTCGCGACCAGCAGCAGGGCAATGACGATCTTGACCACGATGTCGGCCTGCAGGAACAGGCTGAGCAGCGACAGGTCGCCGCCCCCCGACAGATTGGCCGACGGCGGGAGGTTGGCCGCGTCCACGGTCCGGTCCACGTTCGATCCTTTTACGCCAGCGCCGCCAGGGCGGCGCGCCATCGTTCGGGTATGCGACTCGGCCGCATATCGGTCAGCCGCACGCAGGCGAGATGCACCTCTGCCACCAACAACGCGCGTTGGGTAGGGGTTTCGTTACAGAAGAACGTCTGTCGCAGCCGCATCGACGCGCCCCGCAGCGCCGTCATCACGGTGTCGACGCCCAACAGGTCGTCGAGCCGCGCCGGGGCCGCGAAATCGAGCGCCACACGGCGCACGATGAAACACAGGCCGTGCCGCGACGCGAGTTCGGCGTGCGGCACGCCCATGTCACGCAACGCCTCGGTGCGCGCCCGCTCCGCCATGCCCAGGTAGCGGGCATGGTAGACCACCCCGCCGGCGTCGGTGTCCTCGTAGTACACGCGCACGGCGTAGCGATGGCCGCCCTGCCGCGCGGTGGCGGCTTCATGCAGACTCATCCATCCCCCGCTCAACCATCGTCGGGCAACAGGTCGAGCTGCGGCTGCGTGCCCGCCGGCGGCGACAGGCCGAGATGCCGCCAGCCGCGCTCGCCCAATAGCCGGCCGCGGCTGGTGCGCAGCAGCAGCCCCTCCTGGATCAGGTAAGGCTCCACCACATCCTCCAGCGTGTCGCGCGCCTCGGCCAGCGCCGCCGCCAGCGTCTCGACGCCGACCGGGCCGCCGGAATGGTGCTCGGCGATGCGCCGCAGGTAGCGCCGGTCCATGGCGTCGAGCCCGATCGGGTCGACCTCCAGCCGTAGCAGGGCGGCGTCGGCGAAGGCGCGGTCGACCGGCCCCGAGCGCTCCACTAGGGCGAAGTCGCGCACCCGGCGCAGCAGGCGGCCGGAGATGCGCGGGGTGCCGCGGGAGCGCCGCGCGATCTCGATGGCGCCGTCCGGCGTCAGAGCGAAGCCGAGCTTCTGCGCCGCACGCGTGACGATTAGCGTCAGCTCCTCCGACGTGTAGAACACCAGGCGCAGCGGGATGCCGAAACGGTCGCGCAGCGGTGTCGCCAGCAGCCCGGCGCGCGTCGTGGCGCCGACCAGCGTGAACGGCGCCAGGTCGATGCGCACGCTGCGCGCCGCCGGTCCCTCGCCGATGATGAGGTCGAGCTGGAAGTCCTCCATCGCCGGGTAAAGCACTTCCTCGATCGCCGGCTGCAGGCGATGGATCTCGTCGATGAACAGCACGTCGCGCGGCTGCAGGTTGGTCAGGATCGCGGCCAGGTCGCCGGCGCGCTGGATCACCGGGCCGGAGGTGGCGCGGAAACCGACACCCAGCTCGCGCGCCACGATCTGCGCCAGCGTGGTCTTGCCCAGGCCAGGCGGCCCGTGCAGCAGCACGTGGTCGAGCGCCTCGGAGCGGCTGCGCGCCGCTGCGATGAACACCGCGAGGTTCTCGCGGCTGGCCTTCTGGCCGGTGAAGTCGGCCAGGGTCTGCGGCCGGATCGACGCCTCGGCCGCGTCGTCCAGCGCCGGGTTGGCCGACAGGATGCGGTGCTCGTCGGTCATCGCGGCGCCAGCTCCTTCAGGCCCTCGCGGATCACCACCTCGACCGGCGTGTCGGCGCCCAGCCGCTCCAGCGTGCGCGCGACCGTGGCCGCCGCCTCCGGCCGCCGATAGCCCAGGTGGAGCAGCGCCGAGATCGCGTCGCCCTCGGTGCCGGGGGCTGCGGGGATCATGGGCGAGAAGCCGGGGCCGGTCGGCATCATCCCGGCGCGCTCGCGCAGCTCGGTCAGCAGCCGGATCGCCAGCTTGGCGCCGACGCCGGCCGCCCGCGTCAGGCTGGCGCGGTCGCCGGCCTGGATCGCCGCCACCAGGTCGCGCGGCGACAGCGCCGAGAGGATGTTGAGCGCCACCCTGGCACCGACCCCCTGCACCGTGGTCAGCAGGCGGAACCACTCCCGTTCCGACGACTCGGCGAAGCCGTACAACGTGATCGCGTCCTCGCGCACCTGCATGTCGACCAGCACCACGGCGACCTCGCCCATGGGCAACGCCGCCAAGGTGCGGGTCGATGCCTGCACCAGGTAGCCGACGCCGCCCACGTCGACCACGCAGCGATCCGCCTCGACCGACTCGACCTTTCCGGTGAGCTTGGCGATCACGCCATGCGCACGCCGGCGGCCCAGCGCGTGCGGCTGGCGCGGTGGTGGGCGTGGCAGATCGCCACCGCCAGCGCGTCGGCGGCGTCGGCGCGGCCCAGCGTGGCACCCGGCAGCAGGCGGCGCACCATCATGCCGACCTGCGCCTTGTCGGCGCCGCCGGTGCCCACGACCGCCATCTTCACCGTCTTGGCGCCGTACTCCGCCACCGGGATGCCGGCCAGCGCCGGCGCCAGCAGCGCCACCGCGCGGGCGTAGCCGAGCTTGAGCGTCGCGCTTCCGTTGCGGTTGACATAGGTTTCCTCGACCGCCGCCTCGTCCGGCCGCCACTCGCGCAGCAGGCTGGCCAGGGCCTCGTGCAGGACATGCAGGCGCGCCGGCACGCTGGCGTCGGAGTCGGTCGCGATCACCCCGTCGCCCAGGTGGCGCAGGCGGTTGCCATCGGTCTCCACCACGCCCCAGCCGGTGAAGCGCAACCCGGGGTCGATGCCCAGCAGCAGCGCCACCTAGGCCGACAGCCGCTGCAGGACCGACTCGGGGATGTCGAAATTCGCGTACACGTTCTGCACGTCGTCGTTGTCGTCGAGCAGGTCGACGAGACGCAACACCGCCGCCGCGCGTTCCTCGTCGAGCGTCACGGCGATGCGCGGCCGCCAGTCCAGCTTGGCCTCCTCGGCCGCCCCGAACCGCGCCTCCAGCGCGTCGCGCACGGCGAAGAAACCCTCGACCAAGGTGGTGACCTCGTGCCCGTCCGCGCCGCTCTCCACGTTGTCGGCGCCGGCCTCGATAGCCGCGTCCAGCATGTCGATCTCGGAGGCGGCGGCGGCGGGATAGCGGATCACGCCCAGCCGGTCGAACAGGAAGCTCACCGAGTTGGTCTCGCCGAGCGCCCCGCCATGCTTGCTGAAGGTCGAGCGCACGTCGGAGGCGGTGCGGTTGCGATTGTCGGTCAGCGCCTCGACGATCACCGCGACCCCGGCCGGGCCGTAGCCCTCGTAGCGAACCTCGACGTAGTCGTCGGAGGCGGCGCCACCGCCGGCCTTCTTGATGGCGCGGTCGATGGTGTCCTTCGGCATGTTGGTGACGCGCGCGGCGGTGATGGCGGCGCGCAGGCGCGGGTTGCTGGCGGGGTCGGGCAGGCCCTGCCGCGCGGCCACGGTGATCTCGCGGATCAGCTTGGCGAACTGCCGGGCGCGCCTGGCGTCCTGCGCGCCCTTGCGGTGCATGATGTTCTTGAACTGGGAATGGCCGGCCATCGTGCCGCTCCGGTCAGGCGCGGCGCGGCCGGCGCGTGGCGAGCAGCAGCGCGCAGGCCAGTGCCGTCTTGACCAGGTCGCCGGGGACGAACGGCAGCGCGCCCAACCGCACGGCGTGGCCCAGCCCCACGAACCGCGCCAGCCAGCCGACGCCGACCAGGAACACTATCCCGGTTGCCGCCAGCAGGCCCACGAACAGCGCCGCCGGACGGGTCGGCAAGCGCCGCGCCGCCTCCCCGGCCAGCCACGCGGCCGGCAGCATTCCTACCAGGTAGCCCGCTGTCGGCCCGGCGAGGTAGGCCAGGCCGATCCCGTGCTCGGGCGTGCCGGCGAACACCGGCAGGCCGCAGGCGCCTTCGAGCAGGTAGGCGGCGACGCCACCGGCCGCCAGCCCCGGCCCCGCGAAGCCAGCGATCAGCAGCATGGCGAAAGTCTGCATGGTCATCGGCACCGGCCAGAACGGCACCGCGGCCCGCGCCGAGAGCGCCAACAGCAGGCTTGCTCCGAGTACCGTGAGTGCCGACGCCGCCAGCGCGCGGGTCGGTGGAAGGGTGGTGGTCAGGGCCATGGTCGTCTCCGCAACGGCGTCGGCGGCGAGGTTACACCTCCGGCATCGCCTGCGACAGCCGGCCGCCGAGGCGCACCGGCGCCACGCGGCGGGCCAGGCCGGTGGCGTCGTCGGTCTCCACGAACACGCCACAGACCGTGGCCGCGCCCTCGGCCGGGTGCAGTCGCTCGCCCGGCATCTTGCGCCAGAACCGGGTGGCGGCGCCCTCCTTCTGCATCCCGATCACGCTGTCGTAGTCGCCGCACATGCCGGCGTCGGACTGGAAGGCGGTGCCGCCCGCCATGACGTGGTGGTCGGCCGAGGGGCAATGCGTGTGGGTGCCGACGATCAGGCTGGCCTGGCCGTCGAACGAGTGCGCGAAGGCCATCTTCTCGCTGGTCGCCTCGCCATGGAAGTCGATCACCACGGCGGCGACGGTGACGCCGAGGCGGACCTTGGACAGCTCGACCGCCGTGGCGCGGAACGGGCAGTCCAAGGGGTCCATGAACAGCCGGCCCATGGCGTTGACCACCAGCGCCCGGCGGCCGTCGGACACCTCGACCATGAACTGCCCGGCACCTGGCGTGCCGGGCGGGAAGTTGAGCGGGCGGATCACCCGCGGGTGGTCGGAGATGAACGGGATCAGCTCCTTGCGGTCCCAGGCGTGGTTGCCCAGCGTGATGACGTCGGCCCCGGCGGCCAGCAGCGCCTGCGCCATCTCCGGGGCGAGGCCGAAGCCGTGGCTGGCGTTCTCCCCGTTCACCACCGCGAGCTCGACCCGCAAGGCGGCGCGCAGCTTGGGCAACGCCTGCTCGACCGCCTCGCGGCCGGAGCGCCCGACCACGTCGCCCAGGAACAGGATGCGCATTCAGTGACTTTCGCATGGGATCAGGCGCATGGGATCAGGCCGCGCTCGGTGGCCACCGCCTGGAGCAGCGCGTCATAATCGCCGGCCGGCACCGCGTCCACCTCCTGCGCCGCGAAGGCGCAGCCGATCGCCGTGGCCCGCGGCAGCCCCGCCAGGGTACGGTCGTAGTAGCCGCCGCCGTAGCCCAGTCGCCGCCCGGCGCGGTCGAACGCCAGGCACGGGACCAGCACGACCGTCGGCGTCACCTCGACCGCCCCGGCCGGGACCAGCGTGCCGAACCGGCCCGGCAGCAACAACTCACCCGGCCGCCATGGCCGGAACGATAGCGGCGATCCGCGCGGCGGCGTCACCGGCAGGGCGATGGCGTGCCCGCGCGCGTGCAGTGCGACCAGCAGCGGGCGGATGTCGATCTCGGCCGGCAGCGGCCAGAACCCGGCGACTGTGCTGCCGGACGGCAGGCGGAACTCCGCCAGGCAGCGATCCGCGAGAAGCTGGCCCCAGGCGGGATCGCAGGTCACGCGGACCGCTTTCGCTGCCAGCCGCGCCGCGCGCTTGGCGGCGATCAACTCGTCGGATGAGTGCGGAGCCGCCATGGCCGTTGGCTTGCCATCCTCCCAAGGCCTGCTTGCGCAGGTGGGCACCAGATACCGTGACCAAGATCACGACAGCGCCAGTTCCCGAGGGAGTGCTTATCGGCCCTGGGGATGAGCTACCTGACGCACCCAGCAGCTCCGCCACACAAACTTAAGGATGGTCGAGGCTGTCTGCAATCTGCTCCGCGCGGCTCGCGAGCTGCGCCAGCCGGCGGTTTGCCGCGCCCGGCCCAGGCCCCGGCTACGCCGCCCTCCCCCGTAGCCCCCCCGCGGCGCCCCGC
>CAXUHK010000193.1:4763-7097 GCA_964250775.1 uncultured Acetobacteraceae bacterium | reverse complement strand
GGCCCGCCCTGGTGCCCGTCCTGGTGCCGGTGTTCGTCGCGTTCCAGGTCGCAGCCGCCGGACATGACGAAGATGCGCCCGGCCACGCGCACCACGTCGATCTCGGAGCCGTAGAGCCGCGACAGCACCGGGCCGGTTATCACCTCGTCGACGGTGCCCAGCGCCGCCTGCCCGCTTCCGAGGTAGAGCACGCGGTCGAGCGCGCCCAGCAGCGGGTTCAGCTCGTGGGCGCTGAACAGTATGGCGATGCCGAGCTCGGCCTGCAGCGAGCGCGCCAGCTCCACCACGCCGCGCTGGTGGTACGGGTCGAGGCTGATCAGCGGCTCGTCGAGCAGCAGCAGCCGCGGCCGGCCGATCAACGCCTGTGCCAGCAGCAGGCGCTGGCGCTCGCCGCCGGAGGTCTCGGCCAGCGTCCGGCGGGCCAGAGCGCGCGCGCCCACCAGGTCGAGCACGCGGTCCACTTCGGCCCGCCCGGCACGGCCCGGGATCGGCAGGCCCGGACGGTGGCCGTCCAGCGCCGCGGCCACGAACTGCCACCCGCTCAACCGCGCAGCGCCCGCGGCGCCGCGCGCCTGCGGCATGTAGCCCACGGCCGGGTTGCCGCGCGTGGCCAGGCGGCCCAGCACCCGCACGCTGCCCCGGCTCGGCGCCACCAGGCCGAGGACCGCGCGCAGCAGCGTGGTCTTGCCGGCGCCGTTCGGCCCGAGCACGCCCACGAACTCGCCATGCGCGATGTCGAGGTCGACACCGGCCAGGACGACGCGGCCGCCGAGCTGCAGGCGGACGTCGCGGAACTCGACGGCGTTCACGGGCCTACCTTGCGAGCGCCTGGGCCACGGCGTCGAGCTCGCCCAGCATCCAGGCCTGGTAGGTCTTGCCGGCGGGCTCGGTCTCGGTGGCGCCCACCACCGGGATGCCGGACGCGCGGGCCAGCCTCGCCATGCGGACCGCGATCGGGTCCGAGGCCTGGCTGTTGTAGACCAGCATCCGGACCTGGCGCGTCTTGAGGTCGGTCTCGAAGGCGGCCATGTCCGAGGCGCTGGGCTCGGTGTTGTTCATGATCGCGCGCTGGAACGCCGCGTTGCGCACCCGCATTCCCAGCGCCGCGAACATATAGCCGAACACCGGCTCGGTGGCAGTCACCGGGGTTCCGGCCAGCCGCGCGCGCAGCGTCGCGATCCGGGCCTGGACCGGCTGCATGGAGCCCTGGAACCGCGCCAGGCGCTGCCGGTACTGCGCCGCGTGGTCCGGATCGACGCCGGCCAGCGCGTCCGCGGCGGCCTGGGCCAGCGCCAGCATGGTCGCGGGGTCGTACCAGACATGCGGGTTGTCGCCGGACTTCCCGCCGATCAGGTCCGCCACGACGATCGCCTGGCGCTGGCCGCTGCGGGCCGCCCCGAGCAGCTTCTCCATCCAGGGATCGTAGTCGATGCCGCTGTAGACCACGATCCGCGCCGCCGAGATGGCGCGGGCGACCGAGGGGCTGGCCTCGAACAGATGCGGGTCCTGGTCGGGGTTGCTCAGGATGCTGGTGACGCTGGCGTCCGGGCCGCCGACCTGCCCCACCACGTCGCCGTAGAAGTTCTCGGCCGCGACCACGGCGATCGGGCCGGCCGTCCACCCCGGCGCCGCCAGCATGGGGACCGCCAACAGCGCCGCCGCCAAGGCCGCGAGTCTCATCCCGATCTCCCCACAGGCGCCGACGCCCGCGCCGCAGGACGCTATGATGTAGCATCCGCCACGTCCACTACCTTGGAACGTTATAACGTATTTCCGGTGGCGCGCGACGGGTGGGTCACATGGCTCGCGGGCGGGTCATCGGGGCGGCCGCACCTCGACGGTCACATGCGACAGCGTGGGGAAGCGGGCCAGCAGGCGGCGGTAGTGCTCCGGCCCGCGCGCCGCGTGCCCGGTCGCGACCGCGACGATGGCGCCCAGATGCCCGGGACCGAGCCGCCACAGGTGCAGGTCGGCCAGGCGGTCGCCCTCGCCCTCAATGGCGCCGCGCACGCCGTCGGCGACGCCGCGGTCCGGCACCATGTCGAGCAGGATGGCGCCGGTGTCGCGCACCAGGCCGTACGACCAGCTCGCGATCACGCAGGCGCCGACCAGGCCGGCCAGCGGGTCCATCCACAGCCAGCCGAAGGCGCGCGCCAGCACCAGTCCGATGATGACCAGCACGGATACGGCGGCGTCTGCCACGACATGGACCACCGCCGCCCGCATGTTGTTGTCCCGGTGCGCCGCCCCATGGGCATCATGGCCGTGCCCGTGTTCCTCGAAGGCCACGGGATAGTCGCCGCCGCCCCCCCCGCCGGGGGGGGGGGGAAGGTG
>CAXUHK010000193.1:0-4753 GCA_964250775.1 uncultured Acetobacteraceae bacterium | reverse complement strand
GGCGGCCCGGGGTCCCCCCACGCCCCGGGTTTCGGCGCCCCCCCCCCCGCGGCGGGGGGGGGTGAACTGGTGCGGCTCGGGGATCGTCTCGACGCTCTCGAGCCAGCCGCCGCGGTCGCGCATGGCGAAGCGCTGCCGCGCGCCGTCCAGGCGCACCGTCTCCACCGTGACCGCGCCGGCGATGCCGCCGCCTGGGTTTGGGTGCAAGCGGAACACAGGCGGCACGCCATCCTCGAACACGCTGAGCGCCAACGCGCCGTCGGGCGTCTGGATGCTGTGCGCCGCCTGGTGCTGGTCATGGTCGTCGTGCCCATGGCCGTGATGATGGTGCCCGCCGCCGAGCAGCCAGACGCTGGCGACGTTGACCGCCAGCCCCAGTGCGGCGATCGGGATCGCCTCGGCGAAGTGGATCGGCACCGGGGCGAACAGGCGCCCCACCGCCTCGTAGCCGATCAGCAGCGCGATCATCGCCAGCACGATGGCGCTGCTGAAGCCGGCGAGGTCGCCCAGCTTGCCGGTGCCGAAGCTGAACCGGGGATCGCGCGCGTATCTGCGGGCATAGCTGTAGGCCAGGGCGGCCAGCAGCAGGGCGCCGGCATGGGTGCTCATGTGCAGCCCGTCGGCGACCAGGGCGATCGAGCCGAACGCCAGGCCGCCGCCGATCTCCAGCGCCATCATGGCGGCGCACAGGCCGATCACCCACCAGGTCCGGCGCTCGGCCTGCTCGTGCCCGGCGCCGAGAAACACGTGCTCGTGCCCAAGATCAGCCCGGGGACTAGGATCATCCTGGGGCCCGGGCTCATCCTGGGGACTGTCCCCGGACGATGGGGAGATGGCGCCATCCATGTCGGCCTCATGCATCGGGTGCGCCGCGCGCGACGAAGCGGATGGATAGCATGGCCGCGTGGCGCCGTCATCGCCGCGACAGCAGGATCGCCTGCGCCACGCGGTTGAAGAACTTCGCCGTGATGACCTTGCCCACCATCACCCCGGCGGAGAGGTCGGCCGCCAGCGACGCGTTCCAGACCGCCGGCAGGCCCCGCGCCCGCGCCGCGGCGGCCATCTGCCGCGACGTCTCGCCCACGGCCCGGCACACCACCTGCGGCAGCGGCGTCTCGCCCTGCACGTAGCGCAGCCCCACCACCACTTCCGCCGCGCAGACCATCAGCGTGGCCTGGGCGAGGCCGATGCGGAAGCCGTCGCCCGCGCTCTCCTGGCGCAGCCGCCGCTGCTGGCCCTTGACCATCGGGTTGCCGTTGGTGTCCTTGTTCTCCCGCTTGGCCTCGGTCTTGGTCATGCGCATGTCGCGCATGAACAGCCATTTCTGGATCAGCATGTCGACCACGCCGCTCGCCAGGTAGAACACCACCGCGGCCAGGAACAGCGGCGCCAGCATGGCGTGCAGCATCGCGGGGATGCAGCGCGGTCCGCACACCGGCAGTTCCAGCAGCGGCCGCAACGCGCCGCGCGCGACACCCACCAGCGCGCCCCCGAACAGCAGCGCCTTGACGACCGACTTGGCGAACTCGACCAGGTTGTTAACCTTGAACAGGTTCTTGATGCCGCTGACCGGGTTCAGCTTGTCGAGCTTCGGCTTCACCGGCTCGAGCGAGAACAGGAAGCCCTTGTTGATGAGCATACTGCCGAGGATCGCCGCCGCGACCGCGATCAGCAGCCCCGACAGCCCGCATTCGATCAGGGTGGATTGCGCCTCGGCCAGCAGCATCCGGGCGCCGTGATTGAAGTCCATCTCGAGGCTGCGCGCGGCGGCGGCCATCAGGTCCTGCAGCCGGGTCGCGATGGAGCCGGCGGCGAGCAGGACGTAGCCGATCAGCGCGCCGGTGGTGATCGCCACCAGCAGGTCGGGACCCTTGGCGATCTTGCCCTTCTTGCGCTGCTCGACCAGCTTCTTGGCCGAGGCCGGGAGGTCCTTCTCCTCGCTGCTGTCGCCGCTCATAGCAGCAGCACCCGGATCTGGGCCGCGACACCGTGCAGGGTCTCGATCTCGCGGTGCATGTAGACCACCAGGAACTGCGCGTAGCCCAGCATCAGCAGCACGAACATCAGGTTGCGCAGCGTGGGAGCCAGGTCGTAGAGCTGCAGCTTGGGGACCGCGCGCATCAGCAGGATGACGCACGCCTCGCACAGCAACATGCCCATCACCACCGGCGCCGCCAGCGACAGCGAGACGCGCATGATGTGGTCGAGCAGGCCGAGCAGGAAGCCGCCCCACCCGGTCGCGGGCAGCGGCAGGAACCGCAGCGCCGGCCACACGCCGTAGCTGGAGCCGATCGTGGCGGCCAGCGCGTCGAGGCCGCCCGAGATGACGAACAGCGCCACCACCGCCATGCCCAGGAAGGTCGCGGTGGTGGAGTCCTGGTTGCCGCTGCCGGGTTCGGGCTGCTTGTCCTGGGTGGCGCTGCGCTGCGTGTCGAGCAGCTCGCCCACGCTCTGCACGCTCCAGATCGGAATGCCGAGCAGCACGCCGATCAGCAGCCCCACGAACACCTCCTTGACGCCCAGCAGCGCCAGCGGCCCTGAGGCGAGCGGGTGCGCCGCCAGCTCCGCGCCGATGCCCGGGATCGCCGCGAGCCCGAGGGCGAAGGCGACGGCCGCGCGCACCGGGCCGCCGAGCTGGGCGCGGGTGAACACCGGCAGCACCAGGGCGGCGCCGGCCGGCCGGGCCATGGCGCCCGCCACGGCCGATAACTGCCACATCGCCGCCGCGACCAGCGGGCCGATCTCGGGCGCGAAGAGCGCCGCGCCGCTCATAGCCGGGTCATGGCCGGGAAATCGTCGAGCAGGCGCTCGGTGTAGGCCAGCAGCGGCGGGAAGATCATCGGCGCCAGGATGATGAGCGTGGCGCAGACCGCCGTGACCTTGAAGGTGAGCGGCATGGTCTGGTCCTGGATCTGCGTCGCCGCCTGCAGCAGGCCCACCACCAGGCCCACCACCAGCGCCACCGCGAGCGGCGGCCCCGCCATGGTCGCGAACAGCAGCAACGCGGTGTTGAGCTCGTCGGTCAGCATCGTCTGGCCCATGGCCACCTCCTTCAACCGATGTAGCTGAGCACGAGACCGTGCAGCAGCCGGGTCCAGCCGCTGGCCAGCACGAACAGCAGCAGCTTCAGCGGCACCGCGATGGTGCTGGGCTGCACCTGCGACATGCCCATGGCGATCAGGATCGTGGTGATCACCAGGTCGATGGTGACGAACGGCAGGTAGATCAGGAAGCCGATCTCGAACGCCCGCTTCAGCTCGCCGATCAGGTACGAGGGCACCAGCACCGGCAGCGAGTCCGCCGTCGTCACGTCGTGCATCTCGGGCGGCCACAGCTTCTGCGCGGCGCCGAGGAAGAAGGCGCGCTCGCGCGGCAGCGTGAAGTGCAGCAGGTGCTCGCGCACCGGCGCCTCGGCGCGCACGGCCAGCGTCTCCCAATCCTCCAGCGTGTGCGGGTCGAGGTCGGCGCCCGCGACGTTGAGGTAGACCTCGCGGCTGAGCGGGGCGCTGATGAACACGGTGAGGATGAGGGCGATCGCGTACAGCACGATGTTCGGCGGCGACTGCTGGATGCCCAGCGCCGTGCGCAGCAGGAACAGCACCACGGAGATCTTGACGAACGAGGTGACGCTGATGATCACCAGGATCAGCAGGCCGAACGCGAACGTCAGCCCGAGTGCGAGGAACAGGTTGCCGGAGGTGATCATCTGGTGGCGATCCGGGTGAGCCGCACGGCGGTCGCCTCGCCCACGCGGACCAGCTCGCCCTCGCCGACCCTGGCGCCGTTCGCCAGCACCGCGACGCGCTGCTCGGCCAGCGGCCCCAGTTCGATGATGTGCCCGGGGCCGAGTGCGCGGACCTCCCGCAGCGTCGCCGGCCGCCGGGCGAGCTCGAACACCAGCGTCACCTGCAGGTCCTGCAGCGACGCGTCCGGCGGCGCCACGCCCTCCGCCGCCGCTTCCGTAACCGCGTCCGTCGTGTCGGTGTTCTCGGTCATCAGCCACATCCCCATTGCTGTCTCAGCCGCGTCTCGCGGCCGCGCCTCCAAGGTCACGCCGGCGCCGTCCAGTCGCCCGAGCGCCGCCAGGCGTTCGCCCACGACGACGACGACGCGCCCCGCCTTGGGCCGCTCCAGCACCACCGCGTCGCCGACCTGGAGCGAGCGCAGCAGGCGCGTGTCGAGCCGCGCCAGGCCGAGCCGGATGGCGAGCGCCACCGGCGGTTCGACCCGGTCGGCGGCCTCGGGCAGCGCCGCCGCGAGGCGTCGCAACAGCGCCATCGCCTGTCGCGGCACGCGCAGGTTGGCCTTGAACGGCTCGCCGTCGAACAGGCCGGCGACGCCGATGGCGAGCGTCTCCGGGTCGTTCGGGCCGGGTCCGGCGGTCGACTGCGCGAACCCGGTCAGTCGCACGGCCTCGCCACAGTCCGCCTCCAGGCGACGCAGCGGCTCGGCCAGGGCCAGTTCGAGCAGCAGGGCGGCGGTCGTGGCGTCGAGCTCGCCCCGCAGCTGCGGCTCGACGGCGCGCAGCAGGCGGGACGCGACCCTGGCCGGCAGCGCCAATTCGCCGGCGACCTCGCCCAGCGTCCAGCGCAGCGTCGCGAGCCGGCCCGCCTCGCCCGTGACCGGCGCCACCAGCCGTCCCCGCACCGCGAGGCCCTCGGCCGTGAAGGCGAAGTCCGAGCGCGCCACCAACGTCGAGAGGCCCGGCGCGTAGGGCAGCGGGCGCGGCTCGAAGCGCGTGACCGCGGGCGCG
>CAXUHK010000192.1:5484-7141 GCA_964250775.1 uncultured Acetobacteraceae bacterium | reverse complement strand
GGTCGGTGACGCCGCGCACGCCCATGTACAGGACGTGGTCGGCCATCTTGAACGCTTCCTTCCAGCCGGTGCGCTCGTTAGCGAGACGGAACAGGTTCTGGTTCGGGATCACGATCAGCGTGTCGACGAACTGCTGCAGCTCGTCGATGCCGGCGTCGGCCGCCTTGGCGCGGCGGTTGCCCTCGAAGGTGAACGGCTTGGTCACGACGCCCACGGTCAGGATGTTGCGCTCGCGCGCCATGCGGGCGATCACCGGGGCCGCGCCGGTGCCGGTGCCGCCGCCCATGCCGGCGGTGATGAACACCATGTGCGCGCCGTCGAGGTGGCGGTACAGCTCCTCTGCCGCCTCTTCGGCGGCGGCGCGGCCGATCTCGGGCTTGGCGCCCGCCCCGAGCCCCTGGGTGATGTGCGGGCCCAACTGGATGCGGCGGTCGGCGCGGCTGTGCACCAGTTGCTGCGCGTCGGTGTTGGCGACCACGAACTCGACCCCCTGGAGGTTCGACGCGATCATGTTGTCGACCGCGTTGGTGCCGCCGCCGCCGACGCCGATGACGGTGATCCGGGGCGTGAAATCCGTATGCATCTGCTGCGGAATGGTCAGGTTCAACGTCACAGGAAAGTCTCCCTCCAGGTAAGATCCATGTTTGCTACACCCGCTCGCGCAGGAAACGGACGATGCGGCGCACCACGCCGCTCGGCTGGTCGGTGTCGAGGTCGAGGTCGTGCAGCGTCCGACCCTGGCCGGCGGCCCAGCCCAGCAGGCCCACCACCGTCGCGAAGCCGGGGCCCGACGCGCTCTCGGGCATCCCGCGCAGCGCCGGCGGTCGGCCGAGGCGGACGGTGCGGCCCAGGATGCGCGTGGCCATCTCGCGCGCCCCGTTGAGTTGGCTGGCACCCCCGGTCAGCACCACGCGGCTGCCGCCGGAGCGGCCCAGCCCGGAGCCGTCGAGCCGGTCGCGCACCATCTCGAACGTCTCCTCCAGGCGCGGCTTGATGATGCCGACCACCATGCTGCGCGGCACCTTGGCGATCTGGTGCTCCTCCTCGCCCACCATCGGCACCGGCAGCAGTTCGCGGTCGTCGTCTGGGCTGCCATGGGCGCTGCCGTAGAGCGCCTTGAGCCGCTCGGCGTGGGCCAGCGGCGTCGACAGGCCGCGGGCGATGTCGTTGGTGACATGCGCGCCGCCGACCGGGATGTGCGCCGTGTGCAGGAGCTGGCCTTCGGCGAACACCGCCATGCCGGTGACGCCACCGCCCATGTCGATCACCGTGGCGCCGAGCTGGCGCTCGTCCTCGACCAGCGTCGAGAGGCCGGAGGCCATCGGCCCCGACACCAGTTCGGCGATCTCCAGGTCGCAGCGCGCGACGCAGGCGCCCAGGCTGAGCAGCGCCGTTCGGGCGGCGTCGACCACGTGCAGCCGGCCGGTCAGCGTCTCGCAGTGCAGCCCGCGCGGGTCGACCACGCCCTCGGCGCCGTCGGTCGAAAACGCCAGCGGCAGCGCGTGGATGATGTCGCGGCCGTCGCTGGCGGCGCGGGCGCGGCCTTCCGTGACCACGCGGCGGATGTCGCCCTCGGCCACGGCGCGGCCGCCGACCGGCCACTGCACGTTGAACAGCCGGCTCTCCGGCTGGCCGCAGGACAGGTTCACGGTAATGC
>CAXUHK010000192.1:0-5474 GCA_964250775.1 uncultured Acetobacteraceae bacterium | reverse complement strand
GCAGTGGCCGGTCGGCGGCGTTCTCGGCCTGGCCCACGGCGGCGCGGATGGCGCGCTCGGCGGCCTCGATATCGGTGATGGCGCCGCCGCGCACGCCGCGCCCGCGCTGCCAGCCGAAACCCAGCACCCGATTGCTGCCGTCGCTCTCGGTGCGCCCGATCACGCAGACGATCTTGCTGGTGCCGATGTCGAGCACGCCGAACGGCCCGGACTGGCGCGACCGTGGGCGCGGTGCCTCGGCCTCGGGCGGCGGCGGCAGGCGGCGCGACAGCTCGGTCATGTCGGCTTCCTCTCGGCCGCCGCCGGGTCGCTGGCCGGGTCGGTGCCCGGCTTGCCGACGCTGCCGCGGCCGATGCTGCCGCGGTCGATGCCGCCGCGGTCTGGCAGCGGACGCAGCACCAGCCGGTCCGGCAGCCGCAGGTCGACGCTCTGCAGCGGCCGGTCGAGCAAGCCGTGCGTCGCCTGCAGCTCGGCCAGCCGGGCCAGCACCTGTGGCACCGCGGCTTCCGGCAGCAGCACGTCGATGCCGTTGCGCAGGCGCAGGTTCCAGCGCCGCTCGCCGACCCGCACCGCGGCGGCGACCCGCGCCAGCAGCGCCGGTTGCGCCTGCAACCCGTCGATCAGCGCGGCCGCCGCCTGCGGCGCGCCCGCGCCCACCACCAGCGGCACCTGGCCCGCGAATGTCGCGACATCGCTGTCGGCCACGATGTCGCCGTCACGGTCGATCAGGGCGAAGCGGCCCTGGTGCTGCCACACGGCGAACGGCCGCCGCTCGGTCAGGCGCACCAGCACGGTGCCGGGCAGCCGGCGCTCGACCGTGGCGTGCTGCACCCATTGGATCGCCTCGATCCGCGCCCGCGCGCGGGTCAGCGACAGGTTCAGGATCGGGTCGCCGGCGCCGACGCCGAGGGCCGCGCGCAACACCCGCTCCGGGGTCTTCTGCCGGCCCTCGACCACGATGCTGCGCACGCGCAGGCCAAGCTCCGCCGCGACCTGGCCGAACTGGGTCTGGAACGCGCCGCCGTCACGCAGCCCTTGCACCAGGCCCGCGACCAGCAGCGCGACCACGCCGATTGCCGCCAGCAGCAGTAGCGGACGCAGCAGGACGCGGCGCTGCCGGCGCAGCAGCACGCGCAGCCGGCTGGGCCGGTCCGGCAACGCCGCCGGCGGGCGGGCTCGCGCCGGGCGCGCGGAGCGCGGCGCGCGCAGCTCGGCTGTCTCCGGCGCCCTCATGCGCGACACGTGGCGTGCTCCACCATCCAGGCGCAGAGCTGCGGGAAGCTGTAGCCGCAATGCGCCGCCTGTTCCGGCAGCAGCGAGGTGGGCGTCAGGCCCGGTTGCGTGTTGACCTCCAGCAGCACCAGCCGGCCGGGCTCGCCCGCGGTGTCGTCGTAGCGGAAATCGGACCGGGTGGCGCCGCGGCAGCCGAGCGCCCGGTGCGCCGCCAGCGCGGTCGCCATCGCCTGCTCGGCAACCAGCGGATGCACGCGGGCCGGGATCACGTGCGCCGAGCCGCCCTCGGCGTATTTCGACTCGTAATCGTAAAAGCCGTGGCTGGGCGCGATCTCGGTGACGGCGAGCGCGCGGTCATCCATCACCGCCACGGTCAGCTCGCGACCGGCTACATACTCCTCGACCAATGCCTGCGGCCCGAACGCCCATTCGGCGGCGATCGCCGCACGCCGATTGTCGCCTGCCGCCACGATGGTCACGCCGACCGACGAGCCTTCGCAGATCGGCTTCACCACGTACGGCGCCGGCCACGGATCCTCATGTTCCAGGCTGGCGATTTCGACGATGCGGCCTGCCGCGACCGGCAGCCCGGCGGCGGCGAACACCGCCTTGGCCGCGACCTTGTCCATCGCCAGCGCCGAGGCGCGCACGCCCGAATGGGTGTACGGGATCGCCAGCCAATCGAGCACGCCCTGCATCGCGCCGTCCTCGCCGAAGCGACCGTGCAGCGCGTTGAACACCGCGTCGGGGGCGGGATCGAGCGCCGCCAGCGTGGCACGCAGGTCGGGTCCGACATCCACCGGCAGCACGTCGTAACCGGCCTCGCGCAGGGCGGCCACGACCTTGGTGCCGGAGGTGAGGCTCACCGCCCGCTCCGCCGAGATGCCGCCGAACAGCACCGCCACCCGTTTCATGCCGGCACCCCGACACGACGGATTTCCCAGTGCAGCGCCACGCCGGAAGCGGCCCGCACCCGCGCGCGAAGTTCCTCGCCCAAACCTTCAAGGTCGGACGCGGTAGCGCCGCCGGTGTTGAGCAGGAAGTTGCAGTGCTGCTCGCTGACCATGGCGCCGCCGCGCGCCAGGCCACGGCCGCCGGCGGCGTCGATCAGCTCCCACGCCTTCATGCCGTCCGGGTTGCGGAAGGTGGAGCCGCCGGTGCGGGCGCGCACCGGCTGCGTCGCCTCGCGCGAGCGGCGGATGTCGCCCATCCGGGCGGCGATCAAGCCGGCGTCACCCGGCGTCGCGCGCAACCGGGCGCGAACGACCACGGAGTCGGCGGGCAACGCCGCGTGGCGGTAGCCGAAGGCGAGATGCCCGCCGTCCAGCCGGACCAACTCGCCCGATCGCGTCACGATCTCCGCCCAGTCGAGGCAGCCGGCGATGTCGCCGCCGTAGGCGCCGGCGTTCATCGCCACGGCGCCGCCGACGCTGCCCGGAATGCCGCTCAGGAATTCCAGACCAGCGAGGCCCGCCGCCGCCGCCCGCTCGGCCACGGTCGCGTCGAGTGCCGCGGCCCCGGCGATCACGCCGCCATCCACCACGACGACTTCGCCGAACCCGCGCGCGAGGCGCACCACCACGCCATGCACGCCGCCCTCGCGCACGATCAGGTTGGACGCGGCGCCGATGGCCAGCACCGGGACTTCGTGCGGCAAACCGGCGAGCAGCACGCACAAATCTTCGGTGTCGGCCGGGCGGACCAGCAGCTCGGCCGGGCCGCCGACGCGGAACCAGGTGGCGGCGCCGAGCGGCGCATCGGGCTGTACCCGCCCGCGCAGCGCCGGCAGCAGTTCCGCCAACATTGCCGATTGCGCCATCATGCGCGGCCGCGCAGCAACGGGCGTTGCGGCTGGCTGGCCTGCAACTCCGTCAGTTGCTCGGGCAGCGTCGCCGCCCATTGCGTGACGGTGCCGGCCCCCAGGCAGACCACGAAATCGCCCGAGCGCGCGATGGCGTGCACCATCTCGGCCAGGTGCTCCGGCCCCGGCAGGGGCACCACGCTGCGATGGCCGCGCGCCCGCAGCCCGTCGACCAGCGCGTCGCGGTCGTAGCCCTCGATGCGCGCCTCGCCCGCGGCGTAGACGTCGGCCACGATCACCGTGCCGGCGTCGTTCATGCAGGTGCAGAACTCCTCGAACAGCGAGGCGAGGCGGGAGTAGCGGTGCGGCTGCACCACGGCGACGACCTCGCGGGCACCCGCCTGCCGCGCCGCCTTGAGCACGGCGGCGATCTCGACCGGGTGGTGGCCGTAATCGTCGATCACCGTGATGCCGCCGGCCTCGCCGGTGCGGGTGAAGCGGCGCTTGACGCCCCGGAAGCCCGCGAAGGCGCTGCGCAGCGTGCCGTCCTCGATCTCCATCTCGACCGCGATGGCGATGGCGGCCAGCGCGTTCTGCACGTTGTGGCTGCCCAGCATCGGCAGCCGGAACGGCCCCATGCGGCGGCTGCGGTTGCGCGCGCGATCGGCCACCGTGACCTCGAACGTCGAACCCATCTTGTCCGGCACCAGCCGCTCGGCGCGCACGTCGGCCTGCGGGCTGAAGCCGTAGGTTACGATGCGCCGGTCGGACATGCGCGGGATCATCTGCTGCACGACGGGGTGGTCGGCGCAGAGCACGGCGAAGCCGTAGAACGGGATGTTCTGCACGAACTGGTCGTAGCCCGCGACCATCGCCTCGGCGCTGCCCCAATGGTCGAGGTGCTCGGCGTCCATGTTGGTGACGACGGCTATGGTCGCCGGCAGGCGCAGGAAGCTGCCGTCGCTCTCGTCCGCTTCGACCACCATCCACTCGCCCGCTCCCATACGGGTGTTGCTGCCATAGGCGTTGATGATGCCGCCGTTGATGACGGTGGGGTCGAGGTGGGCGGCCTCCAGCACGGTCGCGATCAGGCTGGTGGTGGTGGTCTTGCCGTGGGTGCCGCCGACCGCGATCGCCCAGCGCAGCCGCATCAGTTCGGCCAGCATCTCGGCCCGACGCACGACGGGCAGGAACTTGGCGCGTGCCGCCTGCACCTCCGGGTTGTCCGACTGCACCGCGGTCGAGGTGACGACGACCTGGGCCGCGCCGAGATTGCCGGCGTCGTGGCCGATCGCGACCGGGATGCCGCCCTCGCGCAGCCGGCGCACATTGGCGCCCTCGGCGATGTCGCTGCCCTGCACCGCGTAGCCCAGCGTGTGCAGCACCTCGGCGATGCCGGACATGCCGATGCCGCCGATGCCGACGAAGTGGATGACGCCGATGCCCAGCGGCAGCGCCCTCATGCCACGCGCTCCCGCGCTAGGCGCAACGTGATGTCGGCCAGCACGGAGGCCGCGTTCGCGTGCGCTTGCGCGGCGGCTGCGCTGGCTGCGGTCGCGAGCATGGCCGGGTTCTCCGCCAGGCTTGCGATCCGGGCCACTAGGCCCTGGGCCTCGAACCCCGGCTGCGGCACCACCCAGGCCGCGCCGGCATGTTCCAGCGTGCGTGCGTTGGCGCTCTGGTGGTCGTCGATCGCGTTCGGCAACGGCACCAGGATCGACGGCCGGCCGGCGATCGCCAGCTCCGCCACGGTCGACGCGCCGGCGCGCGCCACCACCAGATGCGCCCGCCGGAGCAGGCTCGCGACATCGGCAAAGAACGTGGCCAGATCAGCGTCGATACCGCTGGCGACGTAAGCCACGCGAACCCGCTCCAAATCCTCGGCACGACATTGCTGCACCACATGCAGCCGCGCGCGCATGGCTGCGGGGAGCAGCGCCAACGCCTGTGGCACGACGTCGCTGAACACCCGCGCGCCCAGCGAACCGCCCAGCACCAGTAATTCGATCCGCTCCGTCGGGAGTTCGTAACGGTTGCCGGCCAGTGCCGCGACGGTGCCGCGCACCGGGTTGCCGACGATTTCCGTGCGCGTCCCGGCCGGCACGCGCGCGGTCTCGGATTGGCTCAGCGCCAGCAGGTCGCAGCGCCGCGCCAGCAGCCGGTTGGCGCGGCCGAGCACGGCGTTCTGCTCGTGCAGCAGCAGCGCCGGGCGACGCCGCAACGACGACGCGCCCAGGATCGGGGCCACGCAGGGATAGCCGCCGAAGCCCACGACGGTGGCCGCCCCGAGCCGCTCCAGGATGCGCCGCGCCTGCAGCGCGCCCAGCGCTATGGCCGCGAACGCCCGTGCGCCCCGCATCGCGCCACGCCCGGCGACTCCGGCGCCGGCCAGCACGAACCGCTCTCCGTTCGCGAACACCGCCGAGGACAGCCCGGCCGA
>CAXUHK010000191.1:0-7166 GCA_964250775.1 uncultured Acetobacteraceae bacterium | reverse complement strand
AGCTTCTGCGCGCCCTCGCCGTCGCGCACCACCTGCAGCGCCAGGTCGAGCAGCAAATCGTCCAGCTTGGCGCCGAAGTCGCTCAGGTCGGCGTCCGGGTTGCCCGCGTGGCCGGTCGCGAACAGCAGCACGGTGTCCGAAGTCGAGGTGTCGCTGTCGACGGTGATGCAGTTGAAGCTGCGCGACACGCCCCGCGTCAGCGCCGCCTGCAACGGCCCGGCCGCGACGCGGGCGTCGGTGAACACGAAACACAGCATGGTCGCCATGTCGGGCGCGATCATGCCGCTGCCCTTGGCGATCCCGGACAGCCGTACCGGCACACCGGCGATCGAGGCGGTGCGGGTCGCCGCCTTGGCGAACGTGTCGGTGGTCATGATGCCGTGCGCGGCCCGCTCCCAGCCATCCTCGCGCAGGCTGGCGTGCAGCGCCGGCAGCGCCGCCGTGATGCGCTCGTGCGGCAGCGCCTCGCCGATCACGCCGGTGGAGGCCACGAACACCTCGCGGTCGGGGCAGCCGATGAGCGCCGCCGCCGCCGCCGCCGTGGCCGACGCCGCTGCGGCGCGGGCCTTCCCGGTGACCCCGTGGGCGTTGCCGGCGTGGGCCACCACCGCCCGCGCCCGGCCGCCGGCCAGGGCGGCGCGGCACCAATCGACCGGCGCGCCCGGACACAGGTTGCGCGTGAACGCGCCGGCGACGGTGGTGCCCGCGTCCATCTCGATCATCACCAGGTCGGTGCGCCCCTGGTAGCGGATGCCCGCCGCTGCGGCGCCCAGCCGCACCCCGGAGATGGCCGGCAACGGCGGCGGATCGACCGCCAGGGGCGAGCGCGGCGCGACGGGAGCCACGTCGGCCGCTACTTCGGGGCAGCCGGCGCGGCGCCCGCCGGAGCGCCCGGGGCCGGCGCCGCGTTCATCGGCGTGCCGTCCGGCTTGAAGGTCTCGATCTTCTCGCCCTCGCGCGCCTGCTTGATGACCTTCTGCACCGCCTCCTGGATCATCGCCTGCCGCAATTCGTCGCGCGCCTGGGCGAAGGTCGGGGGCGCCGCCACGCGGGTGTCGATCACCTTGATCACGTGCCAGCCGTAGCGGGTATGCACCGGCGCCTGCGACACCTGGCCCGGCTTCAGCGCGAACGCGGTGGCGGCGAACTCCGGCAGCATGTCGCCCTTCTTGAAGAACCCGAGATCGCCGCCCTGCGCCGCCCCCGGATCGGTGCTCTGCGCCTTGGCGATGGCCGCGAAGTCGCCGCCGCTGGCGAGCTGGGCGATGATCTTCTTGGCCTGGTCCTCGTTGGCCACCAGGATGTGCGCCGCGTGCACCTCCGGCTCGCCCGGCTGGTTGGCCATGGTCGCGTCGTAGCGGGCGCGAACCTTGTCCTCGCTGACCTGGGGCGCCACGTCGCGCGAGATCAGCGCGTTCTGCAGCGCCGTGTCCTGGGCGCGCTGCATCGCCTGCCGCACCGCCGGTTCGTGGTCGAAGCCGGTCTTGTGCGCGTAGTCGGACAGCGCGCGGCGGTCGACCAGCTGGTCCAGCAGCATCGGGTACAGCATCTGCTGCGGCATCGAGCGGTACTGTTCCGGCAGGCCGGTCGCCGCCTGCTGCAGCTCGCTCAGGTGGATGTCGGCGCCGTTCACGCGGGCGATCACCGGGTCGACCGGCGCCGCGGCAGCGGCGGCGGGCGGCGCGCTGGCCGGCGACGGCGGCGTCTGGGCGAGCGCAGCGGGGGCCGCATATGAAAACGCCGCCATAATGGCGGCGGTGGCGAGCAGGCTGGTCCGCATGGCTGTTCCTCTCGAGGCGCGGCCGGACTATGACCGAGCCGCCCGGCCCGGACAATACCGCCGCTCGTTGACCGGGCGCTGGCCGGGTCCTATCTGACAGCGACCCAAGCGGCTCGCCGACGCCGGCGGCGCCTCCACGAAGGTAAGCCATGTTCGCCAGCATCGCCCGTGCCGTGTTCGGCACCAGCAACGACCGTTCCCTCAAGTCCTACCAGCGCCGCGTGCCGGAAATCAACGCGCTGGAAGCCGCGACTCAGGCGTTGTCCGACGACGAACTGCGGGGCAAGACCGCCGAGTTCCGCCAGCGTCTGTCGGGCGGCGCCGAGCTCGACGCGTTGCTGCCCGAGGCGTTCGCGGTGGTGCGCGAGGGGGCGCGGCGGGCGCTGGGCCTGCGCCATTTCGACGTGCAGCTGATCGGCGGCATGGTGCTGCACGAGGGCAAGATCGCCGAGATGAAGACCGGCGAGGGCAAAACCCTGGTCGCCACCCTGCCCTGCTACCTGAACGCGCTCACCGGCCGCGGCGTGCATGTCGTGACCGTCAACGACTACCTGGCGGCGCGCGACGCCGAGTGGATGGGACGGCTGTACGGCTTCCTCGGCCTCAGCACCGGCGTCATCGTGCACGGCCTGACCGACGACCAGCGCCGCGCCGCCTACGCCTGCGACATCACCTACGGCACCAACAACGAGTTCGGCTTCGACTACCTGCGCGACAACATGAAGTACAGCTTGGCGGAGATGGTGCAGCGCGACTTCGCCTACGGCATCGTCGACGAGGTCGACAGCATCCTGATCGACGAGGCGCGCACGCCGCTCATCATCTCCGGCCCGGCCGAGGACTCGTCCGACCTGTACCGCAGCGTCAACCTCGTGGTGCGCGATCTGGTGCGGGACCCGGCCGCCTACGACAAGGACGAGAAGTTCCGCACCGTGACCATGACCGAGGCCGGCTCGGAGCGGATCGAGGATCTGTTGCGCGAGGCCGGGATCGTCACCGAGGGCAACCTCTACGACATCTTCAACGTCTCGGTGGTGCATCACGTACAGCAGAGCCTGCGCGCCAACACGCTGTTCGCGCGCGACGTCGACTACATCGTGCGCGACGACAAGGTGGTCATCATCGACGAGTTCACCGGCCGCATGATGGAGGGCCGGCGCTACAGCGAGGGGCTGCACCAGGCGCTCGAGGCCAAGGAGGGCGTCACCGTGCAGCCCGAGAACCAGACCATGGCCTCGATCACCTTCCAGAACTACTTCCGGCTCTACCCCAAGCTCGCCGGCATGACCGGCACGGCGCTGACCGAGGCCGACGAGTTCGCCGAGATCTACAAGCTCGAAGTGGTCGACATCCCGACCAACGTGCCGGTGGTGCGCAAGGACGCCGACGACGAGGTGTACCGCAGCGCCGCCGAGAAGTACGAGGCGGTGGCCAAGCTGATCGAGGAGGCCCGCGCGGTCGGCCAGCCGGTGCTGGTCGGCACCACCAGCATCGAGAAGAGCGAGATCATCAGCAACCTGCTGGCGGCCAAGAAGGTGCCGCACAAGGTGCTGAACGCCCGCTTCCACGAGCAGGAGGCCCTGATCGTGAGCCAGGCCGGCGCCCCGGGAGCCATCACCATCGCGACCAACATGGCCGGGCGCGGCACCGACATCAAACTCGGCGGCAACGTCGAGATGCGGCTCAAGCTGGAGGTGGTCGAAGGCGGCGACGCGGCGCACGCCGAGGCCATCGCCGCCGAGGTCGCGCGCAACCATGAGGTCGTGAAGCAGGCGGGTGGCCTGCTGGTGGTCGGCACCGAGCGGCACGAGAGCCGACGCATCGACAACCAGTTGCGCGGCCGCTCCGGGCGGCAGGGCGACCCCGGCGGCAGCCGGTTCTTCCTGTCGCTGGAAGACGACCTGATGCGCATCTTCGGCTCCGAGCGGATGGGCGGGATGCTGCAACGCCTCGGCCTCAAGGAGGGCGAGGCGATCGTGCATCCTTGGATCAACAAGGCGCTGGAGAAGGCGCAGAAAAAGGTCGAGGCGCGCAACTTCGACACCCGCAAGAACGTGCTGAAATACGACGACGTGATGAACGACCAGCGCCGCGAGGTCTACGCGCAGCGGCGCGAGTTCATGCGCGCCGAGGACGTCGCCGAGACGGTCGCCGACATGCGCGGCGAGATGATCGACGCGATGGTGGCGGCCCGCATCCCGGCCAAGGCGTTCGCCGAGCAGTGGCAGAGCAGCGAGCTGGCCGAGGACGTCCGCCGGGTGCTCAACCTCGACCTGCCGGTGGCCGACTGGGCGCGCGAGGAGGGCATCGACGAGGACGGCATCCGCGAGCGCATCGTGGCCAGCTCCGACGCCGCGATGGCGGCCAAGACCGCGAGCGTCGGCCCCGAGCTGATGCGCTACGTCGAGAAGACGCTGCTGTTGCAGATACTCGACCAGGTGTGGAAGGAGCACCTGCTGGCGCTCGACCACCTGCGCCAGGGCATCAGCCTGCGCGCGTATGGGCAGAAGGACCCGCTCAACGAGTACAAGAGCGAGGCGTTCGCGCTGTTCAACTCGCTGCTCGACGAGTTGAAGGAGCGGGTCACGGCGATGCTGTGCCGGGTCGAGCTCAACGCCGAGCCGGCGCCGATGCCGACCCCGCCGCCGATGGTGGCGAGCCACGCCGAGCCGGCGATGGCCTATTCCGGCGGCGGCGAGGAGCGTGGCTACGAGCCGGCGGGCGACACGCTGACGCTGAGCGCCGGGGCGATGCGCAGCGATTCGGTCGACCCGGCCGACCCGCGCACCTGGGCCAACAGCCCGCGCAACGCACCCTGCCCGTGCGGGTCGGGGAAGAAGTTCAAGCACTGCCATGGGCGGACGATGTAACCGAAAGCGTAGGGCAGGAAAGCGCATCGCTTTCCGTCAGCTTTGGAGCGCGCGGCACGACGGAAGGTGCTCCGCTTTTCCAAGCTACGTTGCTGTTACTAGTAGCCTATTGGCGGCGCGACTCAGTTGACTTCACAATTTTTTGATCATAATGGACAGGGGTGACATACAATCAGGCCCGCATCAGGATTGTCGTATATTTCCTGCTGGCCTGGACACTACGGGCCGCAACAGTTGTAATCCTGTTAATGGCCGGCGCTAAGGGTTTTATTACTCTAAGTGGGGGTCAAGGATGTGGGCCCGCTCAGCACCTCTGCGACTCATTACAGCGGGCTGCTTTCGACGTGGTCAATAACCCTTTCTTTCCAACTCGGATATGGTTTTGGCTACCTGATGTTCCTCCGCAATTCTGGTATCTAGCGCTGCTCAGTCCGGTAGGGCTATGCGCGGCATTCTTCCTGCTATTTACCCTCTTTTTGGATCGCGAGCGGCGTAGTCTGGCAACGGCTTTAAAGGAAGTTTTGGCAAGCGCGCGGGTGGATCGCTTCAACCAACAAACCAGTTCTCAGTCGGTCGGCTCAATGAAAGCCGGACGAGATATAAGAATTGAGAAAATTGAACAAACCATTAATAATAATTCTGAAATCAAAAGCTGGGATAGTAACTTCGCTAGAAGCCCAATGAGACTAGTTATTATTCCTGCTATTGGTGGGCCTCTGTCAACTTTATTGGGTAAGTTTTTTATTAAATAAATTGATGCCCACCTCCTAGACCGTATCAGAGGTTCCATGTTGCAAAATCCAGCTCAAAGGAGACCGTTTGCAAGCGCCTCACGCAAAAGCTTTTCCACGCGGGCATTATAGCCCGGGCCGGTAGCGCGCACACCCTCGACCACATCGGCCGCAAGGCGGAAGCCGATATGTACCTTGGGAGTTTCAACCGGCGGGCGACCAAGCTTCTTCAATGCTTTATACTGTTCCGGAAGAACCTCCTTGAAGGGCCTTGCCCGGGCAAAATCCTCCTCGGTCCACTCAGGGTTCTCGTCAAAGTCCGCCGGTGGCGGCTCAAGCTTCTTCGTCATAGCGCTTTACCTCTTTCGGATTGGCCTTTCGCAGCGAGACCGCCCGCAACGCATCACGACGCACGGTGAAAACCAGCATGTGCAATCGTCCATCGATCAACCCTAAAGCTTGTGTCCGAACTTCGCCGTAGTCGTAGCGGTTATCTTGAGCATAGAGGGCGGTGCCGAAATCCATACGCTCGGCATCGGCCAGGAATAGCCCGTGTTTCTCTCGATTGATGACGTCCTTGCCCAGGTCGAATTCGATCTTCACGGATTATCGTAGCAACAAAAAAGCGGACTGAAAACCGTCTTGCCGCGAACACCTGCGCCGAGCGGCACTCACGCGATCGCCTCGCGCCCCATCTCCAGGAACTTGTCAGCCCGCCGCCCGCGCAAGGTCGCGGCATCCAGTTCCAGCAGCGGCCGCAGCGCCGCCAGCACCGCCTCGCCCACCGCCGCCACCGTCGCCTGCGGGTCGCGGTGGGCACCGCCCAGCGGCTCGGCCACGATGGCGTCGATCAGCCGCAGCCGCTTCAAATCCTCGGCGGTGAGCCGCAGCGCCTCCGCCGCCGCCGGGGCCTGCGCCGCATCCTTCCACAGGATCGCGGCGCAGCCCTCGGGCGAGATCACCGAGTAGACCGAGTGCTCCAGCATCAGCACCGCGTCGCCGGCCGCCAGCGCTATGGCGCCGCCGGAGCCGCCCTCGCCGATCACGGTGGCGACCACCGGCACCGGCGCGTCGAGGCAGGCCTCGATCGAGCGGGCGATCGCCTCGGCCTGGCCGCGCGCCTCGGCCTCGATGCCGGGGAAGGCGCCCGAGGTGTCGACGAAGCTCAGCACCGGCAGGCCGAACCGCCCGGCCAGCTCGATCAGCCGGCGCGCCTTGCGGTAGCCCTCCGGCCGCGCCATGCCGAAATTGTGCGCGACCCGGCTCTCGGTGTCGCGGCCCTTCTCGGTGCCCAGCACCACCACCGAGCGGCCGTGGAAGCGGCCCAGGCCGCCGATCACCGCCGCGTCGTCGGCGTAGGCCCGGTCGCCGGCCAACGGCGTGAAGTCGGTGATGAGCTGGGCCAGGTAGTCGCTGGTCTGCGGCCGGTCCGGATGGCGCGCCACCTGGGTCTTCTGCCAGGCGGTGAGCTTGGCGTAGGTGGCGCGGAGCTGCTTGTCGGACTTGTCGACCAGGCGCGTGACTTCCTCGGCGATGTTGATGGCGCCGGGCTCCGACATCTTGCGCAGCTCGTCGATCTTGCCTTCGAGGTCGGCGATCGGCTTTTCGAAATCGAGATAGTGTCGCATGGGTCCGCTTAGCATCGGGGACAAAGCCGGTCAGCCCCCGCGGCGCGCCCCAGCCTTGCGCGCAAGGGGATGATGCGCCTGCAGCACGGTGGCCAGCCGGCTTGCCTCGACATGGGTGTAGATCTGCGTGGTCGCGATGTCGGCGTGGCCCAGCAGC
>CAXUHK010000190.1:4179-7377 GCA_964250775.1 uncultured Acetobacteraceae bacterium | reverse complement strand
GCCCAGCACCGGGCGGGCGGGCGCCACAGCCCCGGCGGCGATCGACACCGCCGCGACGTCGCGCAACTCCGAGGGCGTCGCGGCGCGCGGCGCGCGGCGCGCGACCAGGGCCACAGTCAGTTCCGCGTCGTCATACAGCCGGGCGTCGCCGAACAGCTCGGCGTAGCCCAGCGGCGACAGCGGCGCGCCGCTGGAGAAGTTGTCGGCCTCGGCGTTGTGCGCATGGCCGCACAGGATCGTGCCCGCCGCCCCGGCGACCCGGCGCATCTCGGCCACCACCGCCGCCTTGTCGGGCAGGAAATACAGGGCGTCGTGGCAGAACACGAGGTCGGCGCTGGCGCCCGCGACCGGCCACGGGCGGGTGGCGTCGCAGCACGCCAGCCGGGCCTCGGGGGCGACCCAATGCCGCGCCAGCCACAGCTTCGAGAACACCACGTCGAGGCCAACGACCGAGGTGGCCTGCGCCGCGAAGGCGCGCAGGAAATGGCCGGCGCCGCAGGCCAGCTCGACCACCCTGGCGCGCGGCCGCCAATGCGCCTCGGCCAGGGCGAGGCCGGACAGGAAGGTCGGGTCGGACCAGCGATGCGCGAAATAGTCGGCCACCGGGCCGAATGCCAGTCGCCGCATGGCGTCGCGGAAGTTCACCCGGTCGCGATCCGCCAGCAGCGCCCGCAACGCGGTCGGATCGGCGGCGGGGCCGTTGGCCCAGTCGTCCCGGTCGGCCAGGAGCGTCACGGTGGCCGCCTCGACGTCGCCCGCATCCAGCGCCGCCAATGCCGCGCCGACCAGCGCGTCACGCCCGACCCGCAGGTACGGGATGCCGTCGATCACCGGCCAGCGCCCGCCCGCATCGTCGGTCAGCGCATACGCACCGTCCGCACGCAGCGGCAGGCGGCTGGTCGGGCTGCGCAGCTCGCCGTCGGCCCATTGCCACGGCATCGACGCCGTGGTTTGGCTCGCGGCGCTCACAGCAGGCCCGCCTGGCGCAGCATGGCCTTGTGGAACGACTGCAGCGGTCCGGCGTGGACCAGGTCCATGTCGCCCAGCGCCTGCTCGGCGCGGAAGCGGGCAACGCGGTCGTGGTAGCGCACCTGCAGCACCCGATCGAACACGTCGGCGATGTGGAACGCCCGCCCCTCGGGCGTATCGGCATCCACTATCACTTCGAGCGCGCCGCGCACGGCGGCGCCGAGCGCCTCCGGCAGCGTGGCGATCTCGCGATCGAACAGCCCGCGCATGATCGGCGCCAAGCTCTCGCCCAACAGCAGTTCGCCGGCGAACCCGCTATCCGGCAGGCGGGCATTGTGCAGGTGGTGGGCGAGGCCGGCCAGGAACACCCGCGACGGATCGGCGCCCTCGCGCCCGGCAAGCAACACGCCCGCCACGGCCACGGTCACGCAATGGTCGGCATGGCTCTCGGCCGGCTCCAGCACAAGGCGGGGATGGCCCGGCGCGGTCGCACCTGCGCGCGGCTGGGCCGCGAGGGCATCGACGAACGCGGGAGGCGTGGCCATCGGCCCGGCGGCGCCCGCCCCTGGCCACAGCCATCCGGTCAGATGGCCCGGGATGCGCGCGGTGGCGGCGGCGAACGCCGTGTGCAGGATGGCGCGCCGCCGGTCGGGAGCGACACCGACCTCGCGCAGGACGTCGTCGTCGATGGCGCCGAGTTCGCAGCCGACGATCGCGGCGACCACGATCGATCCCGCCACTTGGCCGACCGGCTCTCCGGCGCACAACCGGCCCCAGGCGGCCCGGAAAAGCCGTTCCGCGGCGCTTCCCGCTCGGCCGGCGCAGCGAACCCGCTTCAGCTCGCCCAGCTCCGCGATCAACGCCGCGAGGGGTGGCAGCGGATCGTCGGCCTCGCCCGACTCACCCGGTGCCGAACTCTCTCCCGGACCCCATTCCGCCCCCGGTCTTCGGTCAAGCTGTTTCATCATGAAGTCAGTTTGGCGTTTCCTAACGGTTGTTAACCCCTGGACCGCGCCATGCGGGCGGTCAACCGCTCATTAACCCGTGAAGGACATGCCGGGGATTGGCTAACGCGCCTCGCGGGCCGCGGTCGCCAGCCGATCGGCGCGCTCGTTCATCGGCTCGCCGGCATGGCCGCGCACCCAGCGCCACTCGACCTGGTGCGGGGCGGCCGCGGCCAGCAGGCGGCGCCACAGATCCATGTTGGCGACCGGGTCGCCGGCCGCGTTGCGCCAGTTGCGCCGCACCCAGCCGGTGTGCCAGCGGGTGATCCCGTTGCGCACATACTCGCTGTCGGTGTGCAGCACGACGCGGCACGGGCGGGTCAGCGTCTCCAGCGCCATGGCGGCGGCGGTCAGCTCCATGCGGTTGTTGGTGGTCGCGGGCTCCGAGCCGGACAGGTCGCGCTCGCGGTCGCGGTAGCGCAGCACGGCGCCCCAGCCGCCCGGCCCCGGGTTCGGCTTGCAGCCGCCATCGGTCCAGATCTGCACCGGCTCCAGCTCCGTATCAGAGGCCATAATCGGCGGCCTCGGCGGTGCGGTGGAAGCGCAGGCGGCGGACGAACTCCATCGGGTCCTTGCGCGTGACCATGGCACCCGGAGGGGTCGCCAGCCAATCGAACAGCCGGGTCAGCGCGAAACGCAGCGCCGCCCCCTGGCACAGCACCGGCAGCGCCGCACGTTCCGCCGGCGACAACGCGCGCATCGCCTCGTAGCCGGCCAGCAACGCGTGCGCCTTGGCGGCGCCGAACGACAAATCCGGCTCGAAGCACCAGGCGTTGAGACAGACCGCGATGTCGTAGGCGAGCACGTCGAACGCCGCGAAGTAGAAGTCGATCAGCCCCGACAGCCGGCCGGCGAGGAAGAACACGTTGTCGGGGAACAGGTCGGCGTGGATGTGGCCGCGCGGCAGCGCGCCCGGCGCCGGCCACGCCGCCAGCACCGCGTCGAGGGCGGAGCCCAGCTCGTCGAGCAGCCCGGGCGGCAAGGTGGCCGCATCGGCGTGGCCGCCGCTGCGGGCCAGCAGCGGCGCCCAGCCGTGCGGGCCGAGCGCGTTCTCGCGCATGACGCCGTAATCCTGGCCGGCGCGGTGCAGCGAGGCCAATGCCCGGCCCACCGCCCCGCAATGTTCGAGCCGCACCCGGCGCGGCCAGTTGCCGGGCAGGAAGGTGGCGATGGCGGCGGCGCCCCCCGCCCAACGCCGCCGGAGCCCCCCCCACCCCCCCCCCCC
>CAXUHK010000190.1:3008-4169 GCA_964250775.1 uncultured Acetobacteraceae bacterium | reverse complement strand
GCCACCGGGCGCGGGCAGACGATGCCGCGATCGGCCAGATGCTGCATCAGGCCGAGGAAATACGGCAGCTCGGCCACCTCGACCCGCTTCTCGTAGAGCGTAAGAATAAAGTCTCCGGAACTGGTTCGCAGCGCGAAATTGCTGTTCTCTACCCCTTCCGCGATGCCCTTGCAGGATACCGCGCCGCCGATGTCGTACTCCGTCAGGAAGGCGTTCAGGGCGTCGTCGGAGACTTCGGTGTAGACCGCCATCGGGATCGGGCTTTCGGCCGGGAAGACCTAGCCCTACACAGCGGACCGCGCGCTGCCCAGGGGTTCTCGATGCGGCGCGATGTTGTGGCAGCGCCGCCGCCGCCGCACAGTACCGCCTGCATGTTCGCCGGAGTCTGCCGATGCCCGCCCGCCTTGCCGTGTCCTGCCTGGCGCTGGCCGCGATCTCCCTTGCCGGGTGCGAGAGCGCCGACCAGTTCCCGCCGATCTGCCCGTCATTGTCGCTGCTCAAGGACGCCGCCGACATGCAGCGCTTCGCCGGCGGCGGGCGCGACATCAGCGAACTGGTCGTGCAGGCGCGGCTGACCGCGGTGCCGGCGACCTGCACCCGTGCAGACCCGACCCATGTCCGGGCGCGGCTGCAGGTGGCGATGGACCTGACGCGCGGCCCGGCGGCGCAGGGCGGCCGCCTGGAAGTCCCGTATTTCGTCGGCGTCACGGAGGCTGGGCAAGTGCTCGATGAGCAGGATTACCGCATGGTGGCCAACTTCCCGGCCAACATCGACCAGCAGCGGGTCAGCGGCGACCCGATCGACCTGCTGCTGCCGATCACCCGCACCAAGACGGCGGCCGCCTACAGCATCTTCGTGGGGTTCCGCCTCTCGCCGGAGGAGCTGGCCAACAACCGCGCGCAGAGGCCGTGACGGAGCCGTGGCTTAGCCGGGGCATCCGCTCGTAGTTGATTTTTAATACGGAACAATGTTTTGCGTCATGGCCGGGCTTGACCCGGCCATCCACGCGGTGCGAGCGAAACCCGGTGTTTCCCGGTTTGTGCGCGCGGTCGACACCCCTGCGGCGCGGGAGGTCGTGGATGGCCGGGTCAAACCCGGCCATGACGTTAAATGCTGGCCCTACCTAATGGAACGATCCGCGCGGCCCTTCAGGAGGCGCG
>CAXUHK010000190.1:0-2998 GCA_964250775.1 uncultured Acetobacteraceae bacterium | reverse complement strand
CCCACCCAAATCCACCCACCCGCGCGCCCCAGCCGGGGGCGCGGCGCGACAGCGCCGCCGGGAGTCCGGCGATGGCCTGGTCGATCAGGCGCGCGTCGGCATCGGCGCCGAGCGTGTTGCGGATCACCCGTTCGGCGGCCGAGGCGGCGATCTGGGCGGCGGCCAGGCGCACCTCGGTGACGGCGGCCTTCTCGGCGGCGGCGATGCGCTCGGACGCCCTCCGTTCGCGTCGGGCGGCGCTGGCGCGGGCCTCCGTGGCGGCGGCCTCGGACAGGCGCGCGGCCTCGGCGCGGGCGCCATCGAGCAGGCGCTGGGCGTCGGCCATGGCCTGCTGCCGGCGGGCCTGCGCGTCGGCCAGCAACGCCTCGGCCTCGCCCTTCAGCCGCGCCGCCTCGGCCAGTTCGGCGCGGACCGCGACGGCGCGACGGTCCAGCATCCCGGCCAACGCCGACCACAGCCGGCCGCCGAACAGGGCCACGAAGATGACGAACGCGATGGAAACCCAAGTCTCCGGGTTCGCGAACAGGCCGGTGAAATGCATGGTCCGCTCCCTCAGCCGCGGCCGGTCGCGGCCATGACCGCCCCGACCTCCCGGTCGACACTGCCGGCCTCCGGGGCATGGCCGGTCAGCCGCGTGACGACGGCGCTGGCGGTGTCGGACGCGACCTGCCGCAACGCGCCGAGCGCCGAGCCGCGCGCCGCCTCGATGCGCTGCTCGGCCTCTTCGAGCTGGGCGTCGAGCCGCTGGTTCAGCGCGGCCGATTGCTCCGCCGCCTCGCGCTTGGCCTGGTCGGTCGCCGCCGTGACCTGCGCCTGCGCGCTGGTTTGCGCCTGACGCGTGGCGGCGGTGAACTCCGCCACCGAGGCGTCGGCCTCGAGCTTGGCCGAGCGGGCGGCTTCGAGGTCCGCGCCGATGGTCGCGGCACGGCGGGCCAGCACGTCGGCCACCTGCGGCAGCGCCCAGTTGTTCAGCAACAGGTAGAGCGTCACGAAGATGAGGGCCAGCCAGACCACCTGGCTGATGGTCAGCGGGTTGCCGAAATCGAGCTGCGGCATCCCCTCGGCGGCCATCGCCGCCGCCGGAGCGGCGGCTGTGGCCACAAGCGCCAACAGGGCTGGCGCCACCAGGGCTGGCGGGCGACGCATCGGCGGTCTCAGGTGAACAGGATCAGGAACGCGATCAGCAACGCGAACAGCGCCACCGCTTCGGTCAGCGCGAAGCCCAGGATTCCGAGGCCGAACACCTGGTCGCGCGCCGACGGGTTGCGCGCCACGCTGGTCACGAGCGACGAGAAGATGTTGCCGATGCCGATGCCCACGCCCGCGAGCGCGATGACGGCAATGCCGGCTCCGATTGCCTTAGCGGCGGCCACGTCCATGAGCTTTATCCTCTTAAGTTTAGACGGAAAACGGAGTTCGCCGCGTCAGTGCAGATGCACCGCGTCGTGCAGGTAGATCGAGGTCAGGATGGCGAACACGTAGGCCTGCAGGAACGCCACGAGCAGCTCGAAGCCGATCAGCACGACGTTCAACGCCAGGGGGGCGATAGCGCCCACCGTGCCGACGGCACCCAGGCCCGAAAGCATCAGGATGAAGGAGGCGAACACCGCCAGCATGACGTGCCCGGCCACCATGTTGGCGAACAGTCGGATCGACAGGCTGACCGGGCGCGACAGGTAGGAGATGATCTCGACCGGGACGATCAGCGGCGCCAGCCAGATGGGCGCGCCGGCAGGGAAGAAATAGGTGAAGAAGTGCCAGCCATGGATACTGAGCGCCACCACGGTCACGATGACGATGACCGCGACCGCGAGCGTCGCTGTGACGGCGATGTGGCTGGTGTAGGTGAACACGTACGGCAGCAGGCCGAGCAGGTTGCCCATCAGCACGAAGAAGAACAGCGTGAACACGAACGGGAAGAAGCGCCGTCCCTCGGGGCCGATCTGCTCGGTACACATGCCGTGGATGAAGCCGTAGCTCATCTCGGCCAGCGCCTGCAGCCGCCCCGGCACCACGGCGCGCGGCCGGGCGCCGTAATACAGCAGCGCCAGGATCAGCGCCGACGCCACCAGCATGATGAGGTTGGACTGGGTGAAGTTGACCGAGCGGCCGAGCGGCCCCAGGGCGGTGGACAGCTTGAACTGCCCCAGCGCGTCGATCGATCCGCCTTCAGCCGCCACCGTTCCGCCCCCAACCACGACCCGCCGGGGCGGGTCACTCCACTCACGGCCGGGGCGCCTTCGGCCCCATCAGCCGCCACACATTCGCCACCCCGGCGGCACCGCCGAGCAGCACGAACACCGCCAGCAGCACCGGTTTGGTGTGCAGCCAGCGATCGAGGAAGAACCCGATCGCCGCGGCCACGGCGAGCGCCGAGACCAGTTCCACGCCGACCCGCAACCCCAGCCCCATCGCCGATGCCCCGAGCGGCGGGGCGGCAGGCTGCGGCGCCGGGTCCATGCCCTGCTTGGCGCGAGCCGCCCTAAGCCGCTCTTCAAACGACGGATCAGGCATCTCGCCACCTCGCCGAGCGGCCGTGGGGTCTGCTACCGGGGGGTCGCCAGTGTGTCAAGAATGCACGTGGCTGTGGCGCCGCGGTCGTGGCGGCCGCGCCGGGACGCCCTCGCGCTATTGGCTGGCCCAGACGATGCGGTGCATCCAGGCCAGTTCCGGCAGCTCGAACGTGTAGCCCTCGTGCGCCGGGTTGAGGCTGCGCAACTCGACCCGGCGGGCCGAGCGGCGGGCGAGTTCCTTGGCCATCACCTCGCCGTTGCGGGTGCGCACCACCACGCGGTCGCCGCGCCGCACCGGCGCGGCCGGCGAGACGATCACCAGGTCGCCGTCGCGGAACACCGGCTCCATGCTCTCGCCGCTGATCTCCAGCGCGTAGGCGTTGGGGTCGGCGACCTCGGGCAAGCCCACCTCGTCCCAGCCGGCGCCCACCGGGTAGCCGCCATCGTCGAAGAAGCCGTCGCCGCCGGCCTGCGCCAGGCCGATC
>CAXUHK010000189.1:2417-7421 GCA_964250775.1 uncultured Acetobacteraceae bacterium | reverse complement strand
TGATGCCGTTCTTCTTCACGATGCCGATCAGCAGGATGATGCCGATGATGCCGATGACGTCGAGCGGCCGGCCGAACAGCATCAGCGTGGCCAACGCCCCCAGCCCCGCCGCCGGCAGCGTCGAGAGGATCGTCAGCGGGTGGATGGTGCTCTCGTAGAGCATTCCCAGGATGACGTAGACCGCGAACAGCGCCGCCAGGATCAGTGGCGGGGTGCTGCCGAGCGAGCTCTGGAACGCCTGCGCGTTGCCCTGGAAGCTGGCGGCGATCGAGGCAGGCAAGTGCAGGTCGGCCGTGGCGCGCTGCACCAGCGTCACCGCCTCGCCGATCGTGGTCCCCGAAGCGAGGTTGAAGCTCAGCGTCGCCGAGGGGAACTGGCCCTTGTGGTTGACCGCCAGCGGGGCCAGCGCCGAGCTGAACGAGGCAAGCTGGCTCAACGGCACCTCGGCGCCCGCCTGCGAGCGCACGTAGATGCGGGCGAGCGCGTTTGGCCCGAGCTGGTAGGTAGGGTCCACCTCGAGGATCACGTAGTACTGGTTCAGCGTGGTGTAGACCTTGGCCACGTGGCGGCGGCCGAACGCGTCGTACAGGGTGGAGTCCACGGCCGCCGGGTCGATGCCGAAGCGTGACGCCGCCGTGCGGTCGATGGCGATGCTCATGCTGCGTCCCGCCGCCTGCTGGTCGCTCGCGACCGAGCTGAGCTGCGGCAACGCCCGCAACCTGGCCAGGAGCCGCGGCGCGTAGAGGTTCAGCTCCTGCAAATCCACGTCGGTCAAGGTGTATTGGTACTGGGTCTTGGACAGCATGGCGCCGATGTTGATGTCCTGCGCCGCCTGCATGAACAGGGTGATGCCCTGCACCGGCTGCAGCGCGCGGCTCAGCCGGGCGATGACCTGATCCGCGGTGACGTTGCGCTGGCCCTGCGGCTTCAGCGTGATGAACACCCGGCCGTTGTTGCCGGCCACGGTGACGCCGCCGGCGCCCACATAGCCGATCGCCGACGCCACCGCCGGGTCGCGGCTTGCGATCGCCAGCACCGCCTGCTGGCGCTGCATCATGCCGGCCGGCGAGACGTCCTGCGCCGCCTCGGTGATGCCGACGATCATGCCGGTGTCCTGCTGCGGGAAGAAGCCCTTCGGGATGACGACGAACAGCGCCACGGTCGCGGCCACGGTCAGCAGCATCACCGCGAGCGTCACCCGTCGCCAGCGCAGCGCCACGATCAGCGCGCGGTCGTAGCCGCCGACCAGCCGGTCGAGCCCCGCCTCCAGCGCCCGCGCGATGCGCCCCGATTTCGCTTCGGCGTCCGGCTTGAGCAGCTTGGCGCACAGCATCGGCGTCAGCGTCAGCGAGACGAACACCGACACCAGGATCGACACCGCGACGGTGACTGCGAACTCCTGGAACAGCAGGCCCACGACGCCGCTCATCAGGAACAGCGGGATGAATACGGCGATCAGCGAGATCGAGATCGACAGGATGGTGAAGCCGATCTCGCGCGCCCCGTCGAGCGCCGCCCGCATGGGGGTGGCGCCGTTTTCCATATGGCGGACGACGTTCTCGACCATGACGATCGCGTCGTCGACCACGAAGCCGACCGCGATGGTGAGCGCCATGAGCGAGAGGTTGTCGAGGCTGTAGCCCAGCACCAGCATGACGCCGAAAGTGCCGATCAGCGAGATCGGCACCGAGATCGCGGGGATCATCGTGGCCCAGAACCGGCGCAGGAACACCGCGATCACGCCCACCACGAGCACGATCGTCAGCATCAGGGTGAACTGCACGTCCGACACGCTGGCGCGGATCGTCTGGGTGCGGTCGGAGACCACCTGGACGTGGATGGCGGGCGGCAGCGACGCCTCGAGCTGCGGCAGCGCCTGGGTGATCGCGTCCACGGTCGCGATGACGTTGGCGCCGGGCTGCCGCTGCACCGCGATCATCACCGCGTGCTGGCTGCCGAGCCACGCCGCCTGGGTCGGGTCCTCGGGCGCCGACACCGCGCGGCCGATGTCGCGCACCCGGATCGCCGCGCCGTTGCGGTAGGCGACGATGACGTCCTGGAACGCCGCGGCGGAGGTGAGCTGGTCGTTCGTGGTGAGCGCGAACGCCTGCTGTTTGCCGTAGAGCTGGCCCTTTGGCTGGTTGACCGTGGCGTTGGCCAGGGCGGCCCGCACTTGTTCGAGATCGAGGTTCGCGGCCGCGAGCTGTGCCGGGTTGACCTGGACATGGATCGACGGGCTCTGCAGCCCGCCCACGCTCACGATGCCCACACCCGGCACCTGGGAGATTTTCTGCGCCAGGATCGAGTTGGCGTAGTCGCTGACCTTGGTGATCGGCAGCGTGTCGGAGGTGAGACCGATCAGCAGGATCGGCGTGTCGGCCGGGTTGGTCTTGCGGAAGGTGGGCGGGTTCAGCAATGCGCCGGGCAACTGGCCGGCCGCGGCGTTGATCGCGCCCTGCACGTCGCCGGCGGCCGAGGTGATGGTGCGGCTGCGGTCGAACTGCAGCGTGATCTGGACGAAGCCGCTGCCGCTGCTGCTGGTCATCGAGGTGATGCCGGGGATCTGCCCGAGCTGGCGTTCGAGCGGGGTCGCGACCGAGGACGCCGTGGTCGCGGCGTCGGCGCCCGGCAACTGGGCCGACACCTGGATGGTCGGGAAGTCGACGTTGGGCAGCGCCGCCACCGGCAGTTGCAGGTAGGCGACCATGCCGAGCGCCACCACCGCCACCATCAGCAGCGAGGTCGCGACCGGCCGGCGGATGAAGCCTGCCGAGATGTTCATGGCAGCATCCCCGCCGTCGCGGTCGAGGAGTTCGCGACCTGTGCCGGCGCGACCTCGTCGACAAGCGCGCCCGGAGTCAGGCGGTATTGGCCCTGCGTCACCACGGTCTGCCCGGCGGCCAGCCCGTGCGCGACCATGGCCTCGCCGCGCAGCCGTTGCCCGACCTCGATCTTGGCGATCGAGACCTTGTGATCGGATCCGACGACGTAGGCGAACTCGCCGTCGGGGCCGAGCTGCACCGCGTCGATCGGCACGGTCAGTGCCGCGCTCACGACCGAGGTGGTCAGTTCGACGTTGACGAAGGTTCCGGGCCACAGCCGCCGCTGCAGGTTGGGGAACAGCGCCTTGAGCTGCACCGTGCCGGTCTGCGGGTCGGCCTGGTTGTCGACCAGCAGCAGCTTGCCAGTGTCGAGCACATGGGCCCCGGCCTGATCGTAGGCGAGCGCCGGCACCGTGCCGTGCGCCAGAGCGTCCTGCACCTGCGCGATGGCGGACGTGGGTAAGGTGAACAGCACGGCGATCGGCTGCACCTGCGTCACCGTGACCAGCCCGCTGGCGTCGGTCGGATGCACGACGTTGCCGACATCGATGCGGCGTACGCCGGTCACGCCGTCGAACGGCGCGGTCAGCGTGGTGTAGCTAAGCTGGGTGCGCGCGGCGTCGATCGCCGCCTGGTCGGATTTGGCGGTACTCTGGAGCTGCGCCACCTGCGACTGCTGGTCGGCGACCTGTTGGCTGGTGGCGAAGCCGTTCTTCAGCAGCGGCAGGTTGCGGCCGAGGTTGAGCTGCGTGTTGCCGAGCTGGGCGGTGTCGCGGCTCAGTTGCGCCTCGGCCTGGGTCAGCCCGGCTTGGAACGGCCGCGGGTCGATCCGCGCCAGGGTGTCGCCGCGATGCACCGGCTGGCCTTCGATGAAGTCGACCGATTGCAGCAGGCCGGCGACTTGGGTGTGGATCGTGGCGGTGTTCAGCGCCTGCACGGTGCCGAGCCCGCTCAGGACGATCGGGATCGGGTGCTGCTGCACCGGCACGGCCACGACCGGGACTGCGGCCATCGGCAGGGCAGCGGGGGGCGGTGCCGATCGGCCGAACCGCAGCGCCGCGAACGAGCCGATCGCGACCACGACCAAGGCCAAGCCAAGTTTTGCCGCAACGTGCATGGTCGGTGTTCCTTCGAACGGCTGGCACCGACAGACATAAGCGGCCGCGGCAAGTTGGGATTGATGTCTCTTTCCTTACAAATCTCCAATCAAGCTGCAGCCGGACGGGCCAAGGGCGCGGCGCCGGTCGCGTCAGTCGCGAGGTGCGGCCGCACGCTGCAGCCGGTCGTTGATGGCGACGCCCAGGCCGGTGTGCGGCACCGGCATCACGGCAATGCCGCGCAGCTCCTGCCCGGCGCCGTCCAGCGTCCGCAAGCCCTCGAACAGCCGCGCCGCCGCCTCGGCCACGTCGCGCGCGGCGCTCAACTGGAACACCGCTCCCGCTCGCGGCAGCGGCGGCCCGAACGCCAGCAACGCCTCGTCGACGGCGACCGCCACCGCATCAAGCCGCACCGGCAGCCGGGGCGCGTAATGCGTCACCAGCAAGCCCGGCGAGCGCAGCCCGCGCGCCGCCTCGGCGGCGGCCGGCGTGATGCCGCGGCCGACCGGCCCGCACACCGCCTCGATCGCCTCGCGCGGGACGCCGCCCGGTCGCAGCAGCACCGGAACCGGCCCGGTCAGGTCCAGCACGCTGCTCTCGACGCCCACCGCGCACGGCCCGCTGGCCAGCACCGCCGCGAGGCGGCCCGCACCCCCGGCCAGCACATGCGCCGGGGAGGTCGGGCTGACCGCGCCGGAGCGGTTGGCCGAGGGGGCCGCCACCGGCCGCCCGGTGGCGCGCAGCAGGGCGAGCGCCGCCGGCTGCGCCGGGACCCGCACCGCCAGCGAGTCCAGGCCGGCCCCGGCCAGCAGCGCCACGCCGCTTGTGACCCGGCGCGGCAGCACCAGGGTCAGCGGCCCCGGCCAGAACGCCGCCGCCAGCCGCTCCGCCAGTGGCCCGGCGTAGACGTCGGCGAAGGCGGCATCGGCGTCCGGGTAGTGGCAGATCAGCGGGTTGAAGTGCGGCCGGCCCTTGGCGTCGAACACCGCGGCCACCGCGCGCGGCTGCGTGGCGTCGGCCCCCCCGGCGGGGACCCGCGCCGGGCCGCACGCCCCCACCAGCCCGGCCCGCCCCCCCCGGGCCCC
>CAXUHK010000189.1:0-2407 GCA_964250775.1 uncultured Acetobacteraceae bacterium | reverse complement strand
GGTGCCGACCCCCACCAGCGCGCCTGCCACCCCCAGCGCCGCCGCCTCCGCGTTGCCGGTGGCGTCGGCGCGCAACGTGTCGGTCAAGTGGCGCCGGAGCAGACGAAGGCCGGGTTCTCCCACCCCGGCTTGCCGTAGGCGAGCGCCGCGCCGTCCAGCGTGCGGACCGCGCCGCCGGCCGCCTCTAGCAGCGCCTGCGGCGCCGCGGTGTCCCACTCCATCGTGCGGCCGAAACGCGGGTAGAGGTCGAAGCGGCCCTCCGCCACGCGGCAGAACTTCACCGCCGAGCCGGTGTGGCTGACCGAGGCGACGCCGCGCCCGGCCAGGAACTCGGCCATGCGCGGGTCGGCGGCCAGCGACCGGCTGGCGATCACCGCCAAGCCCTCCGACGGCGCGCGGCGGGCGAAGATGGCCCGCTCGCCGGCGGCATCGCGCTTCCAGGCGCCGTGTCCGACGATGCCCCCGAACAGCTCGCCGCGCGCCGGCACGCCGACCACGCCCAGCACCGGGCGGCCGTCGCGGACCAGGCCGATGTTGACGGTGAAGTCGTCGCGCCCGGCGGCGAACTCGCGCGTGCCGTCCAGCGGGTCGACCAGCCACAGCTCGGGCGCGGCTTCCTGCACCCGGCCCGCCGCCGTCTCCTCCTCGGCCACCACCGGGATGTGTGGCGCCGCTTGGCGCAGGCCGGCGGCGATCAGCGCCTCGGCGGCGTGGTCGGCCTCCGTCACCGGCGAGGCGTCGGCCTTGCGCTTGGTCGCGAAGCCACGGGCCCGTATCGCCAGGATCAGCGACCCGGCGCGGTGGGCCAGGTCTGCGGCGAGCGAGAGCAGGGTAGGATCGTCCATCCCACCCGTCTTAGCGAGCCGCCCCGGATGGTGCAAAACCCGCAGCCCCTGCTAGGCTGCCGCGTTGAACGCTCCCGGAGTCTTCCCGATGCCCGACATCGCCTTCGCGACACCCGCCCTGCCGGAGTCCGGCGCCCTCGTGCTGCTGGTGCCGGAAGGCGCCGAGCCGGACGCGCGCGGTGGCCTGTTCGGCGCTGCCGACGCCGCCACCGGCGGGGCTGTCGGCCGTGCGCTGACGGTGGCCGAGTTCCGCGGCAAGGCCGGGCAGGCGACCACCATCCTGGCCCCCGGCGCCGGCTTGTCGCGGGTGGTGCTGGTCGGTCTCGGCAAGCCCGGCGAGCTGACGGCGCTGAAGGCCGAGGAGGCGGGCGGACACGCGGCGGCGGCGCTGATGCGCGAGGCGGTGGCCAGCCTCGACGCCTCCGCCGTGTCGGCCGAGTTCGCGGCGCACATGGCGTTCGGGGCGCGCCTGCGCGGCTACCGCTTCGACCGCTACCGCACCGCCGAGAAGCCGGAGGACAAGCCACTCGCGACCAAGCTCACCGTGCTGGCCGCCGACGTCGCGGCGGCCGAGGCGGCCTGGACCCCGCTCAAGGGCGTCGCCGACGGCGTGTTCCTGTCGCGCGACCTGGTGAGCGAGCCGCCCAACGTGCTGAACCCGGCCGAGATGGCGGAGCGTTGCCGCGCGCTGTCCTCGCTCGGTCTGGAAGTCGAGGTGATGGGGCCGGCTGAGCTTGCGGAACTCAAGTTCGGGGCACTCCTCGGCGTCTCGCAGGGCAGCGTCAACGAGCCGCGCGTGGTGGTGATGCGCTGGCGCGGCACGGGCGCCGACAGCAAGCCGGTCGCCTTCGTGGGCAAGGGCGTCACCTTCGACAGCGGCGGCATCAGCATCAAGCCCGCCTCCGGCATGGAGGACATGAAGTGGGACATGGCCGGCGCCGGCGCCGTGGTCGGCCTGATGGCCGCCCTCGCCGGACGGCACGCGAAGGTGGACGCGGTCGGCATCGTGGGCCTGGTCGAGAACATGCCCTCGGGCAGCGCGCAGCGGCCGGGCGACGTCGTGACCAGCCATTCCGGCCAGACCGTCGAGATCATCAACACCGACGCCGAGGGCCGCATGGTGCTGGCCGACCTGCTCTGGTACGCCCAGGCGCGGTTCGAACCGCGCTTCATGGTCGACCTCGCGACCCTGACCGGGGCGATCATCGTGGCGCTCGGCCACGAGCACGCCGGCATGTTCAGCAACGACGACGACTTGGCGACACGGCTGCACCAGGCCGGCATGGATTCGGGCGAGAAAGTGTGGCGGATGCCGATGGGCGAGGCGTACGACCGTCAGCTCAAGTCCGACATCGCCGACATGAAGCACGTCACCGGCCGCCCCGGCAGCTCGATCACCGCGGCGCAGTTCCTGCTGCGCTTCGCGAACAGCAAACCTTGGGCGCACCTCGACATCGCCGGCATGGCCTGGAGCACCAAGGACGCCGCCATGGTGCCGAAGGGCGCCACCGCCTACGGGGTGCGGCTGCTCGACCGCCTGGTGGCGGAGCACTACGAGGGGT